>CALXBC010000005.1 GCA_944386455.1 uncultured Clostridia bacterium | reverse complement strand
GTGTTGTGTTTTCTTTGCAGAAACATTATACCACTGTTTGGCTCGGTGCCTCAATTTTCATTTAACTTAACAATACGTTCATGCCAAACCGGAGGGAAATCTACACCGCCCTTGAAATCCGCGATTGCAACAACGGCTCCTTTCCTGACCGCTTGCATCAGCAGGGTCTTCAGCAGTACAGTCTTTCCGCTTCCGGTGGAACCACCCAGCAGGATATGCGGAATCTTTGCCAAATCAACTGTCACAATTCCCAGCAGGCTCCTGCCAAGAACAAGCGTAGAACTGTCTTTGATCAGATAGCTGTCCCGCCACTCGTTTTTGTCTGACAAACCGCCTGAAGCCGGTACCGTATAAAGCCGGATGGTGCGCTTGTCTTTTCCTTCCTGAATTTTCACGATATAGACATTCAGAGCCGTTTCAATCCGCTGTTGCTTGTCTTCCCATTCTTTCGGCGGAATACCAACGCTGTCAAACTCCAACACTGTTGCTTCCGACTGTTTCTTGTCCTTGTATTTAGCAACCAGCACAGGCGTTTCTCCGGCGCTGTTTGTCAAACCAATTCTGCGGAAATTATCGGTAACAGATTTACATCCGCAAGGTGTACCAAACAGAATTATTATAAAAAGTTCTCCGGTAATCAGAGCAACCGGAAAAATCAGTTTAGAGAGAGTAATAAAAGCCGGAGACACCATCTGCATTTGATCTAAGCGGAAACGCTCTTTGTTAAAAATCCATATCAGCAGGACAATGATGCCAAATACAAGCAATGTCAATCGTTTTAGTTTGCTGTTTTTCAAGCTCGTACAACCGTTTTTGAACCGCAGCCAAAGATATCTTTTTTGTGTTTGTGTATAAAGATGTTCTTTTTCTTGGTTTTTCACAAGCGCACTCCTTACTTGAAAAGGATTTCTTCCACTGTACCGTCCGGCATATAAGCAAATATATGATGGATCCGCCGGATAAAGGCATTCCACGTTTCCGGTCGGTGATGACGCGCCTCAGTATACTGCTCGTTTAACGGCAAATTAGAGGTAATATACACCTTGGTATAACAAGCGGTTCGGTCACTGTACCGCGCGGGCAAAAACAGCGGATAAATATCCAAATAGTTGAGCATCGCTTCTATGGGAATCTGTGAATGAAATTCTTCAAATACCAACACGTCCTGACCGTGGTAACTGTCAAACCGAACGCCGTTTCTGCCGTTATAGTCAGTAATGCGGCAAATTTCTGACGCTGGGTGCTTTTTGTAAATACTGCTGGTTTTTCCTGTTCCCGACGCACCGAACAAATAAGTTACGGTAATGTCTCGGTTTTGTGTACGGTACTGCTCGGCAAGATAAGCCTCACGCAAAATATCGATATCTCTGGATTTAAACGCAAAGGATGGCGAATCATCAATGATTTCAGTGGTCGTCAAGCCGTCCTTTACGTTCTGAAGCAGACGGAACATCTTCGGGTCTTTTTCCTCTCCCTCACTCGGAATCGTTCCAAACTCATAAAAACTGCCTTCAACCGCCGTTTCCGCTTTCTTGCTGTCTGCCCATTTGCCTTCCTTGCGGATGTAATCCCGATTATCCTTTACACTTCCGAACGCTTTTTCAATATGTGCGGTTGGAAACCGATTTTTGATCGTAGAAAACCGAATGGGGGAATGGGAATACAGGAAGATATGGGTATGGAAAGTACCGGTTGTGGCAATTTCATCTGCCAGACAGAAATAATCAGGACAAAACAGGCTTAAAAGCGAGATCATACCGCTGTGGTCAAGCCCGCAGTCCTGCGGATTGTTGATTGTCAGCATCCATTTTCGTGCTTGGGGATTTACAGACATAGATATCAAACCTCCTTTCAAACAATTGCTACTGCTACCCATGCTTCCATAAGGGTAATACTTGCCCTTATGGAAGGGCGGCGCTGCGCTGCCGCCGGGGAGCATTTTTCTTAAGGAAAAATCCTTTATCCCCGACTGCATCTATTACAGCGCCGCCCGTACATTATGACTTCTTTACTAATGAAATACCGGTTGCTTTCGCACTGATCTGCGTTTTGCCCTGACTCTCATACGCAAACACTTCCAGACCGCCAAACTCCACCTCCGCAAAGCCTTCGGGCTTTTCCAACAGTTGTCTGCCCTCGATTTTTACCCCGATTTTCTCCAAACCATGTTCCGGCAAGGCAACGATATACCGATAGCCGGTAATCGTATCCGACCTGCGCCCATCCTTGTATTCGTAAGCGGGGGTAATATCCACCAACAGTTTCTTTGCCCCCAGTGAAGCGGGATCGATTTTCAGATCTCGGATATTTAACATGTGATCATGCTCCTTTAATTTAGTTTCGGTCTGCGGTGCGCACCTTTGACCTGTCTTTATTGTAACAAATAAAAAAGCGTAGGCTGCTTCCCCGGCGAAACATGAAAAATGCCACCCTGCGAACTGCAAGGCGGCATTTTTTATTCTTCTGTCTGACTTCCCAGCAAAGGCAAGCCCTGTTCATCCAGGAGCGCATTTGCCTGAAAAATATCCATTCTTTTTTCAATGATTTCATTCCAATAGGGAAAATACGGAAACGCTAAAGCAAACATTTCAGCAGTTTCCGTGTGATTTAGTCCAAGGGCCACGCATATGCTCATCACAACGCGGTCTGTCGGCTGGTAGCTGCTGCCTTTATCGTTGCTGTTGCGGCATATACGGCTTACGGTTGTTCTCGTTAGCTGACTTTTTCTGATGAGGTCAGCCTGTGTCATTCTTTTTGTTTTCAGATACCGGTTGACGGCATCCGAAAAGGTTATAACTTTATTATCATTTTTTCGGCAAGGCGTATTTGTCAATCAAACAGCCCCACGCTATCGTTATCTGCTCGTTCTGTGTACGGAGGCGGTGGAACATGCAGGGGTTGCAAGAACGCTATGGACAGATGAAACAAAAGGATATCCCAAAGCACCACCTCCTTTCATCGAGGGCGAAACAGTATTTATATTTGCTTTCCGCCTCCGACACAAATAGCTGATGATGACAAAACAACAGTATTTTTTCTTCCTAAAAGAAAAAGAGTACGGCAAAAGCTGTACTCTTTGGATTATGCGTATAAAACGCTGTATTATCATTATTTCATGGTGAAAAGGGCATAATTTCCCCTTACCCCAGATCATCGCACACATTTTGCGGTAAAAACCGCCACTTCTTCCATGTTGCATAGCAACCAATTTATGCCTTTCGGCGTCATTCTTTTTATTCCCGAAGGAATTTGGACTTTCATTCTTAACGAATGCAGAAACAAAACCTACCCTTTCGGGCTAACATACAAACATAACTCTCCGCATAACCGGAGTGTGCCCAATGTTGCAAAGCAACCAAAGCAGGCAAAAAATCAATAGCAACAAAGCAATTCAGCTCAACTGTAGTTCTTTTCGATTCAATACACAAAACTGTGGAACCAATTAAAGTATAAACTGTTTCTAATATATTGTCAAGAGAACTTTCCTTCAAAATTAAAAATTGGTCTAAAACCATTTTGCGGCTAACGCATTGACTTTTTTGAACATTTATGCTATTATTATTTCATAAAATGATGAAAGTGAGGTGGACAAAATGACAAACATTATACTGATAGAATCAAATGCCATTTTGTCCGCTGATTAAAATCCTTTTTCATACGGATGTAATTATCGCCTTTGATTTTATCAGAGGCGATTTTTATATCTTATTTTATGAAAGAGGTAACCAAATGAAAGAAATCATCACAATTCAAATCAGCAAATTTTTGTCAAATGAGATCGTCAAAAAGATTGCTCAAAAGCAATGGAAAGCGGATACTCCGCCATGGGTCAATCGTTCTCGACAGTATGTGTTCGATGAGATTATGAACGAGAATGATTGTTTTGGCATAGTGGCTACCACACAAAACAACGATGTGGTTGGAAGACTTCACTGTGTAAAAAATGAAATCAATCCAAAACTTTGGTACTATGGAGACCTTTTTGTCATTCCGGAATATAGGAGAGTAGGTATAGCTTCTCAAATGATTCGTACAGCAGTGAATCATTTATCCGAACTAGGCGCCACCACGCTTCGTTGCTATGTCGAACCGGATAATACCCCAAGTCGAAATCTTCAATTGTCTGTCGGATTTTCAGAACAGCCTTTTGAGCCCTTTAATAATTTTATAAACGATGGAGAAAAAATGTACGAGGCAAAAGTTCCGAATAATCTTACAATAATACCCGCCACAGAAAATGAAGCTTACTTTGTGCGGATATTATTCGCACAAAACAAAGGAAATTTGAATAGCAACGATATAAGTTTGAGCGAGTGGAAAGAACTACTTTCTGCTAACGATAATGACGAAAAACACTTTCTAATATGCAAAGGTGCTATACCGGTCGCATATTTAAAGATTAACGGCCTTGAGACCACAAGTGAAGCGTGGATATCTATGCTATTTGTTGCAAAGGATTTTCAGCGTCAAGGAATCGGTTCTTTTGCCATATCGTATGCTGAAGAATATGTAATAGAAAAAAGATTCACAACCATTGCAATTCAAACCGATGAGGACAATTTACCGGCACAAAACTTGTATTTAAAATGTGGATATCATATTTATGAAAAAGGAACCAAAATCAAATTATGCAAAGCACTGTGATAAGTATATGTTTCGTTTATAACATAACCCCACATCTGCAATAAGCAGATGCGGGGTATTATAGACACTCGTAACCGAAAGATAATATCCGCTTGTGCTCTGATTGTGGCAGTACCGCCCACAACAGAACACAAGCGCATCCTACAGTGAGTTCATTATATATCTGATATGATATGTTTATTCTAAATAGACTTGTTATTGCATTGATAATGGGGGTTCCCTCTCTCTTATCGTCCGACAATCACTTTACCGTCTTTCAACGGAATGACAATGTCAATATCTTCAACCTCATGATTTTGGTCATATGTCTTGCGGTAAAGCAGTTTCCCGTCCGCATCAAAACGGCTTACAACGGTTGCGGAATCCATCATCGAGCGAACGGTTGCGGAACTCATCATCGAGCGATTCATCCAAACCGGTTGTGGCAAATACTTGACCTGTTGCATCTGAACGGTGAAGAAGCCATTGTCAGATGTCGGTACAACCTTATACTCATAGGCATTGCTTGGTGCGTCATCAATCGCCTTATTAATTTGCAGATCTGTATCTAATTTGTAGATCTGAGGTATACCGGACTTCTCACAATATGCAGATGGATTAACGGAAAGCAATAGCATGCGATCCTCAGTGGCGTATATTCCCATAACCAATGACGCATTTATGATTTTGGATTTCATGCCTGTCCCGTCTTGATTAAATTTAAAAACAGCCGTCTGATTGTGCTTGCCGGTGTCCGAAGCCAAGGAACCGGCGACATATATTTGTTTTCCGATAACAGATAGATAAGACGTATATATTTCGTTTTGATCTTCAAAAACATATTGCCATTTTTCATTCAAGTCATCATCGAACACCGTTACAAATTCACGCGGATAAAGCATCGTGCCCTTTTCTTTTCGTTTTGTGATATTGCCGTCACAGGATTGTGTGCTACCCGAAACAACTAATCCGATTTCAGGTGAATAGCACGCACTACGAAACGAGTCAAAATCCGATCCGCCGTATTTCATCAAGCCTATACGTTTTCCGTTTTTATCATATTTTGTGAAAATTAAATCGGTTAAACCATATGTACTGTCTCCGTTTAGATAGTGTTTTCCGTCATCAGTCTGACAGGTCCCAACGGTCAGCAGTTCGCCTCCTTGGGTCTCGCAGATAAATGAGACTTCACTCCCACCCCTAAATTCAAGCTGATCTTTCCACATAATATTTCCGTCATCATCACATTTTACTAACCACCCACGTGTAATATCAGCAACCTGTTTGTTCTCATTTGTTTGGCGAAAAGATACATCCCCATCAATAGAAAACGCAAATCCGCCGTCCCGTGTTTGAATGCATTCTCCAAAACGATATGGTATTAGCTTTATGTCAGTATAATTCTGAACCCATATCAGTTTCCCGTTGCTGTCATATTTGACAGCACGCAAGAACATGTCTTCTTTATTTTCACTCAAAACAGGGTGGAAGGCAATAATCCCGTCTGAACACGCAAAAGCCTTGCGATTCTGAGGCATAAAAAGCGGAATTTCTTTCACATTTTTTTCGTTTACATTCTCAGTTTTTACAGCATTTGTCTTCTTAGGAAGAGACTCATAATCTTTTTCAAAATCCGGAATGAGTATTTTTTTAAGCTGATGAATATTGTCCTGCGATACAGAATAATATTTTGTCACAGATGCTCCATCTGATTGTTTGTTAGCAGCCCGACTGATACCGCCTTCAGAATAAATATACAAAGATTCCCCGATATCAAACTGCACAGAAATATCAGCAGCGTTTTGATAGGAAAGCGTAGAAAACGAAAGAACATCCTGCTCAGATAACGGTAAAATTTCAATTGATTGAATTAAATCGCATAATTTCCGGAATTGCTTTTCATCAGCTTGATAGCTTTTTTGTTTGGTAGCATCAGGATTTTCGGTATCATAATAAGCAATCATCATTGTGGATGCATTTTCCGGAATTAAAACGCCGCCGCTGACAGCATCAACGCCTTTCGGACTGCTGTCTTGCTCAAATATGCAACCGGACAAAAACGTCAAACAGAAAATCAAGCAAAAACAAATGGATCTTTTCATTTTGTTACCCTCCCACAGCGTTTGTAATGATAGCCACCGTAATCACAACAAAAAATGCCGTAAAGCATATACTCGATAGCAGTGTCAGCTTTTTATAGGACAGAATATTTTCAATTCGCAGTCGAATTTTAGATCCGCCGAAAGCGCTCGCATAGTAAGATTTCCCGGCAGAACAAGCCAAAAGTGCCGCCACATATCCTTTTTTGTCATCATCAGCTAAATGTTTCAATACTCCCGCATCGCAAGCTAGCTCCATATCTGTGAAAAACAACTTGAGAAAGACCCAAATCAGCGGATTAAACCAGTGAACACAAGCAGTGATAACGGCAATTATTCGCCACAGATTATCTCGTCTGCGGATATGTACTTGCTCATGCCGAAGGATGTAGTCTATATTTGCATCCGAGATATTTGCAGGCAAAATGATTTTCGGTTTTAATATCCCGTATACTGCCGGAGACAAAACCTTATCTGAAATATAAATGTTGCCTTTAATATGATTCGCGTTTTTCAAAGCTGATTTTGTAACGACATAAAGTGTAACAGAAGAGATAATTGCCCCCACAGCAACAATCAGCCATATCATACCGGCAATATGAAAAACATCTACTAAAAGTTCTGTTTTAAATTCAATCGGAAAATATTTTTCTGCCGCCTGTATAGCATTAGTCATTGTATATTCGAATACTGATTTTCTCACCACAACTGTTTTCGTTGTGAAATGTGAAATGAAGTTCAACAAACTATATTGGTTGGCAATTCCTACAGGAATCCAAAAGCGAACAAGCGGCAACATCCAAAGCAAATATACTCCAAAACGGGGCAGAATGCGGATACGACGAAACAATAAAATAAGAATCCCAGTGACAGAACCGAGTATACTCATATTTAATACCCAATAGAAAATGGCACCCAATAGAATCATCCCTTCTTTTTTATCAGTTCCTTTAAAACTTCCACCTCCTCCGGAGAGAGAGTATCGTCAGCAAAAGCGGAAAAAAAGGCTTTTTTGGAACCCCCGAACAGTTTGTCAATCAGTGTTTTTGTTTCAGCCTTTTGCACTTCACCTTTTTTTATAATGGATGAGCATATAAACCCCGGCTCATCACGACGCAGTATTTTTTTTTCAATTAAGCGCTTGATCACAGTATAGGTTGTGTTTTTATTCCAATCAAATTTTTGCGCAGCAATCATACTGATTTCTTTTGCAGAAATCGGTTCATTTTCCCAAACAATTTCCATTAACCGAAGCTCTGAATCAAATAAACTTTGCATATTATCCTCCCATACTATCTCAGTAGTCTGCACTTATATACTATCACAATAGTCTGAATTTGTCAACTAAAAGTTAATGAAACAGAAAAAATAGATAACCTCATCGTTGCAATTTACAGAGATGAGGTTATCTGTTTGTATGAAAAATATAAATCTTGATTTCAAATGGTGTGTCAGCAGCTCCGCTTCCACATTCCACCTTGATTGTTTTGCTTCGCCGAATCTTTGATAATGAACGATTTCTCTCTGACGCAAAAATTTGATGGGATCTCGAACATCAGGATCATCGGCCAGACGGAGGATATTATCATAAGTGACCCGCGCTTTTTGCTCTGCTGCTAAATCTTCGTTTAGGTCGCAGATCGGATCTCCTTTGGACTGAAAATAGGCGGCTGTAAATGGAACACCGGATGCTGCCTGCGGATAGATTCCAAGTGTATGATCTACAAAATAAGTGTCAAATCCACTTTTTTTGATTTCTTCCATGGAGAGATTTTTTGTAAGTTGATACAGAATTGCACTAATGATTTCTACATGCGCCAGTTCTTCTGTACCAATATCAGTCAGCATTCCTTTTACTTCTCCGGTAGGAGCTGTGTAACGCTGGTTTAGATACCGTGTGGAAGCAGCAAGTTCTCCGTCCGGACCGCCTAATTGTGAAATAATTACCTTGGCAAGCGCAGCATTTGGCCGGGAAATTTTGACCGGATACTGTAATTTTTTTTCATAAACCCACATGTTTTACGCCTCCTTTTCCCATGGCCAGGGCTCTTCGACCCACGTCCATTTTTCTGTATTGATACAGTCATTCGCCATTAATGGGCCAAACTTTTCGATATAGTCCTGATACGCTTTGTTTCGCATTTCAAGATGTTTTTTATAATATTCTAAAGCTGCGTGATCACAGGGGTGAGAATCCAAATACAATCTGACATCATCTAATGTAAATTCGCAAACCTGCAGCCGCTTTAACAGCCTTTGCCGTTCACTCATTACATACCGCCTCCTCGCCAATCCAAGGTTTATCCAGTTCTGCAAAAACGGTGCCCCGTTCCAAAGCAACCTCAGGTTCGTACAAGTCACGCCATTTTTGCATGGGGATGTAAGCCATGGCAAGAGGTAAATCTGTTTTTTCTATGATATCAACACACCTCATTATGCTGTTGACCCTTCTTTCAGAATAGATTTCAGACCGCATGACAGAAACGGTCTGGTTCATTATATGAAATTAGTTTCAACTTGTTCTTTAAGCCAGAATAGTTAAGTGAGACAGCACATTGAAATACGGATCAATTTATGTTAAAATATAATATATTTAAGTTGAAATAAATTATTTTTACTGTAATATAAAATTTTGTGATCACTGAGGTTATTTTAACCGACCGATTCTAGGTGTAACTATGAAAATAATCATTTCTCCGGCAAAAAGAATGATACAGGATTTGGATTTTTTGCAGCCATTGGCATATCCTGTTTTCATAAAACGTGCCCAGGCACTAAAAGAGCATCTTCAGAAATTGAAATATGATGATTTGAAAAGGATTTTGGACTGTAATGATAAAATTGCTGCGTTATCCATGGAGCAGTACAAAAATATGGATTTATATCATAATCTAACCCCGGCAGTATTGGCTTTTGATGGAATCCAGTACCGCTATATGGCTCCCCGGGTATTTGATAAAGACTGTTTTCACTATATTCAGCAGCATTTGCGGATTCTTTCTGCTTTCTATGGGATTTTAAGACCTATGGATGGAGTGACATCATATCGTCTGGAAATGCAGACTAAGCTAAAAAGCAGTTCATGGAAAGATTTGTATGATTATTGGAAGGACATCATTTATAAGGAACTTGTAAAAGGTGAAGATGTTGTTTTAAATCTTGCATCGAAAGAATACAGCAAGATTTTTGAGCCTTATCTGGAGCGGCATATCAGGTATATTACTTGTAAATTTGGTGAAAAGACTGATGGCAGAATTAAAGAAAAAGGCGTATATGTTAAAATGGCTCGAGGAGAAATGGTTCGTTATATGGCGGAGCATAATATTACCGGAGCAGAAGCTGTAAAGTGCTTCAATCGGCTGGGATATTGTTTTGATGAGAAACTATCCGATGATACCAGTTTTGTTTTCGTGAGATAGGCCGGAGAAGCAGGAGGGGGAATAGGAATTGCGGCGTATTTTTAAGTTGGAAAACAAAAACTTTACTGATTTGAATCCATTGCAGCTGGGGATTGAAGAATTTAAAAATGAGCAGGTTTCTGTTTTGGAAATTCGGGACTATTATACCATCTATTATATTGCTGCCGGAAAAGGCGTTTTTCAAACAGAATCAGCGGAATATTCTCTGAACAGCGGAGATTTATTTTTGGTAAAACCATATCGGGCTGTCAGCTCTGCTGCGGATTTTGAAGAACCATGGACACAGATTTGGATTTCTTTTTCTTCATCCCTCAAATTGGAAGGAATTTTTGAAAATAGTATCATTTCGCTTCCGGAAGGCGCAGAGTTGTTTCATGATTTGCTGGAGTGTGAGCGCTTTGGTGAAGCTGCCGCATTATTTGTTTGCGGAAAGCTGTATGAGATCATTGCACTGCTGAAAAAAGAATGTCCTCAAACTCAGGACCAATTTGAACGCTATGCTTTAATAGCAAAGAATTACATGGATACAAACTATGCAAGAGAAATATCAGTGGAGGCAGTTGCTGATTACTTGGGAATTGACAGATGCTATATCAGCGTGATATTTAAAAATAAGACTGGAAAATCTCCACGGGAATATTTGATTGACTTGCGGCTGAGTAAAGCAGCTGACCTGATGAGAAAAAAGAAGTACGGTCCAAGTATGGCGGCAAAACTATGCGGGTATCCAGATTTATATCATTTTTCTAAAATTTTTAAAAAGAAGTACGGTGTTGCGCCGAGAGAATATTTTAATAATGAAACGAACAAGAAACAGTAGAAGCGATAAGGAATAATTGACCGTTTTCATAGCAGTGTAATCGTTCGCTTTTACAAAGCGTCAACTAAGAATAAAGTGATTTTTAAATTTCTGTAAAACAAGGCGATTTCTATGATCAAAAAGGCAGTTACTGAAGAAAAAACGTTAACAGAACAGCTTCAATTTCCGGTGGAAGTGTTCATACGAAAAAACAGGGAAGATCCAATGGAAGAAAATTTTCATTGGCATGATTGCTTTGAAATTCTTTATGTTCTGAAAGGAAAAGCAGAATATTTGTCTGGAGCAAAACAAGAAATTTTTCCGTTGGTTCCAGGCGATTTTGTTCTGATCCGGTGCAGAGAGATCCACACGATTATTTGCTCGGCACAGGATGAAACGGAAATTTTGGTTGTCAAGTTTATGCCTTCTGCAATCAGTTCACCTTATTTTCACTGTTCAGATTTCAGTTATATTTCAGCTTTTTTGAACAGTGAAAATGTTTATCATCTGGAATCGCAGGAGCAAAATGAGATCCGTAAAATATTGGAAAGCATTTATCAGGAATACAGTACAAAGCGGAAAGCTTATGAATTGGTCATCAGAAGTGATGTTTATCGACTGGCGGCGGCTTGCATTCGACACCATATGATCATTCTTCCGGAGCATGTGCCGGATGCAGAGTATCAGGCATTGCTTCCGGCTCTTCGCTTTATCGAAAAAAATTATGCCACCGACATTACACTCCATCAGATTTCAGAAATGCTTCATTTGAATTATATTTATACTTCCCGTTTTTTTAAAAAAATCGTTGGAAAATCATTTAAACAGTATCTGGATTACATCCGAATCAGTGAAGCTGAAAAACTGCTTTTGAACAGCAGGGACTATATTTATATAATTGCAGCAAAATGCGGATTTTCAAGTCAGCAAACTTTTGTACGAACATTTAAGCGGATAAGGGGCTATTCTCCAAAAGTAAAAAAACGTTCTTTTTCTTCAAAATAATGAATCGTTTTGCGCTTTGATCTCTGCTATAATGAAGGCAGTGCAAAGGGGGAATCAGTTATGAAAAATTTTATACCGGATTATCACCATATCGTTCAAGCGGCTAACAACATTGAAGCGGAACGTCTGCCGCTGTATGAACACAACATTTCTGATAAAATAATGGAAAAAATTCTAAATGTACAGTTTTCTGAATTGATCCATGGTGATCAGAACGAAATTGATGAATATTTCAAATACTATTGTCATTTTTTTCAGAAAATGGGATATGATACCGTTTCCTTTGAATGCTGTATTGGAGAAGTTATGCCGGGAAGCGGATGTTTAGGCGGAAACAAGGAACCGGTGATTCGAGATCGTACAGATTTTGAGCAGTATCCCTGGGATGAAATTGAAAAACGTTATTTTGAACGATATACGCCATATTTTAAATCGCTGGCCAAAAATATGCCAAAGGGTATGAAAGCGATCGGTGGTGTGGGGAATGGGATTTTTGAGTGTGTCCAGGAAATTGTTAGTTTTATGCAGCTTTGTTATATATCCGTGGATGACCGGCAATTATATTCCGATCTGTTTCAAAAAGCATTCGAGGTGAGTTATCGAATCTGGAAACGTTTTTTGGATGAATTTGGCGACTTATACTGTGTGGTGCGGTTTGGAGATGACTTGGGTTATAAGGTTAGCACGCTTTTGCCGGTTCAGGATATCAGGGAAGAGATTATCCCTCGATATCAGAAGTTGGTTGCTTTGATCCACGCTTATCATAAGCCGTTTTTGCTGCATTCATGCGGATGTATTTTTGATTTGATGGATGACTTGATCAACGTTGTGAAAATTGATGCCAAACATTCCAATGAGGATGCAATTGCTCCATTTTCGTATTGGGTCGAAAAATATGGCGATAAAATAGGAAATTTTGGGGGGATCGATACTGATGCAGTCTGCCGCTTAAGCAGACAGGAAATGAGGGAGTATATTGCAGAGGTTATCCAAAAGTGCAGCGGACATGGAGGATTTGCATTCAGCAGCGGTAATTCTATACCGGACTATGTGCCGGTAGAAGGGTACTTGAATATGATTGAGATTGTTCGAGAACTGCGCGGAGATTTTAAAATATAAAAATCTCCCTGTTTTTACCGATTTGGTAAAAACAGGGAGATTACTGTTTTACTTATGCCTTGTCGACAGAACCAAACAACTCCATTTTCTCTTTAATGGTTGCTTTGATTGCATCAAATCCGGGAGCCAACAGCTTACGAGGATCATAGCCTTTGCCCTGAAGATCTTTTCCTGCTTCAATATATTTACGGGTAGCATCAGCAAAAGCAAGCTGGCATTCCGTATTGACATTGATCTTGGAAACCCCGAGGGAAATCGCTTCCTTTATCATATCCTCGGGAATCCCGGTGCCGCCGTGCAAAACAAGCGGCATCTTACCGGTGAGTTCCTGGATTTTGGCGAGCACATCAAAATTCAGGCCATTCCAGTTGGCGGGATATTTACCATGAATATTACCAATTCCCGCTGCAAGCATGTCAACCCCGAGATCAGCGATCATTTTGCACTCTGCAGGATCGGCAACCTCACCGCTTCCGATTACGCCATCCTCTTCGCCGCCGATCGCACCGACCTCTGCTTCTACAGAAATTCCCTGTGCATGCGCGATGCGGATAATCTCCTTTGTTTTTTCAATATTTTCATCAATCCCATAATGAGAGCCGTCAAACATAACAGAAGAAAATCCGGCGTCAATACAGGCGAGCGCGCCGTCATAGGAGCCATGGTCAAGATGCAGTGCAACCGGCACCGTAATATTCAGGGTCTCAATCATTGCTTTTACCATAGCGGCAACAGTTTTGAAACCGCACATGTATTTGCCTGCGCCCTCAGAAACACCGAGAATAATTGGGGAATTACATTCCTGCGCCGTTTGGAGTGCTGCTTTTGTCCACTCCAGATTGTTGATGTTGAACTGACCGACAGCATAGTGTCCGGCCTTTGCTTTGTCAAGCATTTCTTTTGCTGATACTAACATAAAAACATCCTTTCAAAAGGCAACCGCCTATTTATTTACATAAGAAAATTGATATTTTCCTAACAAACATCTTCATTATAACCCAAAGCCGGAAAAATTGCAACGTCAAATTTTCAAACTTTTAAAAAACAAGCAGAAAATTGCCATCAAATGTAATTAATTTGTAATTGTATTTAAAATAGGTTCATGCTAGAATGAAAACACCGTTTGAGGAGTGGAGTGAAGTACAAATGAAAAGATCAGTTTGCAGCCTATTGACTGCTCTGGGATTCCTTTTGCCTTGTCAGTTGACAGCATTTGCTAATTCATCTTGGAGATGGATTTCATCTGTACGCCCTTATACTGTTTTTCCGGTTGTGATCGTCATTACACTGGCTGTTGAATGCAGTTTCATCTATTTTTTTGCTAATGTAAAGCATTGGGGCAAAATACTTCTTGTTGTTGGAATTGGTAATTTGTTATCATTTATTGCCCCTTCGCTTTTAGAGTGGTTCTGGGGAATGGGACAATTTGGAATTGGCTATTTGGAATATTTGGACAAATTGCCTATTTATATGGTTTCAGTTGCATATTTGCTGCTGACGCTTTTGGTGGAGGTACCTTTGGTTTATTTGTTCTTTCGGAAGAAAGCCGAAAGTAAGAAAAGACTTCTTTTGGCTGTTTTGTTGTCAAATGGTCTGACAACTTTATTCACTTTCGTGGCAGAACGGCTTTTTTGTCACGGGGCATGGTGATTTCTGATGCAATCAGGAAGGAACAGAACATGAAAAGAGAAGAAATACAAATTCGAGCGGCAACGGCGAATGATGCGGAAGAATTGCTTGGAATTTATGAACCCTATGTCAGGGAGACTGCAGTCACTTTTGAATATGATGTTCCAACGCTGGAAGAATTTAAAAACAGAATCAGCCATACGCTGAAAAGGTATCCGTTTCTTGTCGCAGAAGAGAATGAAAGGATTTTGGGCTATGCTTATACAGGACCGTTTATAGGCAGAGCCGCCTATAGCTGGTCAGCAGAAACATCCATTTATCTCAGGAAAGACAAAAGAAGACAGGGAATTGGCAGAATTTTATATGACACATTGGAGCAGGTTTCGAAGGCGCAGCACATTCTGAATTTTTATGCCTGTATCAGCTGCCCGGAAACAGAGGATGAATATCTGACAACAGACAGCATACAATTTCATACGCATTTAGGTTACCGCACTATCGGGAGATTTTATAAATGCGGTTATAAATTTGGAAGATGGTATAATATGGTGTGGATGGAAAAAATACTGGGAGAACATGAGACAACCGTCCGACCTGTCATTCCGTTTCCCGATTTGGAAGCAGTTGTTTTGTAGATGAATGGATTACAGATAAAGATGAAATCTGATAAAAAAGCGCAAAAATGAAAAAAATGCTTGCAATAATGGAATTATTATGATAAAATAGATAAGCAATACGCACGCAGAAGTGGATTTTGCACGGTGCAGCGCGGTTTATCGCTGTCGCAGGATCGCGAACTTTTGCGGAGGGTAAATTTTAACCAAATAAGGAGGCACTACCATGGGAGTAGTATCAATGAAGCAGCTTCTTGAAGCAGGTGTTCACTTCGGACACCAGACAAGAAGATGGAACCCGAAGATGGCAAGATACATCTTCACAGAAAGAAACGGCATTTACATTATCGACCTGCAGAAAACCGTCAAAAAGCTGGATGAGGCTTATATGTTTGTCCGTGATATCGCGGCTGACGGCGGAGAGATTCTCTTTGTCGGCACCAAAAAACAGGCTGCTGATTCTGTAAAAGAAGAGGCAGAACGCTGTGGGATGCACTTTGTCAATGCACGCTGGCTGGGCGGCATGATGACAAACTTTAATACGATCCGGCGCAGAATCCAGAGACTGGCACAGCTCAGACAGATGGCTGAGGATGGTACATTTGATCTTCTGCCTAAAAAAGAAGTTGTCAAGCTGAATCTTGAAATTGATAAGCTTGAAAAATATTTGGGCGGTATCAAAAACATGGAAAAACTTCCCAGCGCGCTCTTTATTGTAGACCCGAGGAAGGAAAGAATCGCTGTTGCTGAAGCTCATAAGCTTGGTATTCCGATAATCGCGATTGTAGACACCAACTGTGATCCGGATGAAATTGATTATGTGATTCCGGGAAATGACGACGCAATTCGTGCGGTCAAACTGATCGCCGGTGCCATGGCTAATGCTGTGATCGAAGGCAGACAGGGACAGGAAGAAGCTGTTGTCGAGGAAGCTGCTGCGGAAGAGGAAATCACAGAAGAAGTTCCTGCTGAAGCAGAAGCAGCAGAGGAAACTGCTGAATAAGAACCGTTTGAATGGGCGGACCCAAACGTCCGTCCATTTTATCTTGATTATAAATGAAAGGATTGATTCACTATGGCATTTACTGCAAATGATGTGAAAACACTGCGTGAGAGAACCGGCTGTGGTATGATGGACTGCAAAAAGGCGCTGTCTGAGGCTGACGGCAATATGGATAAGGCAATTGAGATTTTACGTGAAAAAGGTCTTGCTGCGGTTGCAAAAAAAGCAGGCAGAATTGCCGCAGAGGGTATCGTTGTTTCTGTTGTCGACAAAGCCAAAAAGGTCGGTGTTGTTTTGGAAGTGAATTCTGAGACGGACTTTGTTGCTAAAAATGCAGAGTTTGTGAAATTTGTAAACCGTGTAGCTCAGGTCATTATGGCTTCCAATCCGGCAAGCGTCGATGAATTGATGACTTGCAAGGATGAGTCCGGTGAGGATGTTGCCTCTATGCTTCAGGAAAAAGTCCTCACAATTGGAGAAAATATTCAGATTCGCCGTTTTGAACGGGTTGAGGGCGTTATGGTGCCCTATGTTCACGGTGAGGGAAGAATCGGCGTAATGGTCATGTTTGATACAGATGTCGCCGATAAAGACGGTTTTGAAGCTTATGGAAAAGACGTTGCCATGCAGGTCGCTGCTGCTGCCCCTCAGTATCTTGACCGTGATTCTGTTGATCCTGAAGTTGTTGCCAAAGAGAAAGAAATTCTCACTGTTCAGGCGATGAATGAAGGGAAACCTGCCAACATTGCAGAAAAAATGGTGATTGGCAGAATCAATAAGTTTTATAAGGAAGTTTGTTTAGTTGAGCAGCCGTTTGTGAAAGACGGCGATATCACTGTTGCCCAGTACACAGAGAATACCGCTAAGGAACTGGGCGGAAGCATCAAAATTACTGGCTTTATCCGCTATGAGAGAGGGGAAGGCCTTCAGAAACGAGAAGACAATTTTGCGGATGAAGTAGCCAGCATGATGAAATAATGATTTCAAAAAGCGGATCCGTTTTTAAGACGGATCCGCTTCCAGTCTGTCCAAAATCAATAAAAAATAAAAATGTCACGCAGGCGGACATGTGCCGTCGGAGTGACTCTTTGAGAGAAAACCGGCGATGAGCAGAGGCGAAGCCTCTTGCGGAGCCGGTTTTTGACTGAAAAGGGGGAATCGGGGGAAAAACACAGAACAAGGCCTTGCCGCAGTGATTGTGTTTGTCCCTCGAGAGCGTGTCGACTTTTTCGACACGCTCAAAGCGGATCCGTTTTTAAGACGGATCCGCTTCTTCATTAATCCAGCAATGCTTTTTTTATGATGTCATAGTATTGAAATTCGTTGGTAAAAGCATGAAGCGCCAACACTGTGTTTTGCTCTGGCAGGATCAGCACAATTTGCTGATATGCACCGTCTCCCCGGTAGTCGTTGCTGTCAGGATAAGTCCAAAAGCTGTAGCCATATCCGCAGGTGTATCCATCAGGTGTAATCTGGGCACGGGTTGCCTGTGCGACCCACTCTTTTGATAGAATCCTTTTTTCCTGATATACCCCCTGATTGAGATATAATAATCCAAATTTGGCCAAGTCTTCTGTAGACAGATATAATCCGGTTCCGCCCTGAGCTTCCCCCATAGGACAGGACGACCATGCAAAATCATTGATCCCGAGAGGTGCAAAAAGTTCGCGGCGTAAAAATTCCTGCATCTTCATCCCAGTAATGCGGTGAACAATACAGGACAGAAGATAGTATCCCGCATTGTTATATAAAAAGTGTGACCCGGGTTCATAAACAATTGGCTGTGAAAGCGTATACTTCAGCCAGTCCTCGCCACAGGAAAATCGGTCGCCCTCAAACAAAAATCCCCGTCCAAAGCCCGCTGTATGCATCAGCAAGTGACGAATCGTAATTTGAGGCAGCTTTTTGTCATACTGCCGGGGAAATTCCTGCTCTAAGTAACGGGCGATTGAGTCGTCCAGAGACAGCATACCACGGTCAGCCAATATACCGACAGCGGTCGCCGTGAAATTTTTTGTCACGGAATAGCAGTCTTGACATGGACTGACTGGAATCAGTGTTTTTTTCGTCCAAGCGCCGTTTTGTACCAGGACCATTTCAAAAACATTGGCTTTTTGTTTCTCAGCTGCGGCTGACAAATAATCTAACACATTCATTCTTGTTCCTTCCTTTTTCACTATCAGAAAATATTATCGGGGCAGAAAAAGCCATCATTTAGCATGGACGTACATCCGCTGGGAGAAACAATGATATGATCCAGTAAATTGACCTCACAGGTTTTTAGTGCACGATAAATATCGATCGTCGTTACGCAGTCTGCATGCGAGGGGGAAGCCAGGCCATGCGGATGATTATGTGCTACAATCACATTTGTACAGTTACTGGAAATAGCATATTCAACAATACGACGGATGCTGACCGGAGCAGAATTAAGGCCGCCCTCAGACAGCCGTCTGCTCGTAATCACTTTACAGGCATTATCCAAGTAAAATGCATAAAATTCCTCGTTTGTTTTTCCTTTGAAAAAGGGCTGTATGTATTTTTCGATGGCAGCAAGTGAATTTAAAAGTACAGTATGATCGGCTTTATCAATATCATAGGCTCTGGAAACACCAGTGCATAATTTCAGCAGAAAAGCAGCGCTCTCGGTCATGCCTTTCATTTTTACCAGATCATCAAAGGGAGCGTCCAGTACTGCGGAAAAGCTGCCGTAAGTATCAAGAAGCTGGTGCGCCAGGGGATTGGTGTCTCTTCTTGGAATTCCAAAAAACAGCAGAAGTTCCAGAATATTATGCGGTTCAAAATTATCCAGACCTTCTTCTAAAAAGCGCTTTTTCAGCCTTTGACGATGACCCCGATGAAGGTCTGATTCATTTGTCGGCATAGACTTGTATTCCTTTCCATTTTCGGAATGAAAAATCATTTTTGATTTTTCTTTGTTTTATTATAGCAGAAAATGATTTTTTTGCAAAGATATCTAGGAAATAATTTGAAAATATGCTATAATAACATTGAAGTATTGATACGGAGAGAAATGATGCGGCAATTTGTTGTTAAAAAAAATGATGCCGGACAGCGCCTCGATAAATTTGTTATGAAAACGGTCAAGACAATTCCCAAAAGCCTGTTGTATAAATTTATCCGTTTGAAGCGGATCAAGCTGAACGGGAGACGCTGTGAGGCTTCTGTCATTTTAAAAGAAGACGATGTGGTTTCACTATATATCAACGACGAGTTTTTTGAGCTAAAACAGTTGGAATATGATTTTTTAAATGCGCCGGTTGATTTGAATATTGTTTATGAAGATGAACATTTGCTTTTAATTGACAAGCCGCCGGGGATAGTTGTTCATCAGGACAATGAAAAGAACGCTGACTGTTTAGTCAATCGCATGAAGCATTATTTGTATCAAAAAGGCGAATATAACCCTGTAAAGGAAAATAGCTTTTCACCCGCGCTCTGCAATCGTATTGACAGAAACACAGGCGGAATTGTAATTGCTGCCAAGGATGCGCAGACCTTGCGATGTATAAATGAGAAGATACGGACGCGGGAAATCATAAAGCGTTACCTTTGTTTGACAGAAGGTGTGCCTAAGCAGAAAGAAGGAGTTTTGCATCACTATTTGGATAAGGATTCCCTGCAAAATAAGGTCAGGATTCAAAAAGAGAAAACTGCTTTTAATAAAGAAGTCATTACCAAGTATCGGGTTTTAAAGACCGATGGACGTCATAGTCTGATTGAGGCTGAGTTGCTGACGGGAAGGAGCCACCAGATTCGGGCTCATATGGCGTATATCGGATGTCCGATTGCAGGTGACGGCAAATACGGCGGCAAGGAAAAAAGAAAGTACCATGCTTTGTATTCTTATCAGTTGTGTTTTGCATTTAAAACGGATGCAGGAAATTTGAATTACTTAAATGGCAAAACTTTTCAGGTGGAAAAAGTATGGTTTCAAGACGAAATAAAATAAAATTGACTGTAGAATGTTTATCAGCTGAATCATTATGAATCGCTGGCGGTACAGTTTAGAAAGGAATGACAAGAGTGAAATATGTGGTGGTTTTGTGTGATGGTATGGCAGACTACAAGCTGGATGCATTAGGCGGAAAGACGCCGATGACAGTGGCGGATAAGCCAAATATGAACTGGCTGGGGGCGCATGGAACCGTCGGTATGGTAAAAACAGTAGGGGATGGCTTTAAGCCCGGAAGCGATGTTGCGAACCTTTCTGTCATTGGATATGCGCCAAAGGATTACTATGCCGGTCGGTCTCCGCTGGAAGCGGCCAGCATTGGAATTGATTTAAAGGAAACTGATGTCACATTTCGCTGCAATCTTGTAACACTGTCAGACGAGGAAAACTATGAAGACAAAACGCTGTTGGATTATTGTGCCGACGACATATCAACCAATGAAGCGGAGATTCTGATACACTTTCTGGCAGAACAGCTGAACAGCGAGGAGTTCAGGCTGTATCCCGGCGTCAGTTATCGTCATTGTCTGGTTTGGGATCACGGGACGACAGATGTCGGTGTTTTGACGCCGCCGCATGATATTACCGGGCAGAAAATCAAAAAATATATCCCTGCCCATCCAAATGCACAGGTACTGTATGAAATGATGATAAAAGGACATGATATGCTAAAAAATCATCCGGTCAATCAAGCGAGGGAAAAACGCGGTTTGCGCCCGGCCAATGGTATTTGGCTTTGGGGAGAAGGCAGGAAGAAGCCTTTAGCAAGCTTCCGGGAAAAATATGGCTTGAACGGTGCGGTAGTGTCGGCTGTTGATTTGATTAAAGGAATCGGAAAGCTGGCCGGTATGGAAGTAATCGAGGTGGAAGGCGCCACCGGCTATATTGATACGAACTTTGAAGGCAAGGCGCAGGCGGCTGTCCGGGCGTTGGAAAACGGCATGGATTTTGTTTATATCCACTTGGAAGCCCCGGATGAATGCGGACACCGGAATGAGTTGGAAAACAAAGTCCGTTCGCTAGAATTGATAGATCAAAAGGTGATAGGCCCGGTCCTGAAAGCACTTGAAACATATGACGATTATAAGGTGATGGTACTGCCGGACCATGCGACACCGCTTTCACTGCGGACGCATGTTTCAGACCCTGTTCCTTTTTTGATGTATCGAAAAAGCCGCACAGCAGAGCACTCCGTGCCAGTATTTGACGAAGAAAATGCCGCGAAGACGGGTATCTTTATTCAACAGGGTGATACCATCATGGATACGTTTGTGAATTTTTAGTGAAATTTATATTGGCTATTTACAAACGGCCGGCAATATGATATACTAATAAAGCTGTCCTCATCATTGCTTGCGGGTGTAAGCCTTCGGGGCGGTTTCTGCCGTCTGACAGGAAATTTGCCTTCCCCTTGCTCTGATGCCGGCGTAATTTTAAAAGAGGTGAAAATAATGTTGCTGAAAGAAGAAAAACAGGCGGTTATCAATGCCAACCGCACCCATGAAAACGACACCGGTTCTCCGGAAGTCCAGATCGCAATTCTGACAAAAAGAATCAACGATCTGACGGAACATTTGAAAACCCATAAAAATGACCACCATTCCCGCAGAGGACTTCTGAAAATGGTTGGCCGCCGTCGTAATTTGTTGAACTATCTGATTAAGAAGGATATCAACCGTTACCGTGCGGTTATCGCGAAGCTTGGCATTCGTAAGTAATTGGCTGGTAAGGCAGGTGGATTTTTCCATCTGCCTTTTGGCGTTATTGTAAAACCGCTGTTGTTTTACAATACAAAATATCATCAATCGGACGGCTCGTATGCAGTTCTGCAAGGATGCAGATCTGCGTTTAGCATAATTGGTGTGCTTTTGCATATCTGTCTGGCCAGAGCACAGCAATTTTGCTAAACCAGCCGTCCAGAATGAAAAAATGGAGGCTTGTAAAATGTTTGAAAACCACAGAATTTTCAAAACCACCTTTGCGGGCAGGGAACTGAGCGTGGAGACAGGAAAGACCTGTGCGCTCGCAAATGGTTCCTGTTGGGTTCGTTACGGCGATACTGTCGTTATGGCGAATGTTACCATGTCCGCAAAACCGCGTGAAGGCGTTGATTTTTTTCCGCTTTCTGTTGATTACGAGGAAAAACTTTATGCAGTTGGAAAAATCCCGGGTTCTTTCTTGAAAAGGGAAGGCCGCCCATCCGAGCATTCTGTCCTGACGTCCCGTATGGTTGACCGTCCGATCCGTCCGTTTTTCCCAAAGGATATGAGAAATGACGTTTCTGTTGTGATGACGGTGCTTTCCACCGACATGGACAACCAGCCTGAGATTGCTGGCTTGACAGCGGCCGCAATTGCGATTTCTATTTCCGATATTCCGTGGAATGGTCCGGTAGCGGGTGTTAATGTCGGTCTGGTTGACGGCGAAATTGTACTCAATCCGACACTGGAACAGCGAAATCGCAGCGATTTGAATCTGACAGTCGCAGGAACGGCAGAAAAGGTCTGCATGATCGAGGCGGGCGCTAACGAGGTTTCTGATGAGAAAATGCTGGAAGCAATAGCTGCGGGGCATGAAGAAATTAAAAAGATGGTCGCTTTTATCAGCGAAATTCAGCAGGAAATCGGCAAAAAGAAGATCGAATTTGAATCTCAAAAGGTTGATTCCGATCTCTTTGAAATGATTAAAGAATATGCGATAGACAGCGTAAAGGAAGCGCTTGACACAGATGACAAAAATGTCCGTGAAGAACGCCTTGCACCAATTGTTGCAGATATCCATGAGAAGTTTGATGAACAATGTGACAAAGAGGGCATGATTGATGAATGCATCTATCTCCTCCAGAAATATATTGTCCGCAGATGGCTGTTGGACGAGGGCAAACGGGTAGATGGACGTAAAATGGATGAAATCCGTCCGCTTGCCGCGGAGGTCGCAGTTGTTCCGCGCGTGCATGGCTCCGGCCTCTTTACAAGAGGTCAGACCCAGGTGTTGAGCATTGCTACACTTGGCCCGGTACGGGATGCACAGATTATTGATGGAATTGATGAAGAAGAAGAAAAACGCTATATGCATCAATACAATTTCCCGTCATATTCCGTTGGGGAAACCAAGCCAAGCAGAGGTCCTGGACGGCGTGAGATCGGACATGGCGCCTTGGCAGAAAAAGCTTTGGTGCCTGTGCTTCCTTCTGTAGAAGAATTTCCATATGCAATCCGCGTGGTTTCGGAAGTACTTTCCTCTAATGGCTCTACTTCTCAGGGATCTATTTGCGGCTCGACTCTTGCACTGATGGACGCCGGCGTTCCGATTAAGGCGCCTGTCGCCGGAATCTCCTGCGGTCTGATTACGGAAGGCGACCGTTGGATGACCATGGTAGATATCCAGGGCTTGGAAGACTTTTACGGTGATATGGACTTCAAAGTCGGCGGCACTCATAAAGGTATTACTGCCATTCAGGTCGATATCAAAATTGACGGCTTGACGCTGGATATCATTAAAGAAGCGTTTGCAAAGACGCATAAAGCGCGTGACTATATTCTGGATGAGGTCATGCTGAAGGCAATCCCGGCAGTCCGTGAATCGGTAGGCGAATATGCACCGAAGATGGCTTCTGCCAAAATCCCGGTTGATAAGATAAGGGAAGTTATCGGCACCGGCGGTAAGGTGATTCAGAAGATCTGCGCAGACTGTGATGTAAAGATTGATATTACCGATGACGGTGCGGTTTCGATTCTCGGCATCAACAAGGAAAATACGGAGCGTGCCCTTTCAATTATCAATACCATCGTGAATGACCCGGAAGTCGGTGCAATATATAAGGGAAAGGTCACCCGTCTGATGAATTTTGGCGCCTTTGTGGAGATTGCTCCTGGAAAAGAAGGTCTGGTTCATATCTCCAAGCTGGACGACCATCGTGTGGAAAAAGTGGAAGATGTTGTTTCTGTTGGTGATGAGGTCTTGGTTAAAGTAACTGAAATCGACAGCCAGGGCAGAATCAATCTTTCCAGAAAAGATGCAATTGCCGATTTGGCTAAGAAAGCTAAAAATGAGTAAATAGTTTGTAAATGTTACAGGTGTCATTTTTTGGCACCTGTAATTTTGTTGACAGCATTTATCTATATGTGAACGAAATGTAAAACATTGCGCTTAATATGAACAAATAATGAATCAAATCATCCATTCCATATGCGGTTGTGTTACAATAATAAAGAACAGAGAAAGGTGGATGGTGTCTTTATGCTGAAAAGTATGACCGGTTACGGCCGGGCTCAGGAGGTTATTGGCTCAAAAGATATAACGGTCGAAATCAAGGCGGTCAACCATCGTTTTTTTGAGTTTAACGCCAGAGTGCCGCGTTCCTATGGATATATCGAAGAGCCAATAAAGTCAATGCTGCAAAGCAAAGTATCACGCGGAAAAATTGAGGTTAATGTTACGCTCTACAATGTAGATGCTCCAAATGAAGATGTTGAGGTAAATATTGAACTCGCCAGAGATTACTTGAATGCATTGCGCGTGGCCTCTCACGTCTTGGACATTGAGGATGATTTAACATTAAGTGATTTGATATCATTTAATGATATTTTTACAATTCGCAAAAAAGAAGAGGATGAGGATGCGGTTGTTGCCGCTGTTTTGGCTGTTTCAGAAAAAGCGGCAGAGAGCTTTATTGGGATGCGGGAAGCGGAAGGAGCAAAATTAAAAGAAGATTTGCTGCTCAAGCTTTCGTCTATTGAAACGTCGGTTGCGGATATTGAAAGCAGAGCGTCCTTTCTGTCAGAGGATTATAGGACAAGGCTGTTTCAAAAGCTTTCTGATATTTTGCATGACACTCAGATAGATGAACAGCGGATTTTGACCGAAGCTGCTATTTTTGCAGAAAAGGTTGCCGTAGATGAAGAAACAGTCAGGCTGCGCAGTCATATTGCTCAATTCCGCCAGTTGCTTGACGCGGACGCTCCGGTTGGAAGAAAACTGGATTTTCTGATTCAGGAGTTTAACCGTGAAGCAAATACAATTGGCTCCAAAGTGCAGAATGTGGATATCACTAAAATTGTTGTGGAAATTAAATCAGACATTGAAAAAATAAGAGAGCAGATTCAGAATATTGAATAGCTGAATTTTTGGGAAAGGCGGGGTAAAGGATGAAGCTGATCAATATTGGATTTGGAAATATGGTATCGGCAAACAGACTGATTGCAATTGTCAGCCCTGAATCGGCGCCGATTAAGCGGATTATCCAGGATGCAAGAGACAAGGGCGCTTTGATTGATGCAACTTATGGAAGACGTACCAGAGCGGTGCTGATTACAGACAGTGATCATGTGATCCTGTCGGCAATCCAGCCGGAAACGGTTGCCAACCGAATTGTGGAACGTGAAGATGAAGAGGACGGAGTTGAGGATGATGAAGAATAGCGGTCTGCTGGTGATCCTTTCCGGGCCTTCCGGGTGTGGAAAGGGGACAGTAATAAAAGAACTGCTCCGCAGAAATCCGAATGTTTTTTTGTCAGTATCTGCGAC
Organism: uncultured Clostridia bacterium; assembly: GCA_944386455.1. Taxonomy (GTDB): domain Bacteria; phylum Bacillota; class Clostridia; order Oscillospirales; family Ruminococcaceae; genus HGM13222. The sequence continues at coordinate 52,136 of CALXBC010000005.1, read as the reverse complement.
CACCCGTTTACCACGAGAAGGAGAGCAGGATGGCATTCATTATCATTTTATAACAAAAGACCGCTTTGAATCCCTAATCGCAGAAGAGGGTATGCTGGAATACGCTTCTTATTGTGATAATTATTATGGTACTCCCAAAGCAGCAGTTGAAGAAAAACTCTGCGCAGGCAAAGATGTTATTCTGGAAATTGAAGTACAGGGCGCTTTACAGGTCATGAATAAGCGGCCGGATGCGGTCAGTATTTTCATACTGCCGCCCAGTGCGAAAGAGCTGGAGCATCGTTTGGTTGGAAGAAATACCGAAGACCGCGATACCATTGACAGGCGGCTGGCAAAAGCATGGGATGAGATCACTTATGCTTCCAGGTATGACTATGCAGTCGTAAACGACGATCTAATGGAAGCCGTGCAGGAAGTTGAAGCGGTTTTAATTGCTGAAAAATGTAAATCTGTCCGGATGGAACACACAATAGCTTCTATTGTGGATAAAAACTGTTAATGATAAAAAGGAGATATCTATTATGTTACAAAAACCCGCAGTGTCTGAAATTTTAAAAAATAATGAAAGCTATTATTCATTGGTGGTGGGCGTTGCAAAGCGTGCAAGAGAAATTGCTTCCGAGGCAGAGCTGAATGGTGAGATCCTGGTAGAAAAGCCGGTACAGATTGCGGTTGAGGAATTTGCACGCGGTGAATATAAACTGGTGGAAAGCCAGGATATCGGGGATCATATCGAATAGGAAAAACCGTAATAATGTGGTGAGGTGAATACGAGGATGAACGGAAGAATGGTGGCACTGGTTGCTGTACAGGGAACCTCGTATCATTTTGACAAGCTGTTTACCTATCTTGTTCCTGATTCACTTCGTGATACTGTGCAAACAGGATGCCGTGTTTTGGTGCCCTTTGGCAGTGGAAATAAAAAGGTACAGGGAATGGTTTTTGGAATCCGGCCATACTGTGATGATTGTGCAGGTTATAAGCCTGTTCATGCGGTTATTGATGAGCAGCCTGTTTTTACGCCTGAAATGTTTCGTATGACGGAGTTTATGGTTAAAAACACTTTTTGCACCTATTATGATGCGATTCGTGCCATTCTCCCTGTTGGACTGAATGTCAATATCCATCCGGTTTATCAATTGATCAGGAAACCCGATGCTCTGGAGCTTGAGACGTTTTCAGAGGAAGAGAGAAATCTGATTTCCTTTTTAAATACAGCTCAAACCCCGCAGCAGATTGACTCTTTTCTGGAAACACAATCCAGTGCCAAAAAGAAACGGCTTGTCAAATCGCTGCTGGAGCGGGGAATTATAGAAGAGGTAAGCCAAATTAAGCAGCGCATCCAGGATGAAACGATTCGAATGGTGCGTTTGCTGCCAAACGGTGATGAAGAAAACCGGCGTTTGTCTGAAAAACAAAAGAGTGTCATTGCGCTTTTGGAGGAAACACAGGCTGGATCTGTAAAAGAAGTTTGTTATCTGTGTGGTGTAACGGAAGTTGTACTGAAAACTCTTGCCAAAAAAGGAATCATTGAGTATTTTGAGCGTGAAATCTATCGAACACCGATTCTCTCATCCGGAGATAGTCAGTCGTTGGAAAACGTCATTCTTTCCAATGAACAGCAACAGGTTTATGATGGGATTTGTGCCTTGATGAACGGACAGCCGAATGCAGCTCTCCTTTACGGGGTCACCGGGAGCGGGAAAACACAGGTTTTTATCAAATTGATTGAAGAAACGGTAAAACGCGGGCAGCAGGCTGTTATGCTGGTTCCAGAAATCTCTTTGACGCCGCAGACAGTGCAAAAATTTCAGTGCTTGTTTGGAAACAGAGTGGCGGTTATGCACAGCAGTCTGTCTCTCGGAGAACGATTGGACGAGTGGAAGCGGATCAAACGCGGAGAAGCCGATATTGTGGTCGGTACTCGCAGTGCTGTATTTGCCCCGCTGCAAAAAATCGGTATCATTATTATGGATGAAGAGGGCGAAGCCTCATATAAGTCGGAAAGTGCTCCTCGTTATCATGCCAGAGAAATCGCCAAGCTGCGTTGTGTTTATCATAATGCGCTGTTGCTTCTGGCTTCGGCAACGCCGTCTGTGGACAGTACCTATTGTGCACAGACCGGAAAGTATCATTTTTTTGAGCTCAAAAGACGATATTCTGACGCTGGACTGCCGGATGTTTTTATTTTGGATCTGAAAGAGGACGAAAAGAAGCATAATCATTCTGGGCTTAGTACACGGCTGGTTGATGAGCTTTATTATAATCTTCAGCATAAGGAACAGTCTATATTACTCTTGAACCGCAGGGGATACAATACATTCGCCACTTGTCTGGACTGCTCAGCAGTGATCAGCTGTCCGAACTGCAGTGTTGCCCTGACTTACCATCGGGCGAATGGCTGTCTGATGTGTCATTATTGTGGGCATTCACAAAAATTCATAAATAAATGCCCTGAATGCGGCGGAGAGCATATAAAATTAAGCGGACTTGGAACGCAGCGGATTGAGAGTGAGCTGGCGGAGTTGTTTTCAGATGCAAGGATTTTGCGAATGGACACGGACACCACCTATTCCCGTTACGCTTATGAAGAAAAGTTTTCTCGATTTGCGGTCGGTGAATATGACATTATGATTGGCACCCAAATGATTGCAAAGGGATTGGATTTTCCGAATGTGACCCTGGTCGGCGTCCTATCTGCCGATCAGTCCTTGTATGCAGCCGATTACCGCAGTTGTGAGCGTACCTTTTCGCTGATTACACAGGTAGTTGGCCGCAGCGGCCGGGGAGAGAAAAAAGGAAGGGCTTTTATCCAGACTTATACGCCGGATCATCCTGTCATCAATTATGCGGCTGAGCAGAATTATTTTGGCTTCTACCGTGATGAAATCGAAAGCAGAAGGGCATTGCTGTATCCGCCGTTTTGCGACCTCTGCCTTGTGGGGTTCAGCGGAACGGTACAGGAAAACGTTAAATATGCAGCAGATTTTTTTATGGAAATACTAAAAGCATGTCTGGAAAAGATTCCGCTGCCAATACGGGTGCTTGGCCCCAGTCCGGCAGGAATTTTTCGGCTGAACGGGAAATATCGGTATCGAATTATCATGAAATGCAAAGCAAATGGAAAATTTAAAACTTTGCTCAGACATGCTTTAAAAACAGCGGGCAAAAATAAAGCATTTTCAAAAATTAGTTTTTATGCCGATATTAACGGCGAAATTTTTTGAAAGAATCTGATAGAAAAAGGAGGAGTGCGCCGTATGGCGCCGAACAAAAATGGCATTGCGTGAAATTGTTGTTGGAGATTGCGAAACCCTGCGTAAAAAGTGCAGAGTCGTAACCGATTTTGACGAGCGGCTGAGGCAGCTGTTGGATGACATGAAGGACACTCTTTACCATGCAGATGGTGTCGGACTGGCGGCACCGCAGGTTGGGATACTGAAAAGAGTGGTTGTGATTGATGTGGGGGAAGGCCTGATCGAACTGGTAAATCCTGAAATTATCTCTCAAAAAGGAAAACAAAAAGGCTCGGAAGGCTGTCTGTCTTTTCCGGGGGAATACGGGATGGTAACGCGGCCTAACAGGGTGACGGTCAAAGCACAGGACAGATATGGCAAGGAATTTACCTTGCAGGGGAAAGAACTGCTTGCCCGTGCCTTTTGTCATGAGATCGACCATCTTAATGGTATTGTTTTCAAGGATTTAGTATCAGAGATGCTGAACATTGAATAAATGGCATCAAAAATGACGGAAAGGACGAAAACCATCTGTGAAAATTGTATTTATGGGTACGCCGGAATTTGCTGTCCCTGCATTGGAAGCGCTGATTCAAAGCCATCATGAGGTCTGCGCTGTGTTTACGCAGCCGGATAAGCCGAAAGGACGTGGATACCAGCTCACCAGTCCTCCGGTTAAGGAACTGGCATGCAAGCATAATATTCAGGTTTACCAGCCGGAAACATTGAAAGATGGGACAGCGTACAGAATTTTGCAGGAAATCAAACCAGATGTTGTTATCGTTGTGGCCTATGGGAAATTCTTGCCGCTCGATATTTTAAACCTGCCAAAATATGGCTGTATTAATGTTCATGCTTCTCTGCTGCCGAAATATCGCGGGGCAGGTCCGATTCAATGGGCTATTCTCAATGGAGAAAAAGAAACAGGCGTAACCACGATGTATATGGCAGAAGGAATGGATACAGGCGATATCATTCTCAAAAAAGAATTAGACATTTTGCCCGATGAGACAGCCGGCGAACTGCATGACCGCTTATCTGTTCTTGGGGCGGATGTTTTAATGGAGACTTTACCGTTGCTGGAAAACGGCAGCGCCCGGCGCCAGAAACAGGAAGAAGCTGAAGTCTGCTATGCGCCGCAGCTTACAAAAGAAATGTCGCCTATTGATTTTTCCAAAACAGCACAACAGATCCATAATCAGATCAGAGGGTTATCCCCTTGGCCGGCTGCTTTTGTCATGATTCAAGGCAAAAGGCTGAAAATCTACCATTCCCGGCTTGTACCGGAAATTAAGGGGAAAGCCGGACAACTGCTCCATGAACAAAGATTTATTGTTGGCTGTGGGGACGGCGCGGCAATTGAATTTACTCAAGTGCAGTATGAAGGCTCAAAACGGATGGATGGTGCTGCATTTTTAAGAGGCCGCAAGCTGCCGCTTGATACCAAATTGACATAAATTATTCATAGATTCCCCTATATCTTTTTGCATAGTTACGGTATAATAATCATGAAATCAGCCTGCGGTGAGGTTGATTATCTGTGCCTTAAGTATAAGCGCTGCATAAAATGTGTAAAAACGGTTATCTTAACTGGACAACTGTTAAAAGGGGAATAGAATATGCCATTTTTTTATTTTGATTATTATTATTTGCTTTATGTTGTTCCGCCGCTGATTTTTGCTGCATGGGCTCAAATCAAGGTGAAAACAACCTTTAGCAAGTATTCCCGTTATCATAGCAGCCGTGGGTATACTGCCGTCATGGTAGCACGTCATATTTTGGACAGCAACGGGCTTTTTAATGTGCGTATTGAAATGACCTCCGGCAGCCTTACGGATCATTATGATCCCAAATCCAATGTGGTACGATTATCTGAATCGGTATATAACAGCACATCTGTGGCTGCGATCGGTGTTGCTGCTCATGAGATTGGACATGCGATTCAGCATGCCAATGGATATGTTCCGATCAAGATTCGCAATGCAATTATTCCTGTGACCAATGTGGGGTCGGCGCTGGCGTTTCCTCTTGCTATTATGGGCATCATCTTTTCTTTTGAACCTTTGATTACGATTGGAATTTGGCTGTTTGTCGCCGTTGTGTTTTTTCAGCTGATTACTCTGCCGGTTGAATTCAATGCAAGCAGGCGGGCACTGCGCACCCTCAAAAACGATTGCTTTTTGGTAGGAGAGGAATATAACGGCGCAAAAAAAGTGCTGACCGCAGCCGCTTTGACATATGTCGGAGCATTGCTGGTCGCATTAGGAAATTTTTTACGTCTGCTGGCTTTATCCGGCAGAAATCGGGATTGACTGCAGGAAAGGAGCCGGGAGAATGCGGGAAAAGACAGCGCGTCGGACAGCATGGGAGCTTTTGCTGAAGACAGAACAGGACGGTGCTTTTTCCAATCTTGCTTTGGATGCCGCTTTAACAAAAGCGAATTTGGAGCAACGGGATAAAAGTTTTGTTTCCGCATTATATTATGGAGTCTTGGAACGGAAAATCACATTGGATTTTGTTGTTTCCTCGTATTCGGACCGTCCTGTCAATAAAATTTCTATTGATATTCTTTGTGTTTTAAGACTCGGATTGTATCAGCTTCTCTATATGAATACCGTACCGGATTCCGCGGCTGTTAATGAAAGTGTGAAGCTGACGGAGAATATCGGGAAAAAAAGCGCAAAGGGATTTGTCAATGCTGTTTTGCGGCATTTTATTCGCGATGGGAAAAAAATCTCTTATCCAGACAGGGAACAGAAGAACGTCTCTTTTTTGTCTGTTTATTATTCTTGTCCCGAATGGCTGGTCAAACAATGGCTCAACGATTATGGATTGTCCAGAACGGAACAGATTCTTTCCGCCTCTCTTGGACGTCCTCCGGTTACGCTGCGTGTGAATACTATAAAAATTTCTTCAGCGAAGCTGTTGCAGAAATTAACTCTGGAAGGCGCCAGTGTGAAACCGCATCCGCTTATTTCAGAATGTATTATTTTTTTGGGCGGCTGCAGTATTGAAATGCTTCCATCCTATCGGGAAGGACTTTTTTTCGTGCAGGATATTGCATCCCAGCTGTGCTGTAAGGTGCTGGCTCCCCAAAATGGCGAGTCTATTTTGGATGTTTGCGCTGCACCGGGCGGCAAAAGTTTTTCCTGTGCGCTGATGATGAAAAATATGGGGAAAATTATATCTTGTGATTTGTATCCCAAACGAACCAGACTGGTCGAGCAGGGAGCGGATAGGCTGGGCCTTTCTGTTATCCAGACGGCCGTGGCAAATGCAAAAGAATTTCATGAAGCATTTACAGGCGCAGACAGGGTGCTCTGTGATGTTCCATGCTCCGGATTGGGCGTAATTCGCCGCAAACCGGAAATCAAGTATAAAGCGCCTGAAGAATTGAAAGAACTTCCTGATATACAGTACCAAATCTTATGCAATGCTTCCAAATATGTCCGGTCGGGCGGAACACTGCTGTATTCCACCTGTTCCCTCAGCAAACAGGAAAATGAGCAGGTTGTTTTGCGATTCTTGAATGAGCATCGGGAATTTGCCGCCAAACCATTTTCATTGCCGGATTCGATAGCAGAGGGATATGAAACAGGAATTGCCACATTGTTTCCGCAGCCTGACGGTTCAGATGGCTTTTTTATTGCATTGCTGCAAAAGCAGAAATCTTAAAGGATGAATGATATGGAGAAACGGGACATCCTTTCTTGCTCTTTACAGGAGTTGGAATCTTATTTTACACAGAATGGTCACCCAAAATTTCGTGCAAAGCAGGTCTTTCGCTGGCTGCATGTTGATCGGGTAAGAGATTTTGAAAAAATGACCAATCTTTCTGCCCAATTAAGAGCACAGTTGGATGAAAATTTTTACATAACTTCACTAAAAATCAAAAAAAGACTTGTATCTGACCTTGATAATACGGTAAAATATTTATATGGGCTTTCGGACGGTGAGTATATTGAAAGCGTTCTGATGCACTATCATTATGGAAATAGTCTTTGTATCTCTACCCAGGTCGGCTGCAAAATGGGATGTCGTTTTTGTGCATCGACGATTGCGGGGTATGTCAGAAACCTGAGGCCATCTGAGATACTGGAGCAGATCTATATGGCGGAACAGGATTCTGGACAAGCGGTTTCCACTGTTGTTTTAATGGGAATCGGGGAGCCGCTTGACAACTTTGATCATGTTTTGCGTTTTTTGGATTTATTGTCTTCTCCAGAAGGGCATCAAATGAGTCTGCGTCATGTCACGATATCTACCTGCGGTTTAGTTGACAAAATCTATGAACTGGCAGAAAAGAAGCTCGGCATTACTTTAACGGTATCGCTTCACGCACCTAACGATGAAATACGGTCTGCTTCCATGCCGGTGAATCGGAAATGGAATATAGACCAGGTTTTGGCAGCATGTAAATATTATGCTGAAAAGACAGGAAGAAGAGTGTCCTTTGAATATGCCCTGATACGGAATGTCAATGATAAAGAAGAACATGCGCGCCAGCTTTTGACTCGTTTGAAGGGAATGCTCTGTCATGTGAATCTGATTCCGGTGAATGAAGTCGCAGAACGAAAAAGTCTGTACCGTACCGCGCCGCAGGCGAATGTACGACGTTTTCAGGAGATTTTGCAAAGCGGCGGAATCAATACGACAGTCAGACGTACGCTGGGGGCTGATATTAATGCCGCCTGCGGACAGCTCCGGCGGGAGGAAGCCGGAAGGGAAAGGGGATGTATGCTTGATGAGAATTGCGGGAATCACGGATATCGGATTGTCACGTGAGAACAATCAAGATACATTTGAATATGGTTCCTTGGGAGATAATGCCCAGTATGCGATTGTTTGCGATGGCATGGGCGGTGAAAACGGCGGTGATATTGCCAGCAGGATGGCAATGACAACAATTGTTTCCCGGATTCGAAAAGGCTTTTCTCCTGATATGAACGGCAATCAGATTCGTAATCTGATGCTGACGGTTATCAATGCCGCAAACGCTGAAATTTATGCGAAAGCAAAAGACGACAAACGGCTGGCCGGAATGGGGACAACGGCAGTCGTGGTTATTTTAATGCAAAATTATGCATATATTTCTCATGTTGGAGACAGCCGTGCATATCTGCTGCGAGACGGCAGTCTATCCCAAATTACAACGGACCATTCCATTGTTCAGGAACTGATTTCACAAGGGAAACTGTCTGCTTCTGATGCGGATGATTATCCGCATAAAAATTTGCTGACACGGGCTGTTGGCGTTTATAAGACGGTTTCCGTAGATTATATGGAACTGGAACTGAAGCCAGAAGACAAGTTACTGCTTTGTACAGATGGATTGTCCAATTTTTGTTCTGCTGAAGCAATAACACAGATTTTGCTTGATGACGACCTTGAATCGTCCTGTAAAAAGCTGGTCAATGCCGCCTGCAATGCGGGAGGGCTTGATAATATAACCGCAATAGTCATAATGAACCATTTTGGTAGTGAAAGCTAAACACAAGCTTTCGCTAAAAAATGAGAAAAGGATTGGTGGTTTAAAAAATGGATAAGTATATAGGAAAGCGGTTAGGAGGAAGATACGATATCAAAGAGCTGATTGGCGTCGGCGGAATGGCCAATGTCTATAAAGCAGTTGATATCATCGAAAATCGTATTGTTGCGGTCAAGATTCTAAAAGAAGAGTATCTTTCCAACGACGAGTTTCTGCGGCGGTTTCGGAATGAGTCAAAAGCAATTGCGCTGCTGTCCCATCCCAATATTGTCAAGATTTATGATGTTAGTCTTGGCGACGGTATACAGTACCTGGTGATGGAATATGTGGACGGAATTACCCTCAAGGAGTATATTGAGCAGCAGCATGTGCTAAAATGGAAAGAAGCAGTGCATTTTACGGTTCAAATCCTTCGCGCCTTACAGCATGCTCATGACAAAGGAATCGTACATCGTGACATCAAGCCGCATAATATTATGCTGCTGCAGGATGGTACGATCAAGGTGATGGACTTCGGCATTGCCCGTTTTGCTCGTGATGATGGCAGAACAATGACCGACAAGGCAATCGGCTCTGTTCATTATATCAGTCCGGAGCAGGCCAGAGGCGATGTGACCGATGAGAAAAGCGATATCTACTCTGTCGGTGTCATGCTGTTTGAGATGCTGACCGGCAAGCTGCCTTTTGATTCTGACAGTGCAGTATCAGTGGCATTGATGCAGATGCAGGCAGTTCCTAAAATGCCTCGCCAGCTCAATGAAACAATACCGGAAGGACTGGAAGAAATTACGGTTCGCGCGATGCAGAAGGATCCGGCGCAGCGTTATCAGAGCGCGGCGGAAATGCTGCGTGATATCGATGAGTTTAAACGCAATCCCAGTATTGTATTTGAATATAAATATTTTGATGATGAAGAAAAAACCAAATATTTCGATGCAGTAGATAATAAGGCCGGTTCTGTTAACAACATTGAGGATGAAGATGACGATGATGAAGAAGAGGAAGAAAAGAAGTCCAAGGTGATTCCGATTCTTTTAGCTGTAGCATCCGCCTTTGTCGTGTTTGTTATAATTTTTGTCGTTGTTTTGATGTTTAACGGTTCCAGCGTGGAAGAATATACAGTTCCGCGCGTTATCGGTATGTCCTATCAGGAACTCATCAACGATCCGCAGTATTCTTATTTTAAGTTTGTAGAGGAAACTACGGAAACGAATGACGAATATGCAAAAGGTGTTATTTTTGCTCAGGATCCGGAACCGGGCTCCAAACGGAAGGAAGGATATACAATCAAGGTGCGGGTCAGCGCCGGTAAGCAAATGATCGAGGTGCCTGACGTTTCCAACTATACGGAAACAGAAGCGACCGATATATTGAAAAACAATGGTTTTCTTGTTAAGACCACCAAGACGAGTGATCCGACGGTTGAAAAGGGAAATGTTGTGAAGACACAGCCGGCGGCACATGAACAAGCGGAAAAGGGCTCTACCGTGATTGTGATCATCAGCACCGGACCGGCAGCAAACCCAAAAGAGGTTCCAAATGTTGTTAATTCTACTTATGCGAGTGCTAAGAATCAGCTGCAGGCCAACGGTTTTGTAGTGGATGAAGCAAATCTGGTTTATGTGAACAGTAATCTTCCAAAAGACACCGTCGTCAGCCAGTCTCCGGAAGGCGGTACAATGGCGGAAGAAGGACAGACTATCATTTTGACTCTCAGTAACGGAGAGGTTGCCAAAAAACAGGCAACGTTTAATGTGCAGCTGCCAAGCGGACTGGTCGGTCAGCAGGTCTTTAATATCTATGACAGCGGCAGCAATATGGTGGCTACGAAAACTGCACAGCTATCTCTTGGCTCCTTTGAAGTAACGCTTGAAGGCGCCGGAACCAACGAAAAGTATAGTGTCCTCTTGGAAGACGGAACCCTGTATGCCTCTTATACGATTAACTTTGACACCGGGACTGTTACGGAAGTAGAACGGCATGAAGACGTTCTGATTCCGGATGTGTCTTCGGAGGAAGTGTCCAGTGAGTCTGGAGAACCGGATGAAGGCGATGATTCCGACAGTTCCAGAGAAGAAGATATCAGAGACAGAGAATAAGCAGCAATATAAAAATCCCCGCAGACCATGCGGGGATTTTTCAGTCTATAGAAAAAGGGTAAAAAAATAAAAAACCGTCACGCAGGCGGACATGCGCCGCCAGTTGTAGCCTTGACAAACTGCGGTATCTATTGTTTGCTCTGTACAGCACCTCGATGTGGTTGCCGCTGCTGCGGCAACGCGGCCATGACATACGGTCGCGAACGGAGAGGTGTCATCCAAAAACGATTCGGCGAATTGTTTTTGGATGGAAAAGAGGGGAATCGGGGGAAAAACGCAGAACAAGGCTTTGCCGCAGTGATTGTGTTTGTCCCCCGAGAGCGTGTCGACTTTTCGACATGCTCAAATCCCCGCAGACCATGCGGGGATTTTTACTGCAAAACTTTAATTTTAATAGGAAAATTTTATTTTATAAATTGAATGGCACTCACAATCGGGAGTCTCTTCCATTCTCCCTGGCATGATACCACTATACCGTAAATGGCAAGTGCCAGAAAAAGTAAACTGCTTAGACTATAAAGAAGATTTCCAATAAAACCAATAAACGGAAACAATTTAAGAATAAAACAGGCAACAAAAACAATTGCTTCCAGAATAAAAAGATTAAAGCCTTGTTTGGCGTGAAACTGGACAAAAGCATCATGCCTTTGTGTCAGAAAAGGTATCAAACATAAAACACCAATATAGGAAAGAACGCACATCACGGTTGTCAGCGTTTTTTGCGGATAGGGCTGGTTATACATGAAAAATCCCGCCTTTCGGTTAGTTATTGTTCGTCCAGCGTCTTTTCAAAAGACGGCAGAAATTCCTGCATGAAGATTTCTGCTTCCGGGCAGTGCAAAGAATGAATTGTTTCCAGCAAAGTTTGTTTGGCTTTCATAAATTCACGATTCCCTGCACTTTCTTCCTCGACACATTTAATGTAAGCAGAGATTTTATCAGCCGCTTTTACGAGTTTCCATAATTCATGGTCTGCTTGTTCCGGGATCAGAAGACTGTGATATGCGGTTTCCATATCGGACGGAAGCAGCTGCAGCAAAGATCGACTGGCTAACCCTTCCACCTTTTTATAAGCCCGCTTGATTTCATCATCGTGATATTTGACAGGGGTTGGAAGATCTCCGGTGATGATCTCGCTGGTGTCATGAAACAGACCAAGCAAAGCCGTGCGTTCTCCGCAGTACTGCATCCCGAGCCGCGTGTTGCCGATCACGGCAAGACCATAGGCGATAGATGCTACATCAAAGCTGTGCTCAGAGAGCGATTCTTTCCAGGTATTTCGCATCAGTCCCCAACGATTGATATGCTTCATACGGGACAGCATGGAAAAAAAGCTGTTTGCCATCAAATCCTCCTATAATGAGCGTTTATTGCAGCGCGGCTTCCAGTTTTACGATTCCTTTTTTGATTCTGGCCAGAGAATCTGATTTTCCAATGATAGCTGCTATCTCGATTCCTCCGCCCGGCGTGAACTGCTTTCCGGATAAAGCAACCCGCAGCGGCCACAGCATATAGCCGTTTTTCACCTGAAGCTCTGCAATTTTTGCAAACACGGTTTCATGAATGTTTTCGAGCGTCCAATCATCAATTTCTTCCAGCACAGGAAGCAGTATTTTTAAAGCATCCAATGCAGTTTCGGAAGTTGTTTTCATTTTCTTATGCGTATAAAGTGCGATATCATATTCAGGAAGAGTATCGATGAAATCAACCTGTTCAGGAATGTCGGTAAACAATTCGGTGCGGGGCTGCAACACCTCGGCAATAATATGCGTATTCACATCCTCGCGTTTGCATGTCTGACGGATATATGGAAGTGCCATTTCCTCAAATTTTTCCAGCGGAAGCCGACGAATATGCTCGCCGTTGATTGCTTTTAGCTTAACGGGATCAAATATTGCGGGAGATTTGGAGATACCGCTGACGTCAAACTCCTGTACAAGCTCTTCCAGCGAAAATATTTCTTCTTCGCCTTTCGGGCTCCAGCCAAGCAGCGCAATATAGTTAACAACAGCCTCTGTCAGATAACCTTTTTCGATTAAATCCTGAAAAGAGGCATCGCCGTTTCTTTTAGAGAGCTTTTCCGTAGCATTTTTCATGACAGGAGAGCAGTGGATATAGGTTGGAATTTCCCATCCAAATGCTTCATAGAGCAAATTATACTTTGGAGTGGAAGATAAATATTCATTTCCCCGGATTACATGTGTAATTCCCATAGTATGATCATCCACGACATTGGCAAAATTATAGGTCGGCATACCATCGGCCTTGATTAAAATTTGGTCATCTAAAGTAGAATTTTCCACTGTAATGTCGCCAAACACTTCATCATGGAAAGTCGTTGTACCTTCCTGCGGAACCTTCTGACGAATAACGTAGGGGACTCCTGCATCCAGTTTTTCTTTGATCTCTTCCGGTGTTAAATTTCGGCAGTGGCCGTCATAGTGAGGAGAAATACCGCTGGCTTGCTGAACGACCCGTACTTCTTCCAGCCGCTCTTTGTCGCAGAAGCAGTAATAAGCCGCTCCTTTTTCCACCAATTGAAGAGCATAATCCTTGAACATCCCCATGCGTTGGCTTTGGATATACGGGCCGACAGGTCCGCCAATATCGGGCCCTTCATCCCATAATAACCCCGTCTGTCTCAAGGTATTATAGATAATGTCAACCGCACCCTCAACATATCGCTCCTGATCGGTATCCTCGATCCGCAGGATAAAGGTACCGTTATTCTTTTTGGCCAGCAGATAGGCATATAATGCTGTACGAAGGTTGCCGACATGCATATAGCCGGTTGGACTCGGCGCAAATCTTGTACGAACTCCTTGAAAAGTCATTGATAGTCCTCCAAATTATTTTTTCTTTCTCATTAAAATCAGGCAAACGATGATGGCAATAACAGCAATCACCATTAACCCGAAAAACCACGGTAAAAGCGGCGCTGTTACACCGGTCTGAGGAATCAGACCTTCTGCAGAAGCACCTATGGCGAATATGCCAAGCAGAGACAGTATCAGCATAGCCTTTTTCATAGCAACAAACTCCCTTTCTGAAAATACCGTTATCTTAAATATTTATTATAATACTTATTCATGGGAATGACAACTGTTTTCCTGTAAATTTTGAAAAATGGTTGTACATTCCTTTGGCAATGTGATATAATTTCATTAGGTGTATCTGATGTTTTCTGATTTAGGCATGTGATTTTTTACAATTTTGGAAAAAAAACAATATTTCGTTTTTCTGAAAAATAGGCTTGACAGGAGCAGACAGGCCATGATATAATATTTATACCTCTAAAAGGGTTTATTTTTTTGCGCATATTTTGCTGCAGGGAAATATCGGGCTTATAATCCGATGTCCTGTTTTCAGGCACTGATACCGGAACAGTACCTGACAAACTGGAATTGGGTCAGACAAGCTTGAACTTTTCGAGGGAGGCAGAAAACAAATCCGTTATGCAGGAGGTGCCGATATGAGGGTAAAAATTACTTTGGCTTGCACAGAGTGCAAACAGCGTAATTACAACACAATGAAAAACAAAAAAAATGATCCCGACAGGCTGGAAATGAACAAATATTGTCGTTTCTGCAGAAAACACACGCTTCATAAGGAAACGAAATAACGAAAGGTGGTCGGAGATATGGCTGAAGCAAAAGCGGAAAAGGCTAAAGCGGAAAAAAAGCCAAATATTTTTAAAAGGATCGCCTCGTATTTCAGGGATCTCAGAAGCGAGTTTAAAAAAGTGACATGGCCAACCAGAAAACAGGTGATCAACAACACGATTGTTGTTATTGTGACAATTGTGATTGCCGGTATTGTGATTTGGGGATTGGATTCTCTTTTGTCCTTATTGATTAAACTGCTTTTGAATCAACTTTAATCGGGCGGGAGGAACGCAGATATGTCAGAAACCGCAAAATGGTATGTTGTGCACACTTATTCCGGTTATGAAAACAAAGTTGCGCAAAACATTGAGAAGGTTGTTGAAAATCACAGACTCCAAGACCTGATTGAGGACATCAAGGTACCGACGGAAACTGTTGTTGAAGTAAAAGAAGACGGCAGTAAAAAAGAAGTCGAGCGAAAGATCTTTCCGAGCTATGTGCTCGTAAAGATGATTCTGACAGACGATTCCTGGTATGTCGTACGCAATATACGCGGCGTGACAGGGTTTGTCGGACCGTCATCAAAGCCAGTTCCGCTCAGCGATAAAGAGGTGGAAGCCTTGGGCGTTGAGTCAAAACAGGTTTCGATTGACTATGTAGCAGGGGACAGCGTCAAAGTTGTTGACGGACCGCTGAAAGATTTTGTCGGCAGGGTCGAGCTGGTTGACGCAGATAAAAACCTGGTAAAGGTAACTGTCTCTATGTTTGGACGGGAAACACCGGTGGAGCTTTCACTGGATCAGGTTGTCGCCTGTAAAGACTTTTAGAAACCCATGTTCATGACGAACAGTCAGATAAACGAAAGCGGCGGGAATATAAGCCAGTTCCTGTGTGCTTTACGAATCTGAAGGTGGGAGGAACAGAAATGCTGTTCCGCCAATTACCACAATTTTGGAGGTGCAAACAATGGCTCAGAAGGTAACAGGCTTTATTAAGCTGCAAATACCCGCCGGAAAAGCGACTCCGGCACCGCCGGTCGGACCTGCATTAGGTCAGCACGGCGTTAACATTATGTCATTTACAAAGGAATTTAATGAGCGTACTAAGAATGATGTGGGATTGATTATCCCGGTTGTGATTACAGTTTACGCAGACCGCTCCTTTACCTTTGTAACAAAAACACCGCCCGCAGCTGTTTTAATTAAAAAGGCTTGCGGGATCGAAAGCGGATCCGGTGTGCCAAACAAAACAAAGGTTGCGAAGATTACCAGGGAGCAGGTTCAGAAGATCGCGGAACAGAAAATGCCCGATTTGAACGCCGCTAATATTGAATCAGCAATGAGTATGATCGCTGGTACGGCGCGTTCTATGGGTATTGAAGTCGTCGACTAATTGCCCGCTGGTGGGAGGAAAAATCCGTTATTAACCACTCATGAGGGAGGAAATTTGTAATGAAACACGGTAAAAAGTATGTCGACAGTGCAAAACTGGTCGACCGCAATTCGTTATATGATACTGCCGAGGCTCTTGGCCTTGCTGTTCAGACTGCAAAAGCAAAATTTGATGAAACGGTAGAACTGCATATCAGATTAGGCGTTGACTCTCGTCATGCTGATCAGCAGGTTCGCGGTGCGGTTGTTCTGCCGAACGGAACCGGTAAGGATGTCAGAGTTTTGGTGTTTGCAAAAGGCGATAATGTAAAGGCGGCTGAAGAAGCTGGCGCCGATTATGTCGGTTCTGATGAACTGGTCCAGAAAATTCAGGGAGAGGGCTGGCTGGATTTTGATGTTGTGATCGCGTCTCCCGATATGATGGGAGTCGTCGGACGGCTTGGTAAAATCCTTGGTCCGCGTGGCTTGATGCCGACTCCAAAAGCCGGAACTGTCACCCCGGATGTTGCGAAGGCAGTCAAGGATGCAAAAGCTGGTAAGATTGAATATCGTTTGGACAAGACCAACATTATTCATTGCCCGATCGGAAAGGCGAGCTTTGGTGTTGAAAAGCTGGAACAGAACTTCAATACGCTGATGGATGCTGTTGTAAAAGCAAAACCGGCTGCAGCAAAAGGCCAGTATATCAAGTCCTGTGTTGTAACCACAACAATGGGGCCTGGAATCAGAGTCAATCCGGCAAAATTCGGTGCGTAAATTTGATTGTAACCACTTGACTTTTTTGTCTTGATGTGTTATTATAATTTTCAGTTGTTTGTCTAAAGACAGCAGGTGTGCGGCTGCACATAAAAAGGATACTTTGCCTGCCGAGGAGAAACGCATGTTACAAAAATGATGTAATTTGCTCTTTCTTTGCGGCTTGCGGAGAAAGAGCATTTTCGTTTCCTTGTCTTGGATGAATGATCACAATTAATTCTCATATGGAGGTGAATCTGAATGCCAAGTCAAAAAGTTTTGGAAAGCAAAAAGCAGATTGTTGCAAACCTTGCAGAAACCCTGAAGAGTTCTGTGGCAGGCGTTTTGGTTGATTACAAAGGAATCAACGTGGCTGATGACACAAAGCTGAGAAAAGAGCTTCGTGAGGCAAATGTTGAATATTCTGTCGTAAAAAACACGATGCTGCGCTTTGCTGCAAAAGAAGCAGGTCTGGAAGGCTGGGATGAGGTGCTCAATGGCACGACTGCTCTTGCTACCAGCAAAGAAGATCCGATTATTGCTGCGAAAATTATTGCTAAATATGCGGATATCGTTGAAGGTGATGCTTTTTCCATCAAGTCTGGTTTTATGGACGGTAAGGTGGTAGACGCTGATACAGTCAATGCATTGGCTAAAATCCCGGCGAAAGAGGTCCTTATCGCTACAATGCTCAGCAGCCTGAATGCACCGCTTTCTCATTTTGCTGTTGTTCTTGACCAGATTGCAAAGAAAAAAGAAGAGGAAGTTGCGTAGCTATGTTTCGCAGCTGAAATTTTAAAAATTAAATTGGAGGGTATAAAAATGGCTTCTGAAAAAATTATGAACATGACTGAAGAAGTAAAAGCTCTTTCTGTTTTAGAGCTGAATGAACTTGTAAAAGCTTTAGAGGAAGAATTCGGCGTTTCTGCTGCTGCTGTTGCTGTTGCTGCTCCGGCTGCCGGCGGTGCTGCTGCTGTGGAAGAAAAATCCGAATTTGATGTTGTTCTTGCTGAAGTTGGAGACAGCAAGATGGGCGTTATCAAGGTGGTTAAAGAAGTTACCGGCCTTGGCTTGAAAGAAGCAAAAGAACTGGTTGACAATGCACCGAAGACCATCAAGGAAGCGGTTGCCAAAGCAGATGCAGAAGCAATGAAAGCAAAGCTGGAAGAAGCTGGCGCAAAAGTCGAACTCAAGTAATAAGAGACTGGATAAGAAAGCAGGGAAACACTTGTTTCCCTGCTTTTTTATGGAGTATTAGCGAAAAATTTACCGGCCACGCTGGTGAGAATAAAAAACTTCAGACACAAGGAAACTTTCTTTCCATAAGCGAATGCCATAGAACCCCCGACGTACTGTAAGATGTGCGCCGGGGCTTTTGTATGAAATCCAATTCCCGCAATATAAAGTCATGTATGGTCCCGTTGCTTGCATTGGCGTCCACACAGTATGTCGGCGCCATGGCGGCGAAATGCATGACCGACATGCCGGTCATGGAACGGCGTATCCTTATCTGCCGTTTTCATCCACGATCCGCGACAGTAAAGTCTGTGCCGTCTCCTTTAGAGTTTCCAGACGGCCGTCGCGCACGAACTCCAGCTGCAGACCAAAGCACCCCCTGCTTTCCGGAAGGCGGATAGATATTGGCCGCGCAGCATCTTGCAAAAGATGTAATCAATCTGCATGTTTTGATTTTTTACACATCTGAAAATTTAAATAATTATTTTTCGCTCCATACCGATGCATCTTTTTTAGGAGAAACTCCGAACTTTTTGGTATATGCCCGATAGAACGCAGAATAGTCATGAAAACCACAGTCAAAAGCAGCTTTGCATATAGGAATTCCGGAGCGAATCAGACTTCGGACTGCCATTAATCGCTTAATGAGAATATATTCCCAGACAGAAGAGCCAGTAGTTTTTTTGAATAATCTTCCAAGCTGCGAGCTACTCATAAAAAAGTGCTTCCCTAAAAATTCAAGAGATAATTCTTCAAACAGATGGCGGTTAATATATCCGACAATTTCTTCAGAAACATCTTCCGGAGCGCAGTCCTTTTCCTTTAATTGCTTTTTTTCAAAAGCACGCCCAATTAAGCTGAGCAAGGATAGAGAATGAATTAACACATCCAGACGTTTTGCTTCTGGGTCAACAATCGACTTGCTCATGGCGGTAAAAAGATCAATCGGATAACCACTGTGAAATTCTGTTGGCAAGTACAGATTTTGTTTTCCGAGCGGACGATTTTCAAAGCAGGCAAGCAAACGATGAGAGGGATCAAGCATATCGAATAAAGAGGGCAAAAAGTGAAGTGTAAAGCGTTCATAAGGCTTATCTGCCAATATTTTAATCCTATGCGATTCCGTTGGACGCATGAGCAGCAGATAACCGGGCTCCAGTGGATATTCAGTTCCTTCCACCAGATAGTGTGCCTCCCCGGAAATATAATAAAAAATTTCGTATTGTTCATGTACATGCATTTTAAAATCGGAATCCCTGGGATGCTGATCAAGACTATGACGAAACTGAAAAGTTTCATATGAATAGTTGTAGGTATCCGGCATATTGATACTCCTTTTCACAAAATTATTTTTTAAATTTATTCTATCACAAAATGCGTGAATTTACAATAAATATTGAAAATATATGCAATTGAATTGCAAATCATGTTGGCGTATAATCAAATTGATTCCATGACAGAAAGGAATGATTGCAAGTTGCATACGGATTATCTTCTGCCCTCAAAAACAGCGCAGGAGTTGTATCAGCTGGTTAAGAATGCTCCGATTTATGATTACCACTGTCATCTTTCTCCCAGGGAAATATGGGAGGACATTCCCTTTGACAATATCGGGGAGATGTGGCTGTCCGGCGATCATTATAAATGGCGGCTGATGCGTGCTGCCGGAATCCCGGAAGAAAAAATTACGGGTTCTGCAAGCTGGCATGATAAGTTTCTGGCATACGCCGGAGCTGTGTCGCTGGCGGCCGGAAATCCGCTGTATCACTGGACACAGATGGAACTGTCATTTTATTTTGGTGTAGAGACGCCCTTGAATCCCAATACTGCGGAGGGAATATGGGAGCAGGCAAATCGTGTGATCAGGGAAAAGAAACTGTCTCCAAGAAAACTGATTGAACAGTCCAATGTTGCTTTTATCGCAACAACGGATGATGCAGCCGATTCACTGGAATATCACGAAAAGCTGAAAAATGACGCCTCGTTCCGGACCGTGATTACACCGTCGTTTCGGGCGGACAACGTCTGGCTGTTAAACCGCAGGGACTATGCGGATTATATTGCTGTGCTGTCAGAGACAGCAGGAATCTCCATTACCGATCTTAAAAGTTTGAGAAAGGCGCTTTCCTTAAGGCTGGATGCCTTTGAACAGGCTGGCTGTCGGTTTACCGACGTGGGAATCCCGTTTTTTCCCGACGGTCCTGGGACAGAAGCGGCCGCGGAGCGTGCTTTTGCTGATGCCCTGACCGGAAAAGCGCCTGATCCGGAGGATTATTCTGCTTTTTTATGGCAGATGTATATTTTCGCTGGAAAAGAGTACCGCAGGCGCGGCATGATTATGCAGCTGCACCTCGCAGTAGAACGGAATGCCAACACACCATTATTTCTGGAGATGGGCGGCGACTGCGGCGGCGACTGCATCGGCGACGTGATCTCCGGGCAGAAGATTGTGCGGCTGCTGGATGCCATCCATACAGAAGGCGGATTGCCGCAGACGATCCTTTACACCCTGAATCCTGCCATGACCGCACAGCTCTGCTCGATTGCAGGCAGCTTTCCAAAAGTGCGTATGGGGGCAGCCTGGTGGTTTAACGATCACAAGCGTGGAATTTCCGACGTGATTCAAACGATTGCCGAGGTTCATTATGTCGGCAGCTTCCTCGGAATGCTGACTGACAGCCGCAGCTTTTTGTCCTATGTGCGTCATGATTATTTTCGCCGCATTTTGTGTGGAATTTTGGCTCAATGGCATGACAGCGGGGAGTTCTCAGGGGATGTCGGTGCTTTGGCAAAAGCTGTCTGTTACGGTAACATCAAAAATCTGATTGAAGAAAAATAAAAGCAGGAATGGAAGGATGAAATCTATGGTAAAAATGACGTTTCGCTGGTATGGAGACAGCGATCCTGTTACGCTTGAGAAAATTCGTCAGATTCCAAAAATGACAGGAATTGTTTCTGCGGTTTATGATGTACCGCCGGGCGGCGTATGGAGCATGGAAAGTATTGCAGCCCTCAAAAAAAAGGCCGCCGATAACGGGCTGGAATTTGAAGTGGTGGAGAGCGTTCCCGTGCCCGAAGAAATCAAGCTCGGCAGCGAAAAAGCGCCGCAGCTGATCGAAAACTACTGTGAAAATATCCGCCGGCTGGGAAAGGCCGGGGTCAAATGTATCTGCTATAATTTTATGCCGGTATTCGACTGGCTGCGCAGCGAGCTGGAACATCAGCAGGCGGACGGAGCAAACGCACTGGCCTATGACGACGCGGCAGTACTTGCAATGAATCCGTTGGAGAGTGAGCTGTCTCTGCCAGGCTGGGATGAGAGCTATTCAAAGGAAGAACTGAAGGAACTGCTCACTCGGTATCAGGATATCACAGAGGAGCGGCTTTGGGAGAATCTAAAGGTGTTTTTGGAGCATGTGATTCCCGTTGCAGAGAAAAGCGGAATCAAAATGGCGGTCCACCCGGACGATCCGCCGTGGAGTCTGTTTGGACTGCCGCGGATCATCACCAACGAGGAAAATCTGGAACGTTTTTTGAAGCTGTCAGACAGTCCGGCAAACGGTCTGACATTCTGTACCGGTTCACTGGGGGCATCAAAGGATAACGATCTGCCTCGGATGGCGAAAAAGTTCGCATCACGGATTTATTTTGCCCATCTGAGAAATATTCTGCGTACCGGAGACCGGCAGTTTGAAGAGGTCGGACATCCGACGGATTGCGGTTCTCTTGATATGTATGGGATCGTAAA
Organism: uncultured Clostridia bacterium; assembly: GCA_944386455.1. GTDB lineage: Bacteria > Bacillota > Clostridia > Oscillospirales > Ruminococcaceae > HGM13222. Next base: position 30,598 of record CALXBC010000005.1, on the reverse strand, counting down.
AAGCTTAGTGGAGGGCGGTTTTGACGGTTATGTCCGTCCCGACCATGGCAGGATGATTTGGGGCGAACACGGGCGGTATGGCTATGGCTTGTATGACCGTGCGCTTGGAGCGGCTTATCTGAATGGGCTTTTTGAAGCAGTGGAAAAGGATTTTAAATAGAAAGGACAGATTGTACTTGAACGAGGTCATTGTAATCACCGGAGCAGGCGGCGTCCTCTGTTCCGCCTTTGCAAAAGAAATGGCGGGAACGGGTGCGCCGGTAGCACTGCTGGACTTAAATCTGAAGGCAGCAGAGGCAGTTGCAGAAGAAATCAGACTGGCGGGCGGCAAAGCAAGCGCTTATCAAACGAACGTGCTGGACAAAGCTAATCTGGAACAGGTACACAGAGAAATCCTGCGGGATTTGGGCAAATGCCGTGTTCTGATCAACGGGGCAGGCGGAAATAATCCTCGCTGCACCACTGAACATGAAATCTTTGAGGCAGGGGATGAATCAGCAGAGGATATCAAGACCTTCTTTAATTTGGATAAGGAAGGCTTTGACTTTGTATTCAGTCTGAATATGATGGGAGCTTTGCTGCCGACCCAGGTTTTTGCAAAGGATATGCTGGGCGCGGAAGGCTGTTGTGTGATAAATGTGTCGTCAATGAATGCTTACCGCCCGCTTACGAAGATTCCGGCTTACAGTGCGGCCAAGGCAGCCGTGTCCAATTTTACACAGTGGCTGGCCGTTCATTTTGCTCAAGCGGGTATTCGGGTGAATGCAATCGCGCCGGGATTTTTTGTTACAAACCAAAACAGAGCGCTTTTATTTGAAGCGGATGGCAGTCCTACAGCCCGTACCAACAAAATTTTAAATGCGACCCCAATGAAGCGGTTTGGAGAGCCGGAAGAACTGCTGGGGACTCTGCGCTGGCTGACGGATGATCGTGCATCCGGATTTGTGACCGGTATCGTTGTGCCGGTTGACGGCGGATTTTCTGCTTATTCAGGAGTATAAACCGGAAATATTATTCAGCAGGGAAAGGATGAGACTGGGATGAAATCAAAAGAAAAAATCATCATGGAAATTGAAGAAAGCGGCATGGTCGCCGTTGTCCGCGGCGAGACCTCAGAAAAAGCAAGAGCGATTGTGGAAAGCTGCATCGAAGGCGGGATCAAAGCAATCGAACTGACCTTTACCGTTCCGTTTGCCCATCGGGTCATCGAGGATATGGCAATGCAGTATGGAGACCAGATCCTTTTGGGGGCGGGCACCGTGCTTGATCCGGAAACGGCACGAATCGCAATTTTGTCCGGCGCACAGTTTATTGTGGCTCCCCATTTTAATCCGGAGACCACAAAACTTTGCAACCGCTATCGCGTTGCCAATATGGCGGGCATTCTGACGGTTAAAGAAGCAGTAGAAGCAATGGAAGCGGGCACTGATATTCTCAAGCTGTTTCCAGGCGATCTGTTTGGACCGGCATTTATCAAGGACATTCGCGGCCCTCTGCCGTACGCAAAAATTATGCCGACCGGCGGTGTGAGCGTGGAAACTGCAGGCGCGTGGATCAAAGCGGGAGCGGTGGCGGTAGGTGCCGGCAGCAGCCTGATGAAAGGCGACGTCAAAGCGAATGCGGCTGCATTTATGGAAGAAATCCGAAAAGCCCGGATGTAATCAAAAAGAGAAAGGAAGCATTGAAAACGATGATTGTAACATTTGGTGAAATTATGCTGCGCCTGGCGCCGACAGGATATCTGCGGCTGACCCAGACCAAACAGCTGGAAATGACATTTGGCGGCGGAGAAGCGAATGTTGCGGTTTCTCTTGCAAATTACGGAAAAGAGGCACGCTTTGTGTCCGGCCTGCCGGATAATGATATCGGTGCTGCTTGTAAAGGTGAGCTGCGCCGATGGGGTGTCGATATCTCCAAAATCGTGACCCGTCCCGGCAGAATCGGTATTTATTTTTGCGAAAAAGGAGCGTCTCAGCGTCCGTCAAAGGTTACTTATGACAGAGCGGATTCCGTTGTTTCCAAATTAGGCCCCGATGATTTTAACTGGGACGAAATTTTGGAAGGGGCCGAATGGTTCCATTTCACGGGTATTACTCCTGCACTGAGTGACAGCATGGCAGCTGCAACGCTTGCTGCATGTAAAGCGGCAAAGGCAAAAGGGATCCAGGTATCCTGTGACTTAAACTACCGCAAAAAGCTGTGGAGCAAGGAAAAAGCCGGCAAGGTCATGGCAGAACTGATGCCGTATGTTGACGTGCTGATTGCCAATGAAGAGGACGCCGCAGATGTGTTTGGAATTTATGCCAAGGCGACAGATATCACGAAAGGAGAAATCAGCCTGGATGGTTACCGCTCGGTAGCTGAACAGCTGGTAGACCGTTTCCGTGTGAAAAAAGTTGCCATCACATTGCGGGAATCCATCTCTGCTTCATGCAACAACTGGTCTGCTCTGCTGTATGACGGCAAAGAGCTTTATGTTTCCAAAAAATATACCATGCAGATTGTAGACCGTGTGGGCGGCGGCGACAGCTTCGGCGGCGGCTTGATATATGCACTGACAGAAGGCTATGGCTGCCAGGAAGCGTTGGAATTTGCAGTTGCTGCTTCCTGCCTGAAGCATTCTGTCGAGGGAGACTTCAATGCGGTTTCGGTTTCCGAGGTCGCTGCGCTTGCAGGCGGTGATGGTTCCGGAAGAGTACAGAGATAGCCCGATGGCTTTCAAATTCTTTCAGAAAGGAAAACATTGATATGAAAAATTTTCAGTTGGCGGCATTTGCCGATGAAGTAGATACCAGTATTGACAAACAAATTGCAGCAATGAAAGAAGAAGGCATCCATTTTTTGGAAATCCGTGGCGTAGACGGTGAAAATATATCTGACATCACTCTAAAAAAGGCTGGAGAGATCCGTAAAAAAATGAATGACGCCGGTCTTGACGTGTGGTCGCTCGGTTCCCCGTTTGGTAAAATAGGAATAGAGGAAGAGTTCATGCCCCATCTGGATAAATTTTGTCATGGGTTGGAACTGGCGGAAGTTTTGGGGGCTAAGTGTATTCGTTTGTTCAGCTTTTTTATTCCGGATGGCAAGCCGGCGGCCGATTTTCGCAATGCGGTGATGGAGCGCCTTGCCATGTTTGTGGAAAAAGCAAATGGCAGCGGGCTGATTTTGTGTCATGAGAACGAGAAAGGAATTTACGGTGATATCGCTTCCCGCTGTCTTGAAATTCATCAGACAGTTCCGGAATTAAAGGCGGTATTTGATCCAGCCAATTTTGTTCAATGCGGACAGGAGACAAAAGAAGCATGGAGTATGCTTTCCCCGTATGTGGAGTATATGCACATTAAGGATGCAAAATCGGATGGCTTTGTCGTACCTGCTGGCGAGGGGGTTGGAAACCTGCCTTATCTTTTGAGCGAGTACAGCGGAAAAATACTGACACTGGAACCGCATCTAACTGTTTTTGAGGGACTTGCGGGACTGGAACGCGAAGGGGAAAAGACAGAGATTGATGAATTTCGATATGCCGACAGCAGGCAGGCATTTGCTGCGGCCGTTTCGGCACTAAAAAAACTGATTCATTTAAAAAATGGAGCGTGATTAAAATTGGAAATTGGCGCACAGTTTTATACGCTGCGTGATTATTGCAAAACATTAGAAGGCTTGTTAGAATCTTTGAAAAAAGTGGCTGACATTGGTTATAAAAACGTTCAGATATCCGGTGTATGTGCTTATGAGCCAGCATGGCTGGCCGAACAGTTGAAAGCTAACGGACTTCAATGCGTTATTACGCATTATAGCAATGACAAAATAATAAAAGAACCGCAGCAGACTGTTAAGGACCATCAGGTATTTGGATGCTGGTATATTGGAATTGGCTGCATGCCTGGCGGATTAGAGCATCCTGAGGACTATGATAATTTTGTATCTGCTTTCAAACCATCCGCCAAAAAAATTCATGAGTTGGGCTGCCTTTTAATGTATCACAATCATCAGTTCGAGTTTATGAAGGACAGCAGAGGAAAGCTTTATATAGAGCGAATTTTGGAAGATTTTTCGCCGGAGGAACTTGGAATAACAATGGATACTTATTGGGTACAGTTCGGCGGCGGAGATCCTGCCTGGTGGCTGGAGCATATGAGTGGCAGAGTGCCGTGTATACATCTGAAAGATATGGCCTGTGTGGAAAAAAATCAGCGGATGGCTGTTATCGGAGAAGGAAATATTAACTTTGACGCTGTTTTTCGCAGTGCGGATAAGGCGGGCGTAAAATATATGCTGGTGGAGCAGGACGATTGTTACGGAGAGGATCCTTTTGAGTGTCTGAAACGCAGCTATAAATATTTAAAAGCACAGGGTCTTGCTTAATGAAAGGGAAAATAGAATGGATAAAGTTAGAATAGGTATTATCGGCATCGGCAATATGGGCAGCGGGCATGCCAACAATATCAAAAATGGAAAATGCCCGGAGATGGAACTGACTGCTGTTGCAGATATTAACCCGGAACGGTTAAAATGGGCGGAGGAAAATTTGGATTCGTCTGTTGTCAAATTTTCTACAGCAGAGGAACTCTTAGACAGCGGCCTGATTGACGCTGTTATTGTGGCGGTTCCGCATTATGATCATCCTAAATATGCAATGGAATGCTTTGACCGCGGACTGCATGTAATGGTAGAAAAACCTGCTGGTGTTTATACCAAACAGGTTCGTAAGATGAATGAAGCAGCCCAAAAATCCAGTGTAAAATTCGGTATGATGTTTAATCAGCGTACCGACCATGTTTACCGTAAAATGCGGGAGCTGGTGCAAAGCGGTAAATATGGTCAGATTAAGCGGACAAACTGGATCATTACCGACTGGTACCGTCCACAGGCGTACTATGATTCCGGGGCTTGGCGTGCTACTTGGAGCGGAGAGGGCGGAGGCGTTTTGCTCAACCAATGCCCCCACAACCTGGATCTCTGGCAATGGATCTGCGGCATGCCGACGAAAGTAAGCACGCATATGTATTTTGGAAAATGGCATGATATTGAAGTGGAAGATGATGTGACAACCTTTGTGGAATATGCAAACGGCGCGACAGGGACCTTTATCACTACGACCGGTGATGTGCCCGGCACCAACCGCTTTGAAATCACAATGGAAAAAGGTAAGCTGGTCTCCGAGGGCGGTAAACTGACGCTTTGGGAGCTGGAGATGTCTGAGCCTGAGTTTTCTAGGACCAATACCGTTCCGTTTGGACGACCTAAGGATAAGAAAATCGAAGTGGAGACCGACGGAGAATCGGAACAGCATATCGGTGTGTTGAATGCCTTTGCGGCCGCAATTCTGCGGGATGAGCCAATGGTTGCTGGCGGTGAAGAAGGGATCAACGGTTTGACCCTTTCCAATGCTATGCATCTGTCTGCATGGCTTAAGAAAGAGGTGGAAATTCCGTTTGATGAAGAACTGTTCTATGCTGAGCTGATGAAGCGTGTCAAGACATCACGTCGGAAAGAAAATATAAATTCAGTCTATGCGGATACAGAAGGCACATATGGAAAGTCAAAATAAAAGTTCCTGAAGGCAGGTGTGATTGCGTTATGGATACAATAAAAATCGCTGTGATCGGTGTCGGAAACATTGGCAGTGCTCATGCACGACATATCGCGGACGGAAAAGTATCAGGTTTGAAACTGGCTGCGCTCTGTGATACTAATCCAAAGCGCAGAGAGCTTTTGGAACAGGAATATCCGGGAATTCCTGTATATTGCAATCATAAGGAACTATTGGAAAGCCAAAAAACAGAGGCAGTCATTGTGGCAACTCCGCATTACTTTCATCCTATTATTGCAGTTGACAGTTTTGAAGCCGGTCAGCATGTACTGATTGAAAAGCCTGCAGGTGTTTATACCAGTATGGTTTGTAAGATGAATGAGGCTGCAAAGCGATCCGGAAAGATATTTGGCATTATGTTTAATCAACGAACGGATCCATTGTTTATCAAAGCACGCGAAATTGTAAAAAGCGGTCAGCTGGGATCTCTCAAACGCTTGGTATGGATTGTAACAAATTGGTATCGGACGCAAGCATATTATGATTCTGGCGCATGGCGTGCTACCTGGAATGGGGAAGGCGGCGGCGTACTCATTAATCAAGCGCCGCATAACTTGGATTTATGGCAATGGATTTTTGGAATGCCAAAACGTCTGCGGGCATTTTGCAGTGTAGGTAAATATCATCATATTGCCGTGGAAGATGATGCTACAATTTATGCGGAATATGAAAACGGAGCCGTTTCCACATTCATTACTACAACCGGAGAAGCGCCGGGTACAAATCGGCTGGAAATTTCCGGAGACCTTGGAAAGCTTGTATTAGAAGATGGAAAATTGCACTGGTGGAAACTGTCTGTACCAGAGCGACAATTTTGTTTTACGTCAAAAGAGGATTTTTATCAACCCAGCCTGGAAAAAAAAGAATATGTAATGCCTGCGCCGGAAGAGCATCACGTGATTTTAAAGAATTTTGCTGATGCGATTCTGAATCACGCGCCATTGTTGGCTCCTGGGGAAGAGGGAATTAACTCTCTTTCTCTGTCTAATGCTGCGTATCTGTCCACATGGACGGATGATTGGGTGGAATTTCCATTTGATGAGAAAAAATTTCAAGAAGAATTGGAAAAACGCTGTCAGACAGAGCAAATAGCGGTAAAAACAGATATAGAAAAGGAACGTTTTTTAGAGCATTATCAGGAGCGTTGGAATGTACGATGGTAAAAATACTATCTAATTAAGGAAGCACATATATAGAGTGCTTTTAGCCTATTGCTAAAGGAACAAAGATGTAACGGAAACCTCTTTATTCTGCTTCTTTCCAGCGGGTGCTTTTAGCTTTTTTCCAATCCAGCGTAATTCATTTTTATGAATGCAGCGTGTCAAGACCAGCAGGAAAATATAACTGAAGCAAAGCAAAAAAATAGAAAGAACCAAACTAAGCCATATATTTATACCACTCGGAATAATAAAGCGAAAAATCCCTTTAAAGAGCATTGCTGAGATCAATGCGGCAACACATGGCTTTAACAGCCAATCTTTCATATTGAAAGAAACGGTTGTCACTTTCAAAAGACGGATAATGCCTGACATAGAAGTATATATGTTGCTCAGATACATGATAATAATAAAACCATATAAGCCGCGGTAGGGTACAATCAGAAAGATCAAAACGATTCTCATTACGGAATCTATCGTATTATATTTTAAGCTGCACAGTTGCTCATTCAACCCGCGAAGAATACCGGAAACAACGATTTCCAAATACATGAATGGACAAAGCGGAGCTAGCATAGCGAGCATCATGCCCACTTCATTGCTGTTATAAAGAGCGATTCCAAGCTCATGGGAAAAGGTCAGAAAAACCGCTACAATCATAATTGATGTCAATAAGGTGATTTTAAAGACACGATTAAGTGTCATATTGACGCGTTTGGTATTATCTATTGAAATAGAACGAGAAATTTCTGGTACTAAACTGACTGACAGTGAAGACAGAAAAACGGAAGGAAACATTAGCAGCGGCATGACCATGCCTTTCAGAGAACCATATACGCCCATGCCGCTGTCATTATTTCCAGCATATTTTTTCAGACTGTTTGGCAGTAAAATGTTTTCTACCAGTCGTAAGGTGGATTGTAAATAAGAACTGACTGCAACCGGAACGGCCATTTTCAATACACTTTTAATCAAGCTCCTTTTTTGAGTATTACACTCACTGGCACTGTTCTCTTTAAGCGGAGCAGTATTACGCAGATACACAAAATACATATATAAAGCAGAGATGATCTCACTCGCTGTCATGCCGATCACTGCCGCAGCACATGCATATTGAATACCAAGCGGAAGCCAGATTCCCATGAATGCAACAATGACCATCATGCGTGAAAGCTGTTCGATGATCATTGCGATCGCCGGCTTTGATACTTTGGAGATTGCGAGAAAATAGCCGCGGTAACAGGAAGACAGGGACATGAAGGTCAGTCCTGGCGCTAAAATTTTCAAAGAAAATGCGGCATTGGCATCTTTAATTAAGAGCGTGCTAATCGGTTCTGAACCAAAATATAGAACAGCGCCTGCTGTCAGACCCAGTGCAATGGACAGACAAATGCAGAAATGCATGATATATTTGGCACATCTTCCTTCATGTCTTGCCAGATGGGCGGAGACCAAGCTGGAAACAGCTACGACAACCCCGGATGTTGCAAAGGTAGATGTAAAGGAATAAACGGAAAGAATCATTTGATAAAGTCCCATTCCGACGGCTCCGATTTTATTCGACAGATAAATGCGAAATATCATACCAATAATACGGGTAATAATAGAAGCAATGGTCAATACCAGGGTGGAATAAATCAGGTTTTCCTTTTTCACAATCGATCTTGTCCTCCTATGCTTGAAAATGTTACGCTTTTTACAAAATAACGAGAGAATCGGCAATGTTGAAAATATAATACTTGTATTTCGTTTTATTTATTGTTATAATATAGAAAAATTATCTAAAAGGAACAGCCTGTTTATGATGAAACCACAAACTTTATATCTTGTTATTCCGTGTTATAACGAAGAAGCGGTTTTGCCAGAAACTGCAAAACAACTTAAAATAAAGATGGCAGACATGATTGAAAAGCAGATCATTTCTCCACAGAGCAGAGTTGCCTTTGTGGATGACGGCTCCAAAGACAAAACCTGGGAGATAATCAATAGGCTTCATGAAAGCGACTCACTGTTTTCTGGGATTAAACTGTCAAGAAATAAAGGTCATCAAAACGCATTGCTTGCCGGCCTGATGACGGTTAAAGCGGATGCTGATATGGTAGTTTCTATGGATGCCGATTTACAGGATGACATCAATGTGGTTGAACAGATGGTAAAAAAATATTATGAAGGACATGATATTGTCTATGGTGTTCGCAGCTCCCGAAAAAAAGACACTGCTTTTAAAAAATTTACGGCGCAGGGATTTTATAAATTCATGAAGCTGCTAGGTGTAGAGATCATTTATAATCATGCAGATTATCGCCTGATGAGCCGCAGGGCGCTGGACGGATTACAGCAGTTTAAGGAAGTAAATTTGTTTTTGCGCGGTATCGTTCCTTTGATTGGGTATCCATCCTGTACAGTGGAATATGAGCGTGGTGAGCGTTTTGCGGGAGAATCAAAGTATCCTTTCAAGAAAATGCTGAGCTTTGCATTGGAAGGGGTTACTTCTTTTTCGATTAAGCCAATTCGGATGATAACTGCCTTAGGTTTTCTTATTTTCTCCATTAGTATAATTATGCTGGCATATTTTCTAATAGTATATTTGATAGGAAAAACTGTTCCCGGGTGGACTACGATCGTAATTTCTGTTTGGGCAATTGGCGGTTTGCAGCTTTTGGCGCTGGGAATCATAGGGGAGTATATTGGCAAGATTTATATGGAGACAAAGGAAAGACCAAAATTTATTGTGGAAACTTATCTGAACCGATAATTGGATGCATATAAAAATCCCGCTGAGGACTTAATCCTCAGCGGGATTTTTATGATAACAAAATTGCAATTATTCTTCAGGTTGACTTTCGTCAGCAGCTGTTGGTTCCGGATTGGCTTCCAGTTCTGCAGCACGGATTTCAATTTCCCGTTGATATGCATCCAATACCGCACTCTCTAAGGTGTGTCTGGCCTCTGGAGAGATCGGATGTACAACATCGCGGAAGGTACCATTTTCTTCTCGTCTGCTCGGCATAGCGACAAAAAGACGTTCCGGACCTTCGATTACCTTGATATCATGTACAGCCAGTTCATTATCCAAAGTAATAGATACAACAGCGCGCAGTCTTCCTTCTGTCAGCAGTCTCCGAATTCTGATATCTGTTATGTTCATAAATATCACGCTCCTTGATGATAGTATGCGGAGAAAAAAGCTTACTTATTCAGAAAACAATTTTCTTTCCAGCATTGAGGATAAGAAGTCAAAACGACCTGTCAATAGCTTACAATTAAAGTATAGTCTGAAAAGAGCCGAAGTTCAATAAAATAAAATGATAATTCAGTAATTTTATTGTTAATTTGAGTTAAATTTTATACAATTAATTGGCGCATCTCATATTAATAATAAATATAATAAGGAAAAATAAAAGCAAATATTACAGATAAAATAAAAATCAAGTGTGGAATAGCATAATATAAGGATTGTTATTTCAAAAAAGTTATGCTAAAATAACAGGGAAGAAAGGAAGTGGATGATAAATGAAACAAATTAATCTTGGAAACAGTGGATTGATGGTATCCAGAATTGCGCTGGGATGTATGCGTATGGCAGGCATAGGAAAGGAAAATGCAGAAAAATTAATACAGACCGCATTGGAATGTGGAATCAATTTTTTTGATCATGCAGATATTTATGGCGGGGGAGAGTCCGAACGTGTTTTTGCGGAAGCGATTCATATGTCACCTTCTGTACGCGAAAAAGTAATCCTTCAAAGCAAATGCGGAATTTGCTCTGGATATTTTGATTTTTCAAAGAATCATATTCTGGAAGCAGTTGATGGCAGCCTGAAACGATTGAATACCGATTATTTGGATGTGCTGCTGCTGCATCGCCCTGATACATTGATGGAGCCGGAAGAAGTGGCTGAAGCATTCGGAAAGTTGAAATCCAGCGGAAAGGTACGCTATTTCGGAGTCAGTAACCAGCACATGCTGCAAATGGAGCTTTTACAGAAGTATTTTGACGATAAGCTGGTTGTAAATCAGCTTCAATTCGGCATCATGCACACTGGAATGATCGATTTTGGTATACATGTCAATATGAAAGACGCAGCTTCCGTCGATCATGATTTGGGCACACTGGAATATTGCCGGTTAAAGGATATCACGATTCAGGCATGGTCTCCCTTTCAGTATGGATTTTTTGATGGCGTTTTTCTGGAAAATGATCAGTTTCCTGAATTAAATCAGACATTGGATGCAATATCCGAAAAATATGGAGTGTCAAAAACTGCGTTAGCGGTGGCATGGATTTCGAGACACCCTGCTAGAATTCAAACGATTGTGGGAACTATGAACAGTGAAAGGCTGGCAGATATCTGCAATGCTGAAAAAGTAGAACTGGCCAGAGAAGATTGGTATGCTATATACCGTGCTGCTGGAAATATTCTTCCATAAGGAAACGCCGGAAGGAATCTGCAATGAAAAAATGGTATGATGAAGAATATGAATTTCAAATTGAGGTAATCGGTTTTCTGAATGGCGACCAAACAGAACGGTACTGTCGGAATGGGGAAGAAATAGGAGACAGATACACTTGTACCTATGGCTGCCCCGTAAATGAAAACGGGCAGGGAATATGTTCCAAAACAATGCTGCTTTTATTCCCAATCATGGAGTCGGTAAGAAGCGGCGGAGATCTGGAGAACATTGGCGGCAGCAGCAAGTACACGAAGGAAATCGTTTGCCCGGATGGCTGCGTCATATTTAGACTGACTGCAAATAAGCTTGGTAATCAAAATTTTTATAAAATCAATTCTTTAGGCCAATGAGGAATTTATGATATGATACGAATACTTTTCGTTTGCCACGGCAATATCTGCCGTTCTCCGATGGCGGAATTCGTCTTAAAAGATATTGTACATGAAAAGAATATGTCTGACCAGTTTTTCATACGTTCCGCTGCAACCAGTAGGGAAGAACTTGGCAGCGATATTCATTCCGGAACCAAGAGAATACTGCGTCAGATGGGAATAGCCTATGAAAAGCGGGAAGCAGTTCAGCTCAAACATTCAGATTATGCCAAATATGACTGGATTATCGGAATGGATCATTATAATATAGCGAATATTATGAGAATCGTTGGTGAAGACCGAGATGGTAAAGTTCATCTTTTGCTGGATTTTACAGGCCTAGGCTGCGATGTTGCGGATCCGTGGTATACCGGAGACTTTGAGCAAGCCTATTCTGATATTAAAAAGGGCTGTGATGCACTCTTTAAGTATTTGGAAAAGGAACTGTGAAAAATTTAGGAAAAGCTATTGACAAATCAGAATAAATATGTTTTAATAAATTTAAACCGTTGATGGGGAAATAAAACTGATTACGAGCTTCCAGAGAGTCGGGAATGCTGGGAACCCGGCAGAAAACGGATCAGACAAATGGCCCCCGGAGGGCGCGGTGAACGGTAAAACACCTATTATCCGGCGACGTATGCTCACGTTACAGAGCAGGAAATGTGTTGGCATTTCTATGGAGGTGGCTGTATAAAAACAGCAATCAAGGTGGTACCGCAGGATTTTATGCCTGTCCTTGTTAAAAGGACAGGCATTTTTTGTTGGATAGGGAAACCACCGGCTCTGCCGGTGGAGGTGCCCCGTAAAAAAGCTTTAGCTTCAAGCAACGAGCGAAGCGAGCTGCTAACAGCAAATTATCAGGGAAGAAAGACTTACGTTAGAACAGCGGATGCCCGTTTACGGGCAGCGGGGCAAGTGATGCGAGTGAAATAAGATTTCAGTGCGTCTTAAGACGCATGCCGGTAATAGGCCCTTATAGGGCCAACTCAAGCCACCGGCTTAGCCGGTGGTTATGACTGCCATCTGGTTTCTAATTTTTGTGACCCGATGGGAAAGGAGAATTTAAGATGTTTCAATATCAAAACAGAAAACGATGGCAAAGCCGCACAGAAAAGACACTGTAAACTATATTTATACATAGAAAAGGATGAAATATCATGTATACAATGAAAAAAATATGTTCTTTTGTCTTAGCTTCCGCATTAACAGCCGTCTGTTTTTCTGGCTGTGACAGTACCTCAAATGACATGGAGGAAAAATTTCAGATTGGTGTCGTCCAAATTATTGAGCATACCTCTCTCAATACGATTCGTGAGACTATGCTGGAAGAATTGGAAAAGTTGGGTCTGGATGAAAGTAAGGTAGAAATTGATTACAAAAATGCTGCCAATGATCAGGCCAACTTAAATACAATCTGTCAGAAGTTTGTTTCTGATCAAAAAGATTTGATTGTTGCAATCGCAACACCATCTGCATTGGCGGCCGCTAATGCTACCGAAGACATTCCGATCGTGTTTTCTGCGGTAACAGATCCTGTCTCTTCTGGACTGATGTCAGATATGGAGCATCCAGACAGCAATATTACAGGTACTTCTGATTTTGTTGACGCAGAAAAGATTTTGGAGCTTGCATTTCAAATTACGCCTGATATCCAATCCATGGGACTTCTGTATTGTTCCAGTGAGCCAAATTCCAAGGTGGTAATTGATAAGGCTAAGGCTTATTTGGAAGCCAAAAATGTCGATGTGAAAATCAAAGCTGTGACAAATGACGCTGAAATCCAGCAGGCTGGAACCAGTTTGGCCAGTGAAGTGGACGCAATGTTTTCTCCGATTGACAATACAGTGGCAAATAATATGAGTATTTTGTCTGAAATTTGTGTGGACAAGAAAATACCGTTTTATGTGTCTGCTGACTCCATGGTCTCTGATGGTGGTTTTGCCACCGAAGGTATCAACTATGTTGATCTGGGACAAAAAACAGCTGAAATTGTAAAACAAATTTATGACGGAACGGCAATTGCTGATATTCCCGTTGTGATTTTAAAGGATACAAAAACCTATATTAACCAAACAGTGGCCAGCCAACTTGGCATCACGATTCCGGAAGATATCAGCCAATCTGCGACCTTTTTTGAATAAAATTAAATGCTGAAAGGACGAAAGTACAAATGGGAGATGTTTTGAGCTTTCTGGAGTCGTCTGTTACACAGGGAATCATATACAGTCTGGTAGCAATCGGTCTGTTTATCTCCTACCGAATTTTGGATATTGCTGATTTAACGGTTGACGGCAGTTTTACACTGGGAGCAGCTGTCTCTGCAACCTTTACAATTAACGGTAAGCCATTGCTGGGGGTCTTTATGGCAATCATATCGGGTATGCTTGCCGGGTGCGTTACTGCGTTTTTACAGACCAAGCTGAAGATTCATCCGATCATGGCGGGAATTTTGACCATGACAGGACTATATTCCATCAATTTGCGGGTGATGGGGAAGACCCCGACCCTTTCATTAATGCGGATCGATACCATATTTACACCGTTTGAAAGGCTGCTGGGAGATAAAAACGCATCCTATCTTGTGACCTCTGTGATATTGCTTTTGCTGGTACTTATACTCGTCATTATGTTTTTCAAAACACACCTTGGACTTTGCGTCCGCGCGACCGGCAATAATGAGGCGATGGTACGCTCTTCTTCAATTAATGTTGATGTTATGAAATTTATTGCGCTTGCGATTGCCAATGGATCTGTGGCACTAAGCGGTGCGGTATTGGCGCAGTATCAGCATTCCGCCAATATCAGCATGGGAACCGGTATTGTCATTATCGGTCTGGCTTCTTTAATTATTGGTGAAATTATTGTAGGTAAAAAGCATCTGATTCAAAATGCAATTGCTGTTGTCATTGGTTCAATTGTTTACTGGATCATTATTGCTCTTGTAATGCGGGCGGACATTGATGTCTCTGATATCAAACTGCTGTCCGCGCTGATCATCATACTTTCTCTTTCTTATCCGGTGATAATCAATAAAATCAAATTTTTCCGCCAGAAAGCGACTGGAAATCGTCTGGCGCAAACGAAGGGGGAAAAATAGTTGCTATCCTGCAATAATATTACCAAAATATTCAATAAAGGAACTCTGAATGAAAAAAAGGCGCTGGATGATGTCACACTCCAATTAAATGATGGAGACTTTGTCACCGTAATCGGCGGAAACGGGGCGGGGAAGTCCACTCTTCTGAATGCTATTGCCGGTTCTTTCTTTGTCGATGGCGGTACTTTACAGCTGGACGGTGAAGATATTACATTTATGCCGGAACATAAACGTGCAAGGCTTATCGGCAGATTGTTTCAGGATCCACTGAAGGGGACAGCGCCTGACATGACAATCGAAGAAAATATGGCGCTCGCTGCCGGACGAGGCGGGAAATTTTCCTTTGGTATTGGAATTGGAAAAGCACAGCGCGCATATTTTCGTGAAAGGCTGGAAAAGCTGGGGCTTGGATTGGAAAACCGCATGAAAAACAAAATGGGACTTCTTTCCGGAGGACAGCGACAGGCGGTGACGTTGCTGATGGCAACAATGTCCGTTCCAAAGCTGCTTTTATTGGATGAACATACTGCAGCACTTGATCCGGCTACGGCAGAAAAGGTAATCAATCTGACCAAAGAAATTGTAGAGCAGGAGCATATCACAACGCTAATGATCACTCATAATATCCATTCTGCGCTGGAATGTGGAAATCGTACCATTATGATGGACGATGGAAAAATAATTCTGGATATCAATGGAGACGAACGAAAAAATATGACGGTTGAGGCTTTGCTTCAGTTGTTCCGCCTCAAGAGCAGCAAAGAATTGGACAACGATCGGATGCTGTTGACAAAATAAAAAGAATATATCCAATAAAATCCTCATATTTATGAAATGGAAAAGCCATCATAATAAGTGAGGATTTTTTATGGGCATTATGGAACGGCCAGAAAATAAGACAGAAAATAAGACAGAAAAAAAGCAGGCAAAAATTCATGTTTTTTGGGAAACATTTACGTTTCAGGCGATTCTTTGTGTTGCGATGGCGATTTTGCTTGTCGTATTTGGTATGTTTTTTCCTGTGTATAAGCAAACCATACAGGCCGAGTATCAAAATTATCAAAAAGAATCACACGATTATTGGAACGATATCGAAAATCTATGGGGGAAAATTAAGGAATGGCTACCGTCTTTAAAGCCAATCCGACAAAAAGATCAAGAACTTACGGGAGCAGGCGGGGAGCCAAATCCGTTTGGCCCCTATAACAAAGTGATGGCACCGCCTGATTATGCAACTTTTGCACCTGTAATTCTGACAACCACAATAACACCGCCGGTTACAGGAAGGGTGACGTCGCATTTCGGATATCGTTATCATCCCATCACAGAAGAATTGGACTTTCATAAAGGGATTGATGTTGCAGCTCCTTACGAAAGTCCTATTTTGGCTGCAATCAACGGGATCGTTGCCAAAACAGGGACCAGCGAAACCGCGGGTAACTATATTATTTTAAATCATGGAAATGGTTTGACAACTACATATATGCATTGCAGCTCAATTTTAGCGCAGGAAGGAGTGCATATACGGGAAGGGGAGGTTATTGCAAAGGTTGGCAGCACAGGGGTGTCTACCGGCAATCATCTCCATTTTCAGATGGCATTGCATGATGTTGTATTTGATCCGTCTTGGGTGGTCAATTTAACCTCATTACAGGAATGACGGAGTGCCATGATAGAATTTGTTGTTAAGGGAATTCGGATCAAACTGTCATTTTTGTTTTTCTGGTTTTTCGCATTGTTGCTTTTCATAGATAAAAGCGGATTTGTTTTAATGGGGTTTATAGCGGCTTCTATCCATGAATTGGGTCATCTTTTAGCCTTTGTGCTTTTAAACGATCTGCCCATAGAGCTGTCTTTTGAGATAGCCGGAATTAAAATGGTTCGTTCCCAGAAAATCATTCCAGCCTGGAAATCGCTTGTTCAGCTTTTAGCGGGAAGTTCGCTAAATTTTATTTTCTTTTTTATTCTATTGTTTAGTTTGCACTCCGTCAACCGCATCAGTGTTTTTGCAACTTGTCATTTTATGCTGGGTGTCTTTAATCTGCTTCCAATTCGTGCGTTGGATGGCGGAAAAATAATTCAGCTATTGCTTGATAAAATGTTTAGCCCTCGGATTTCTGTTCTGGTTTGTACAATGATTTCCTGGGGAACACTGGTTTTATTGATTGGAATCTGTCTGTATTTTTTCTTTGTTGGAACTGGAAATCTGTCTCTATTTAGTATCTGTATATGGATGGGAATTGTATGCTGTAAAAAAGAATCATTGTAAAGGTACTAAACTTTACAATGATTCTTCTTCTGCTGCTTTTTCCTTCTTATCAGGGCGATCGGGACTTTTGTTTTTTGGTTTTACATTTGAGAGCGGTGATTTTTTCATAGCATCTTCCATTTGCTGATTAGAGATATGCGTGTAAATTTCCGTTGTGCCAAGATTAGCATGTCCCAATACATCTTTTAGAATCCGAATATCAACCTGACCATATTGGTACATGAGCGTGGCAGCAGTATGTCTCAATTTATGTACAGAATATCCCTGATTAGATAAGCCCGCTTTTTGCAGAACTTCTTCTACTATTTTTTCTACTCGTCTGGTGCCGATTCGGGTACCGCTTCTTGTGAGAAATAAGGCATTTTTGTCCTTGATTCCTTTCTGCTGGCGACGTACCTCAAGATAGCGTTCGATTGCATTGATGCAAGCATCGTTGATATAAATGATTCGTTCTTTATTACCTTTTCCAAACAAACGCAAAGTGTTTCCCTGAATGTCCTGCAAATTGATACCGACGAGCTCTGACAACCGCATTCCACAATTGAGAAATAAAGTAATGATGCAATAATCACGTTCCTGTGCACTGGTATCAACTGCATTCAAAAGTTCCAGGGCTTGTTCAAGAGATAAATATTTCGGAAGCGTCTTTTTGTTTTTGGGGACTTCTAAATTCTTAGCGGGATTTTCCCGAATGGGATGGTCAATATTAAGCGTCAGATATTTATAAAAACTGCGAATGCTGCTTGTTTTGCGAGAGCGGGTAGCAGCATTGTTTTCTCGTCCTTTGTAGACATACTGCAGATATTCGTAAATATCAGCCGTTTTTATGGATGCCAAAAATTGCAGAGATAAATCTAAAATTTGCGTTTGTTCTATTTTTTCATCTGTTATTTCAGATAAGTTTATACCGGATTTGTAAAGCTTCATAAATCGCAAAAATAAACGCAGATCGATATGATAGGCTTCAACGGTTCGTATGCTTCGGCCTTTGATGGTGCCAAGATAATTTAGAAAGTCTCTTGCAGGCTGCGGCATATCGGAAAAATACTGATCCAAATAAACACCCGCTCTCCAAGTTCGCTAAATATTGATTTAGCGAACATATATATTTTTCTCTCACTAAAATAATTATTTCAATTCAGCAATAGTGACACCGCTTTCGCCTTCCCCATATACACCCAGACGAAATGTTTTAATATTCCGATGTCGTTTTAAATGATTCTGAACCGCTGTCCGTAAAGCTCCAGTACCTTTTCCATGAATAATAGAGATTACATTTATGTTTGTCATAACGGCATTATCAATAAACTGATCCAGTTCCAACAGCGCTTCTTCTACTGTTAGGCCACGCAAGTCAACTTCTGTTTGGACTTTTCTTGCAGACTGTGATTTAACGGTTCTGGTCGTTTTTCCCACTTGTTGCTTGACCTTTTCATTTAACAGCATCAGATTGGTTTCTTTTGTCCAAAGTCTCATAGAGCCGGCTTGAATTTGATAACGCCCTTTTCTGTCAGCTTCTGATATCACGACCCCCTTGGAGCCTACATCTATCAGCTGAACATGATCACCGATCTGGAGCTTTCGCGGAAGAATGTATTTTTCTTCGCTGTTTGCCTTGACTGGATTTGCAATATCATCCAGCTTTTGGAGTTTACCTTTTATTTGAGAGCGCGAAATACTGACTTTTTGTGAAAAGTCCTCTTTGTCCTTTTGTTTTTTTAGCGTTTCTAGCTCTTCCAGCATCTGAGCCGCCTGATATTGTACATCTCTTATCAGCTTTTTGGCCTGTTCCTGAGCGATTTCCATTTCCTTGTCTTTACTGAAATTCAGACTGTTTTTCAGCTTTTTAATATCCTCTTTATAACGCTCTAACTCCTGATTTTTCCGGGAAAGTTCCTCTTTTTCCTGTTCTAATCGCTGACGCGCTTCTTCCAAACGGTCAATAACATCCTCAAAGCGTTTGCTGTCAGAGGCAATTAGTTCTTTTGCATGATTGATAACCGATTCATCTACTCCTAAGCGACTGCTGATTGCGAAAGCATTGGAGCGTCCGGGAACTCCGATCAACAGTTTATAGGTCGGCTGTAACGTTGTTATGTCAAACTCACAGCAAGCGTTTTCCACCCGCTCTGTCTCCAAAGCATATATTTTTAATTCTGCATAATGAGTTGTTGCAGCTATCCGACATCCCCGCTTGCGCAGCGTTTCCAGGATGGATATGGCAAGGGCAGCGCCTTCTACCGGGTCAGTTCCGGAACCTAATTCGTCAAGCAAAACCAAAGAGAAAGCATCAGCCTGCTTTAGTATGGAAACAATATTTGTCATATGCGCAGAAAAAGTGGACAGACTTTGTTCAATGCTTTGCTCATCTCCGATATCAACCAGTACATGGTTAAAGACCGAAATTTCACTGTTATCCCCTGCCGGAATCAATAAGCCAGACATAGCCATTAAAGTAAGCAGCCCTGTCGTTTTCAGTGTAACAGTTTTTCCGCCTGTATTTGGTCCGGTCACAACTAAAGTCGTAAAATCCTTTCCCAGCCGAATATCGACTGGTACAACCTTTTTGGCATCAATTAGAGGATGCCGTGCCTTATTGAGACAAAGGCATCCATCCTCTCTGATTTTTGGGACGGTTGCATTCATTTTGGCACCTAAATTTGCCTTACAGAAGCAAAGATTCATTTCTACAGCAAGTTGGAATGAATCCAAAATTGTTTCACTGAAAGAAGCACATTCTCCGGAAAGCTCCAAGAGGATGCGGTTGATTTCATCCTGTTCCTGTCCTTCTAAAAGGCGAATTTCATTGTTAGCCTCTACAACGGCTGCCGGTTCAATGAATAAAGTAGAGCCGCTGGCCGAAGTATCATGTACCAAACCGTTCACTTCATTGCGGTATTCTGCTTTGACTGGAACGACATACCGTCCATCGCGCATAGTGATGATAGAATCCTGAAGATATTTTTGCTGGGAACGGGTAAGCTTTTCCAGCTGTTCCCTGACTCGAAGCTGTGCTGCTTTCTTTTTTCGCCTGATAGATGCTAACTCTGGGCTCGCGTTGTCATCAATTTCTTCTTCCGACACCACTGTGCTTTCAATCCGCTGTTCCAAATACTTATTGGGAGAAAGACGTTCAAACATGGGCAGAATGCCATCCGGCATGATGCGGTTTTGTGCCGCCCATTCGTCCAGCAGACGAATTTGGCGCAGCAGCTCCGAAATTTTCAGTAATTCTCCCGGGAAAAGCGTGCCGCCCGCTGCTGCACGTTTCATCATTCCCGATGGATTTTTCAAATGAAAAAAAGTTGGCGTACCGTAACTGGTTGACACAGTATAAAAATCCGCTGTTTTTTGGATTTCTTTTCTGACTGTCTCCGGATCTGTATTAATTTTCAGCTGTAATGTTGCATTTCTTGCATCCTCACAACAGGTCAAATCAGCAAGCATTGCCAGTATCTTATCGAATTCCAATGTGCGAATTGTTTTTTCTGATATTTGACACATAAGCTGTTAAATCCCGCTATAAAAGCGAGTGTCCTTTCTGAAGTTATGATAATTGTTTTATGGAGTGATAAAACTCTAGTGATTTTATCGATCGTTCCAAATAAAGCTTAACATAATATTCACTGATACTGTCGAGATAGTTCAGTGTTTCAGAATTTACCTTGAAATTAAACAGTCTGTCGAGCTCTGCATAGAGAATATGCCGCAGAGCGGCTAAGACATTCGGTGTCAGCATAAAGCGACATGTTTGTTCCTGTGATGAGGGTGAGACACTATCTACACAGTTATCACAGAGAATGGCTCCCTGAAGCGGATAAAAATACATGACTTTATGGTCATATGCACCACAATTTTCACAGGCGACGAGATTGGGTGCAAAACCGCTTTCTGCCATGGCACGAAACTCATAAACCGGTTTCAAAAATGCTGGCGTTCTTTTTCCCGAAGCGAGAAAATATAAAGAATTGCATAATAACCGCAAAAACACCTCCGCGTTTTCAGCGGTAGGTGTCAGATAATAAGTCAATTCGCAAAAATAGCTTGCCAGCGCCATTTTTTCGATATCGTCACGCAGGGAAAAAAAGTTATCCAGCTTGTCCGCGCTGTTTACTATGTATCCGCTTTTGCCGGAAAACAAGCAAAAATCGGAATAACAGAAATCCTCGGTTGTGTTCAAAAGAGTTCCTTTCAGCCGCTTGACTCCCCTGGCCTTTGCTTCAATCAGTCCGTAATCCCGGGATAGAAGATACAGCTTTTTGTCTTCCTCTGACAGAAAGGTGTGTTTGAGAACGATCGCTTTGGTTTTGACGGTCATATTCCATTCCTACTTCATTTTTTAAGCTGCAGTAATCCAAATAGTCCACAATCTTTCCACTGTTCATGAAATGCTTCCAGGCTGTTTCTGCTTCCATTCCCGATTCCCCTTTCTACCGATAATAACAGTATATGGAGAATGAAAATATTTATAGCTGGAAAGTATTGTTTTCAGGATAGCCCGAATGACCGAATGATCCCTTCTTTATTCCGCCAGTCTTCCCGGACCTTGACCCATAACTGCAGATTGATTCTAATGCTGAAAAAATGTTCCAGATCCGCTCTTGCAAGTGATCCAATCTGTTTGAGCATCACTCCGCCTTTTCCGATCAACATTCCTTTATGGCTGCTTTTTTCGCAAAAAATCGTTGCTTCAATATCCATGATCCCGTTTTTCGGCCGTTCTTTCATGCTTTCGACTGAAACCGCGATCCCGTGTGGGATTTCCTGCCGAAAAAGCAGCAGCACTTTTTCCCGTATGATTTCCGAAACCAAAACGCGTTCTGTCTGGTCGGTGAGCGTATCGTCAGGAAAGTAATGAACGCCGGCCGGCGCACGGTTTTCCAACTCCTTTGTCACTAGTTCAATACCATCATGTTCTGTTACGGATATGGGAATTACCGCTGTAAAATCAAACAATTGGGCGTATGCATCTATACGGGCAGCCAGCTGCTGCTTATTGTCCAAAAGGTCGATTTTGTTTATTACCAACAGCACCGGAACCGAGAGCTTCTTAAAACGTTCAATCAATTCCAGTTCTTCTGGTCGTATTTTTCCTTTTGGTTCGGTTACAAACAAAATCATATCAACGTCGCAAACAGAATCTGTAACCGCCTTTACCATATGTTCGCTCAACTTATTTTTGGCACGATGTAATCCTGGGGTATCAGTAAAAATAAGCTGTACGCTTTCTTTCGTGAGTACCCCCATGATTTTTGTACGGGTTGTTTGTGGCTTATTTGAAACAATTGCAATTTTTTGTCCCAAAATTTCATTTAATAACGAGGATTTGCCTACATTGGGGCATCCTACGATTGCAATAAAAGCAGAGCGTGTTTCCATGTCCCATCCTTTTCTATGATTTATAATTGTCATTTTTGCTGTCCTGTGGCTTTACCTTTCCTGTGCAGCCGAAGATGAAAAAAAGTCCCAGTGCAATCAGCAGCAAAAAGCAGACAAGCAATACAGGTGTCGTTACTATTACAACAACGGTTTCCCACAATCTGTTCAGATCGTGAAATGTAAACACAGCAACGACCACTGTCATAATTGCACTCACCAAAACAGCACCCGCGGCAACATCCTTGGCAATTCTTGCGAGATGGTCATAGGCTGGTGTTTCCAAATTGACTAAAGCTTCGATCGCAGTGTTAAACATTTCTGCAGCAATCACAAGCCCGAAGCACAAAAAGATCAGGGCATACTGAACCGCTTCGAGCCCATACAGAAATGAAAATACGGCAACTAAAATCGCCACAACGATATGGATGCGCATATTTCGTTCATTATTAACGGCAAAAACAAAGCCGCGAAACGCATAGCGAAAGCTTTTTATCAAATTGGCAATTTCGTTCTGATTACTTTTTTTCATCTAAAAAAACATAGCTGGCCCCGCGCGGAATACCAAGCTTGGCAAGCACGATTTCTTCCTTTTCGCGCATCTGGACTGCCTGCAGTCCTCCCTGTTCATGGTCATAGCCCAACAAATGCAAAAGAGAATGAACCGTCAGAAAACCGACCTCTCTTTGCAAAGTATGTCCGTATGTATCAGCCTGTTCATACGCCTTCGGCATGGAGATCACAATGTCCCCCAACACATAAGCCCCGTTTTCATTTTTATCGAACTTTCCGTTTTCTCCCTGGGGAAATGACAGCACATCTGTTTCAGAATCTTTGTTTCGATATTCCCGATTTAAACGGCGGATTTCTTCGTTATTGACAAAAGATACGCTGATTTCTGCGCTTCCTTCAAAATTTTCTGTTTCCAGAACTGCATGACAACAGCGGCGAACCAGCATTCTGATTCCGGTTGGAATTTTAACATCCTTTTGGTTATTGGTAATTAATACTTTCAGCTTGTCCATTTTATCTTTTCTTACCCTCCTCATAGTATTTATCATAAGCCCTTATGATATCCTGGACTAATTTGTGACGGACGACGTCCTTTTCCGTAAAACGTATGATGTCGATATCATCAATATTCTTAAGTACTCTTGTTGCTTCCAGGAGGCCTGATTTTCGGGGATCAGGCAAATCAATCTGCGTAATATCACCCGTAACCACCACTTTGGAATTAGCTCCGAAACGAGTCAAAAACATTTTCATCTGCTCGTGTGTGGTATTCTGCGCCTCGTCCAAAATGATAAAACTGTCATCCAGAGTACGGCCGCGCATATATGCAAGCGGCGCCACTTCAATGTTGCCCCGTTCCTGATATTTCTGAAAATTTTCAGCTCCCAGCATATCGAATAAGGCATCATAAAGCGGACGGAGATAGGGATCCACTTTGTTCTGAAGATCACCTGGCAAAAATCCAAGCTTTTCTCCCGCCTCAACTGCCGGCCGGGTAAGAATGATGCGGTTCACTTCGTGAGCCCGAAATGCTTTGACTGCCATTGCAACCGCCAGATAGGTTTTTCCGGTTCCGGCAGGACCTACACCGAAAACGACAGTGTGCGCCGAGATGCTGTCGGTGTATTTTTTCTGTCCGAGCGTTTTGGCCTTGACCGGCTTTCCTTTTGCGGTTAAGCAAAGGCAGTCGTTTGACAGCGTGCCAATCTGATCTTCATTTCCCTCTTTTACCAGCATGATAACATAGTTGACGTTCTGTTCATTGAGTGCTTCGCCTTTGTTCAACAATGAGAGAAGTCCTTCAATCGCACGGATTGATTTTGATACCGCTTCTGGTTCGCCGGTAACCTTGATATCGCTTCCTCTGCCAAGAATCGTTACGTCAAATTCATTTTGAAGGATTTTCACATTTTCATCAAAGCTGCCGAATAATGCCAGCATATGTTCCATTCTGTCAATATTGATGATCTGTTCTGCCATAATTAAGGATTTCCGCCTTTAAATAATTATAACTTTACAGATATTATTATAGCACATTTTTTCAGAAAAGAAACAGTTTTTTATTCATTTATCATAATTTCTTCTTTTTGCGCAATATCCTCTTCACAAATATAGTCAACCTTTATAACATATGCACCATTATTTTCTGTTTTTACCATTTTCCTGGAAATTATTTTGGCATTTTCCCATTCTTTTTTTTCAAATTCTGAAATTTGCTTCATCAGAATTTCTTCCGCCTCCTCATTGGTGTATGATTTTTTTATGGTTTGATATTCTTTGTATTCCATTTTTTCCAACCCAATTGGCAGTTCTTTCCCAAATAAAATGAGCGGTTCTTGCGTTAGTTCTTTTTCGTATGTGCCTTCTATTGGGACAGCAATAAACAGAGGCAGCTTGAACCCAAAAAGATTCAAGTGCTTTCTGGTCTTTACCATTCCCGTATATTTTTTTTCTTCTGTTTCCAGCGGCAGTGAAAATGTCTTTTCCGTATAGGTTTCTGCAATTACTTTTCCTTCCGAATGAAGCAGTCTGGTCTGCTGGAATTTATCTTCTGTCACTCCGCTGACCAAAAGATCACCTTTGCAGACACTGTCTTTCACTTTTACCATTTTTTCGCCTTCATAAATTTCCATGTATTTGATAACACCGTCTTTTTTGGCAATCAGGTTGCATGGGGTCTGATCGTCGGCGATATCCGGCTTTTTTTCGGTTTCATGTAATTCGATTACTACTTTACTGCCCTTTCGGTTGAGTGTCAGCCAGGCTACACCAGGCAAATGATATTCCATATCTTTTTGAATCACTCTTAAGTTCAGCCCTATAAGACTGGTTCCTCTTTGAAGTCCAGACTCTCTGGCAACGCTCAGAATCTGTTCTGTTGTGAGTGTGTTATTGCCGGTAACTTCAATTTCCCAGATGAAATTTTGCATCATCAGTAAAAATGTTAGAAAAAAGAAAACGCCAATTACCAATCCGATTCTTTTGCGGTAGCGGTGCAAAAGAAATGGCAGTCCGTTTCGCTGCTCTGTCCGCAGCCGCACACCGCATTTTCGTGCAAGGCGGGCAAGCTTCAGATAATTTTTGATCCTGGTCCTGCCATAATAGATTCCATTTCTTTTTTGAATATTCCAAAGCTGAAATCCTTCCGACTGTGCTTCATTCAGAAAGCGTTCAAAATATCCTCCATAGGCACGAAAACGGATGACTCCCCGACAGTATTTGAATAGTTTCATTTCGTGTTATAGTCTTCCTTTCCGGCAACATTCAATTCTATTTATTCTGGATCGGCAGTGTAAATTCAATTCGTTCCAGTTTCCCCGAAATGATCACATTTTCATGATTTAAGTATTTCAGCATCAATTCACTTCCCCAAAAACTGAGCTCCATTTGTTTGGCTTTAATCCGCAGCATATTGTCATCGTATTCCAAAACGCATTTATATCCTTCAACAGTCACTTCGCGATTGCCACACATTTGAATCTGCGGCAGATTGCCAAATGTGTCCAACGGCAATTCAATGGCTTCTGCGAATCTTTCGTGAAAGGGCGCTTTTGCCTTACGCTTTTTTTTCATATTGATCTTTCCTTTCATATCAGAGACTGTTCAGAAATGGTTTAAAACGTCTGGAACCAGTAAATTTGACTGGTATTATAATATATTAAGAAAACCAAAAGCATATACATAATAGTGAACTGTAAAGCAGACAAATCTTCTGTTGTCAAAGGATGAATAGAATACAAATGAATAAGAATCGTGTGAAAAAAGTGATTTTGTCTTTTATAGCGGCAGGAGCTCTTTTCCTGGCACTTCTTTTTTCTGCTCCGCTGGCGAAAGGCGCCCAAAACGGAATACAGCTATGTTTAAACAGCTTAATTCCATCCTTGTTTATATTTATGGCACTTTGCAGTTTTTTTATGGAAACCGGAATCGGATATAAAATGCTGTCGTTTCTGACAAGCCCCCTGTCTAGGCTTTTGCATATATCGCACAGCGGAGCGGCCATTTTCTGCTTCAGTCTGCTTGGAGGATTTCCGGTAGGAGCGAAATTGCTGGCAGATGCAGTAAAACGAAAAGAAATCGATCAGAATACCGCAGAGCGAATGCTGGCATATTGTGTCAATTGCGGTCCTGCTTTTTTGATTTCCGCTGTTTCGGTTCCGATTTTTCATAATTATACGATTGGAATCATTGTTTATTGCTCCCAGGTGCTGTCTGCGCTTGCAGTCGCCATCATCACGGCGCGGAACCTGAAAAAGAAAAATGTATTGCCTGTCAGCCGGCAGCAAGATTCAGGTGCAGTCAGTTTTCAATTTATCCATGCCGTAGAATCAACGATTCGCTCCATGGCATTGATATGTGCATTGGTCGTTATTTTTTCTGCTATCAATTATGTGCTGGATGATATAGGGATAATGCAGAAGCTTGCAAGCGGATTCAGTTTATTTATGACTGACAAGATGGCAATCAGCTTGCTGACTGGTATTTTGGAAGTCACCAACGGCTGCAATGCACTTGCAGCCAGTCAATCGCTTATTGTTTTGATAATCATTACAGGATTTGGCGGACTGTGTGTACAGCTGCAAATAAAAGCGGTTACAGCAAATATGAGAATGACTTATTTTTATCTTTATCGTCCGTTGTATATTGCATGCAGCCTGTTTTTCAGTATGATTTTGATTCGTTTTTTCGGCGGAACAGCTGCTGTTTTTAATTATCAGCAACCCATTGTGCAAAAGCCATTTCTTGTTTCTCCCGCCTTTTCAATTCTGCTGATCATTCTGTCTGTTTTCCTCTTGTTATCTGTCAGAAAATCTGATATAATAAATAAAACTCTGACAGATGGAAAAAATGAGTGATGATTGAAAGGATGACAGACGAAGATGGCAAAACCGTTTTTCGGAAGTAAAATCGAACCGGCTTGTTCTTATTGTGAATACGGAAAGCTGACAAAAGACGGGCAAACAGTATTATGTAACCGTCATGGTGTTGTAGCGCCGTTTTATAGCTGTAAACGGTTTCTTTATGCACCGCTCAAACGTGTTCCTGGAAAAATCCATATTTTACAAAAATTTGAAAAGTCGGATTTTTCATTATAAATGCTTATTTGTTTTTTTAACCGTTCTGAACTTATCAGAGCGGTTTTTATTTATATTTTCGGCCTTGTTTTTTGTCGAAAAAAATGATAAACTATTGACTTAAAGGCAATCATATATTGGGAGGAAATCGGAATGTATAAGCATTTGATTGATTTAAATGATTTTACCCGTTCCGAATGGGAAGAAATCATTCATACGGCAGTAGAAATAGAAAAGAATCCTCAGAAATACAGTCACGCCTGTGAAGGCAAGATTTTAGCTACCCTGTTTTATGAGCCGTCTACCAGAACCAGAATGTCATTTCAGACAGCAATGCTTCGGCTTGGCGGAAATGTAATCGGCTTTGATAATCCCGATACTTCCTCTGTTTCAAAGGGAGAGTCAGTCAAAGACACTGCTAAAATCGTAAGCGGGTATGCTGATATCATTGCCATGCGCAGCGCGCAAGAAGGCGCGGCTTATGCGGCTTCCATGTTTACAGATTGTCCGGTCATCAATGCTGGCGATGGCGGACATCTTCACCCAACGCAAACACTGACGGATTTGCTGACACTGACGCAGGAGGTTGGAAGATTAAACGGACTGACAATAGGCTTGTGTGGAGATCTCAAAAACGGGCGGACGGTTCATTCTCTAATCCGGGCTCTCTCCTGTTTTGAAAACAACCGGTTTATTCTGATTTCAACAAAAGAATTATCACTTCCGCCTTATGTCAAAAATTTCATGGACGCTTATAACTGCTGCTATCAGGAAATCAGCTCCTTAAAGGAAGCGGTTTCTCAACTTGACGTCTTATATATGACCCGCATACAAAGAGAGCGCTTCTCCTCTGAGGCAGAGTATCAGGCGCAAAAACATATTTATATTCTCGATAAAGAAAAATTAACGGATGCAAAACCCGATATGAAAATTTTGCACCCGCTTCCACGCGTTGATGAGATTACCGATGATGTAGACGCTGACGAAAGAGCGGTATATTTTAAGCAGGCGGTTCATGGCATGTATGTCAGAATGTCATTGATTATGTTTTGTTTAAACCATTCTGATCACAGACGCTCTGCACAACGTCCGTTTGTTTTAAATGAACAATGTGAAAATCCAAACTGCATTACTCAAACGGAAACCTATCTCCCACATTACTTTGAAAAAAATGCAGATATGCTGATCTGCAAATATTGCAGCCAGCGCAAGCTGATTTAAATGACATTGATTTTTTGGATATTTTCTTTTCTTTTTGAAATAATAAAAAGGTAACAAAGCCTCTTATTTGTTACTTTCAATTATTTTGGAAAGGAAGATTCCTGTTGCCAGGAATCATTGGTGCAGAATTATGACTAAATTAAACTGCAGTGTCATCCATTGCGCAAGCAACAGCGACGGCTGCTGCTGCCGGCCGGAAATCACCGTCAACGGAGCGAATGCATGTAAATGTAATGAAACATGCTGCGGTTCTTTTACAAAGATGGAAAATAATGCAACCGATACAACGGGATATTGTAATCCCAATCCAGTATCTGATATTAACTGTAAGGTTAAGAACTGTATTCATTATCAAAATGAGAAATGCTGTGCTGAGTCCATCAATGTCAGCGGCACCACCGCTGGCTGTAAAAGCGATACTGAATGTGACACTTTCAGTTGTCGGTAGCAGGAATAACATTAAAAGCCAGCCACCGATAATGAAGTAGTATTGAAAACAAACCAACTTAACGGCTGACAGACTGTTGCAACAGAAAGCGGATAAGAGGTCAAAGACTTCTTGTCCGCTTTCCTTTATACCAAAAACGCCTATGCAGCAGCATAAAACTGCACAGGCGTTGACGATATAGAATTATTCAAACGTTTTATGTTCACGCTTTAACCTTGCCTTTGCTTCTTCAACGCTTTCTCCGTCTTTCGTCAGATAACGGTCAACAAAAATGTCCTCGATTTTGGTGTAGCCGCCGACAACCGTATTTTCCATTTTTTTTAACAACTTTCTTTGCTATTTTCTCATTTGCTGTTACTAATTTTGATTTTGCCACGCTTTATGTTCCTTTCTTCTCGATTTTACTGTCATGGAGAAGCCGAGTATCAGTACAAACAGACATACGGCGGCTCCTGTCATTGCGTTCATAAAACGAACCTGCCTGTTGTCCATTGAACCAAAGGAAACGAGCATAGAGCGCTGTAAAGTTAATATGGAAGCAGATACTTCCGCGTAACCGATACTTCGGATTGTCTTTAATAATGGAGAGGGGTTTTTGTGTTGCTTTACGGCTTTTACGATTGCCATTGTGATTTTATAAAAAGTATAGGTCGCAATCGTTATCATAATGATTGCGCTATGTTTTGTAGCGATATCCTGTGACAGACTGATATAATTGACTGTTGCAAGCACAATGCCCAATATGACTAACAGAATGCCGGAAAATCTCATCATAAACAGTTCCGTATCATCAGAGGGCAATTTGTGATGATTACGCTCATACAATACCGCAGAAAACCGCATCATGGCTAAAATCCCATAGAAAGCGCACATGGCGATAAACCAAAATGAAATGTTCAGAACACCGAGTACGCAATGGTATACTGCATAGAGCAAGTTGAATACAAAGGTAACCGCAGCGGACAGAATGATACGGTAGCGCTGGCTTGATACAATTTTTTTACCTATTTTTGTTTTGCCAATCAGCGATACAGCTTTCTGCTTCGGTCTCACTCCTTTATACCTTTTGTCAAAGGGATAAGGCAAAGCAAAACGACAATTCCAACAAGGCCGATTACAACGCCTATGATCAATTTGCCCCAGACCATGCTAAAGCACATACCTACACCCAGCGCTAAAGCGCCAACCACACCGATAATGACAGTCAGAACAGTCTTTCCGTTAATATGGATCGGCTGCTTATGCTCCATTTTTCTCCATACAATCAGCGTGATAAGACCCAGAAACAGACCAACACAACCGAAAATAATACCCGGCTTAAACGCGTTCCACTCCGGGATGGTAGCCATGCACATACCGAGTGCGAACAGGACAACGCTGACCGTTCCCAACACCATTGCAACAAAACTGCTTTTTTTCATTTGATATACACCTCCAAAATATAAACGGACTGTAAAGTTAAATGAAAGTTGAAGACCCGTCAGCCCTTCTGGTACAATGGTTTTACCACAAACCCAAGTA
>CALXBC010000004.1 GCA_944386455.1 uncultured Clostridia bacterium | reverse complement strand
TCTCCAATTTGTAACAGACAAAGGCAGATGGCATTTCGATATATGAAATCAGAATCGAACTGTTCATATGAATCGTTGAATCTTTCGTGTGTATCAGCAATTTGAGTACAATACTCAAGAATTTTTTCAATGATTGTCTCGTCACGTTCTTTGGTTTCCATAAATCAGGATTTCCTCCTTTCCTATTCTATCAAGAAATTTTCGATCAAGGCTGCCGGTTGTTAATAAATCAAGTTTTTTTTGAAAGCTATCTTCAAGGTCACAATACATTTGTCCCAATGTAAAATAGTCGGTGGCATTACCGCAGTCTATACGAAAATCAAGATCGCTGTCAGAGGTGGCTTCTCCGCGAGCATAAGAACCAAACAAAAAGACTCTTTCAACGCCATGATTGGCGGCAATCGGAGAAACAATTTTTTGGATTTCTTCAATGGTATATATCTTATTGTTCACGAAAACACCTCCCTATTTTTCAATAACAGTATAGCACAAAAACGGCTGAAATTCAAGAAAAACAGTACAGAAAGAAACAGATGTACGGTCTGAAAATTGACGGACCAGTACGGACAAGCCATGGAGAAGATGAGGAACAGGGTATGCACCTCAGTATGTGACTTTTTTCTTACTTCTCGCAAAGTCGCTGGATATTCCAACAGAGGTGTGGTATGGTGTGTGATTGGAAAGGAAGTGAGAAAAATGCAGCGAAAACTATTAACCAACGGCAATGCCTTTAAGCGTACCGACAACCGTTGGTGCGGCGTAGTCTGGTACATGGACGAGCATGGAGAACGGAAACGCAAAAGCTTCTCCGGTACGACCAAGGCCGAGGTCAATAAAAAGATGACGGACTATATCGCGGACTTTGAAAACCAAGCGGTGGAGTCAGATGAGTCCAAGGAAACATTAAGTTCACTTTCTCCTTCCATCATGACAGGTGGCACCTGTCAGCGTATAGGCGCAGTTGCCCCTTGGCGGAAAAATCTCTTGAAAAAATACCCTGCTGCCGATATAATAAACCTTGTGCGATTTCGGAGGGATGAAGATGGAAAACGAAAAATACTACATAGCCGTTAATGCAGGCGACAGATATCCGCTTTTGAAAACGCCGCAGGACTATACGGAATATTTCAACGAAGCACTCTCGTTCGGAGACTTATTCGATGTGCTTCGGTATTTGGACGAGGGATTCAGTACGGACAAGCCCTTTTCCTCGGACTCATAGACCTTGAAGCCGTGTGCAGCATAGGCACCGCCGATATTCACGCTGGCGATGGCACGAACGCCATCGCCCTCGGTGGGGATCAAGCGGTCGATCTTTGCACTGATAGACGGGAGCTTGGGTGCCGCTTTCTGCGGCGATTTCTTGGTTGCCATAAGGCATTTACCTCCGTTTCTTTGATTGTATATTTAGGCGTTTTATGACCGCAGTCATATTTATCACCACCACCTTTCAACTGCGTATTTTATTGTTGCTTATTGGAATGAGCTGCCTGTTTCTCAGCCCACAATACCGAGAGGTGGACGAGAGCTGCTCTCTGCTGATCGGCGGACAGACCGCTTAAAAAGTCAAAAAGCGTAACCTCGTCGTCTTTTACGACCGCAGGCTGCGCTCCCTGGCAGTTATCACAGACCTTTTCACGCTTGACGATGACGGTTCTGCCGTCATCCGCTTCGGTAAAGGAGAGGACGTCGTTGTAGGAAAAGCCTACACGCTGTCTGATCTCATACGGGATGGTAATTCTTCCTCGTTTGCCGAGGATTCGGAATAGCTTTTTCATTTTTCGTTCACCTCACTGTATTCACAATGTTCTCTGCACGGGCAGGAGTCACACTCGCCGTCGCAGTCGGTTTGGTCTACGGGACAGTCCTCACAATCGCCTTCACAGACGATGTCGCCAACGTCATCGAGGTTTTCGATAACGAGTTTATTGCCGTCCACGTACATCTGCATAGGATCGCCCTCAAAAATCCCTGCCTCCAAGAGCATCTCGGCAGGCACGGCAAGGAGGACGATCTCAGTTTTCATCTTCTTATCTTGCATTGGATGATACACTCCTTCAGTATTTTTTCGTAGTCGTAGCACTCATCGTCAAAGGCGTCGCCGTACACATTGAACAGCGTGAGCTGTGCAGGCTTGGCGCGCTCCCTTTCGTAGAGGTCGTAATTGCCGATGAGTAGTTCCTTGAATTCTTTGCCTGCCTCATACCTCTGTGCCATGGAATGGGTTCGGGAAAAGTCGAAGAGCGAGAAGCCTTCGTACAGCTCCCGAATTTCGGGGCAGTCGTTGTAGGACAAGAGAAACTTGCCCTTGATGTTTTTCAGCGTATCTCTCAGTCTGACGTGGTCATCCCATCCGAAGCCCACCTCATACATATCCTCGGTGGAGAAGTACGGCGGATCGGCATAGAAAAATGCATCGGGACGGTCGTAGTGCTTGATGAGCGTTTCGAAGTCCTGGTTTTCCACGATGACGTTCGCCATACGGGTTTGCAGCTCCGAGATCAGTCCGAAGAGTTTTCGGAGGTCAAATGGCTGTGATGCATAGGATTTTCCGCTGCTGGAGTAGCTGAATCGCAGGAGCTTGAGGAACATGGCGGCACGTCGGACATCGTAATCTTCGGTTATCGATCGACTTTTTTTAAAGTACTTGCCAATATAATCAGGATTATATCCGAAGTGTCGTGCTATATTGGAAATTGTTATATCGCTTTTAATATTATTTCGTATATATTCCTCTATTTGCACTGCTAACGCCTGATTTGATGATTTTTCTTCCAACGATAATTGTTTCAGCTCCTCATAAACAAGAAATCCTGCTGAGTCTGCGGCGTAAGGCGAGTATCCTGAAGAATTTGTTATGTGTAACAGCTTTTTTAAAAGCTGTTTTATTTCGTATATATCGGCTTTAGTATAGCTTTTTAGTGGGACTTCAAAATCGGTTGAAAAATGAAACCAATAAAAGGATACAGGCTTCGATGTTTTTTTATAGCCGTAATGCTCTTTATATGGCTCAAGCACAAGCAACTGGTTTTTTTGAAGCGTATATTCCCGTGCTTCTTCGGCAATATATACCGTCCCCTCAAGCACCAATATTATTTCAAAGCTGTTAATGATTCTTTTAGGATGAATCCACTCTCCTGAAGAATGAAACTCACCTATCATAAGGGAGATATTCATATGGAAACTATTACAGAGTCTAAAAATAAAAATTGTATTGACTATAAAGAAAAATTCAAAATAGTATTCAATTCTTTATCCAGCAAATATGATAAGTACACCGTTTGGAAAGATTATGTAGAAATGCATGCAATACACTTATCCAATGCCTGTGATAAGAGATTTGAGATAGAAAGAGAAAAAAGACAGATGGAAATTCGGAAGAAATACAGTAATATGGAATATAATAATTTTATGGAGATGTTTTCATCTACTGCTAAGGCATTAGATAAAAATAGGGAACAGGATTTTCTCGGAATGCTTTATGTAGAACTAGGACTATGTGATGAGGCGGAACTTGTGCGGTTCTTTCCGTACGACACCGCTAAATCACAAGCAAATACAGCATATGCCGAAGGAAAAAAAGCAGAGAACCAATGTCTTGTAAGCATTACGGATTCCTGCTGTGGTTCGGGATGTATGCTGATTGCATATGCAAATATACTGGAAAAAGATAATATCAATTATCAACAAAAAGTAATGTTTTATGCACAAGATATTGATAAAACAGCAGCATTGATGTGTTATATTCAACTTGCTCTACTCGGAATACGGGCGGTTATTAAAATCGGAAATCCTTTGACAGACCCATTTGAAAAAGGTGAAGAATTCACGAAAGAAAATCATTGGATAACTCCGATGTGTTATGCCGAACCTATCAATACTTCAAAACTTCTCCCTGTAAATGGACTGCTTCGTCTAATGGTATTGTCAAAATTACAAGAGTTATTTGAAGAGGTAAGACAGAAATGCGGATACTGACCGATGAAGAGATAGAACGGTTAAAGAATGCCGCCAACAAACGGTATGCAAATGGAAAGTTGGTTCTAAAACAGGCAAAATATTTTATCTTTATTCTAAATACAGGTATTCGTGAGGGAGAGGCAGAGGGTCTATGCTATTCCGACATAGACTTTGAAAACAAAACACTAACCGTAGAACATAATATTGTTATCACAAAGAAACGGGACAAAACGGGCAGACTTGTGGGCGGGTCTAAACTCTCCGTTTCATCGCCAAAGTCTAAAAAGTCTAAAAGTACAATTCCAATCAATGACACGGCAATTAAAATTATTCGGGAGTTGCAGAGCGAAGAACCTGCAGGATACAATGGATATATCGTCCATAACAACGGAAGATACATTAACAAGCGAGCATTCAAAAAAAGATTTTACAATCTGCTCCGGCAGGCAAATATCGCTCCCTGCGGTCTGCATACACTCCGACATACATTCGCTTCAAAATTATACGAAGCAACACAAGGCGATAATAAACTGGTATCGGAACTTATACGGCATTCATCAGCAGCATTTACACAAGAAACCTATATCCATTTACAAGAAAAATATAAGAATAAAGTGGTTCGTGCATTTGAGATATAGACCCATAAAAAAGACCAGTGCTTATGAAAAAGCACTGGTCTTTTTGTTATAGTAATCCCCATAATTTTTTTGACCGAAATTTTGACCGAAATAATTCAGAAAAACAGGAGTAGATAGGAGAGGATAGAAGGAGGCAACAACGAGAAAAATAGAGGAAATTATGCAAATACAACAAAAGAACCGCTGTTTTCAAGCGGTTCTTTTGTTAAAATGTGGCAGGGGCAGAAGGACTTGAACCCTCGGCACGCGGTTTTGGAGTGGATGTTGGAAAAGCATTGGTGAACATGCAATAGCAAAATATCTGCGCTGTTGACCGGCTCTGGAATCTGAGGGACAAGTCCCGACGGAGTTTGATGATTTATTGATGATATGGGAAATTTTAGGCTGAGAGGATGCTCAAAAATTGGATTGCAGTAAACAAAGAAAAGGGATTTAAAAACAGAAGCCTCAACAATAAAAATATCTTCAACAACCCTGTACACACTAAAAAGTATGTCAAAAAAATAGAACTATAAGCTTCTATATTGTCAAGCAAAATTAAATTTAACTTGACAATATAGAGCTTTTTGCGTATAATAAATATAGAAAACATGTAAAAAGAGGGCAGAGCAAATGAAAAATAACTCAGCGGTAAGAGCAGTTTTGGCTGAATTTAAAGAAAATGAGCTGATTGTTGCAAGTAAACTTTATAAAGAAAAATTATCTGGTCGGATTAGTGAGGCAGCATACTATAAAACTCTCCAAAGAATGTGTGAGTCGGGTGAACTCGTGAAAATTGCAAAAGGCACATATCATTTGCCAAAGGTTAGCAGGTACGGGATAGTACCGCCCTTAGAAAAGGAAATTGTTGCTGCTTTCACTGAGAACGAAACAGGAACAGTTGTCGGATATTCATTATATAACACTTTAAATTTAACAACGCAGATATCCAAAACGATTACTATTATGTCTTCTGCGATTGAAGGGTTAACAAAATCTATACGC
Organism: uncultured Clostridia bacterium; assembly: GCA_944386455.1. GTDB lineage: Bacteria > Bacillota > Clostridia > Oscillospirales > Ruminococcaceae > HGM13222. The sequence goes on along the minus strand of CALXBC010000004.1, from coordinate 73,353 downwards.
AACATCGTGATTCATCAAATGCCATTAAGATTTTCTCAGGAAATTACAAGTGTGCTTCATGGATTGGAAGTTTTGCAAAATTATGACACGATACAAGATATCAATTATTCAGCGTTTTTGAAATTTACAGAAGAATTTGCATTATCATTTAATGCAAAAGCATTTGAAAAAATCATTTCAACAAAAGCTTACAAAAAGTCAACTATATCATTTTTGCATGAAATTTTGAACTATTATCAGGTTGAAAATAATTTGAGCGAATATCTATCTGCACTTTCTGTGTATAAACATCCTAAAATGGGGGAACTATATGAAGCTACACGAATTTCCTAATGAATTTGAAGACTTAATATCTCTGGCCAGCCAAGAGAAGCATTTGCCTGAATCGGCTATTGAGCGTGATTACTATATTGTTTTACTTTTGAAAAATTTGGCGGATAGCGAATATGCTGAAAAGTGTGTGTTTAAAGGCGGAACTTCACTCAGTAAATGCTATCCTGGTTCCATTGATCGGTTTTCCGAAGATATTGATTTAACGTTTCTTGGCATGGATGAAACTGATAAAACGTGCGATAAAACTATTAAGAAGATAGAAAAGGTTATGACCATTGGCGCTGATACCGAAAAGATTACTGCTGAACGCTCAAATCGCAGTAAGAGTATGTTTGTTTGGTTTGGCAACAAGTCAAACCGCGTCAAGCTCGAAATTGGCAGTAGTGTTCGGCCTGATCCATATTCTAAGAAAATAATTAAAACATATATTCAGGAATTTCTTGAGAAGCATAACGGTGCAGAAGATATAGCAAAATACGGGCTTGAAAAAGTAACACTGAATGTTTTGAATATTGAGCGTACATTTGTCGATAAGCTGATGTCTGTGAAGCGCCACGCGATTTGCGGTACAATTGAGAAAAAAGTCCGCCATATTTACGATGTGACGAGATTATTTGAATTGCCTGAAATCAAAGAGTTTCTTGAAGATAAAACCGAGTTGAAGCGTTTGATTGGCATTACCAAAAATACAGACTCCTATTACCTTGAAAAGCGTAATATCAGCAAAGAGTACGATCCCGTCGGTTTATATGATTTTGACTCATGGAGACATTACCTCAATGAGCGAGTTCGCTCAGTTTATGAGAGCTTACACAAGGATTTGCTTTATACTGATGAACAGCAAAGCTTTGATGATGCCTTACGCGTATTTGAGAGAATAAGTGAGCTGCTAAAAAGCATCGGTGAATAATTGTCATAAACCTGCTATAAATTAGTGCGGGCGGAAATAATGCGAATCGGAACGCAGACCTGCAAGGTTCAAACAGTTATCATTCGTTTCTTCTTTTTTCAATGATTTTAATAATATCTAAACTTAAATCAGACGCGCATACCGGAAAAACGGTACAATAAGGGGACAAAACGGTACGCCAGCCCGATGACAGTTTCCGCTGTCTGTCGTTTTCACTCTTTTTCGGGAACAACCTATTTTCCGGTTTGTCCGCGCTGCCGGATTACGATGGAACAGGAGTTTCAGTTCTTCTGTGCTCACTGCTGCCCGTGTATTGAAAGGATAGTTAGTTATATTGTTATTATTTTCAGAAAGAACTGCGCATTTGCGTGGTTCTTTTTTGCTTTTTCCTCCAAAATGCCCGGTACAGATAGATATTAAATTGATAGTCATTTAATGTTTATATGGGTATTGCAATATTTGTTTCTGAAAGCGACAGGGGTAGTTACTTCATGATAAGTGAAAAATTTAATAAACACATTTTCTTCGGAGTATCCGAGTTCTTTTGAAATTTGTTTTACACTCATATTTGTAGTAAGCAACAAATCTTTAGCCAACTTTAGTCTCTGCTCGGTCAAATACTCTTTAAGTCCTATCGATCGACTTTTTTTAAAGTACTTGCCAATATAATCAGGATTATATCCGAAGTGTCGTGCTATATTGGAAATTGTTATATCGCTTTTAATATTATTTCGTATATATTCCTCTATTTGCACTGCTAACGCCTGATTTGATGATTTTTCTTCCAACGATAATTGTTTCAGCTCCTCATAAACAAGAAATCCTGCTGAGTCTGCGGCGTAAGGCGAGTATCCTGAAGAATTTGTTATGTGTAACAGCTTTTTTAAAAGCTGTTTTATTTCGTATATATCGGCTTTAGTATAGCTTTTTAGTGGGACTTCAAAATCGGTTGAAAAATGAAACCAATAAAAGGATACAGGCTTCGATGTTTTTTTATAGCCGTAATGCTCTTTATATGGCTCAAGCACAAGCAACTGGTTTTTTTGAAGCGTATATTCCCGTGCTTCTTCGGCAATATATACCGTCCCCTCAAGCACCAATATTATTTCAAAGCTGTTAATGATTCTTTTAGGATGAATCCACTCTCCTGAAGAATGAAACTCACCTATCATATCATATGCAAAGTATTCTCCGCTTTCAAATTTAATCATATCTGATTTTCTCACTTTTTTACTGTATTTCGTTATTGAAAAAATAGTACACTCATATTATAATCAAATCAAATAAGGAAATCAATATTAAAATAGAAAGGGAAATTAACTTATGCAAAATATCAAATTTTCGCACATAGAAATTACGGGCGGATACTGGAAATCAAGGCAGAAAATCAACAGCAACATTACACTTGAATCGGTATATGAGCGCTTTAAGGAAACTTATAGATTTGACGCGCTTAAATGCGAGTGGAAAGACGGCGAATCTAATGTGCCGGATATTTTTTGGGATTCCGATGTTGCAAAGTGGATTGAGGGAGCGGCTTATATACTTAATTCCAAATACGATGAAACGATTGTTGAAAAAATTGAAGATGCAGTGGGTTCCATTATCAAAAACAGTGATGATAACGGATATTTTAACAGTCACTTTCTTGTCACAGAGCAGGACATGAAATTTCGAAACAGAGACTGTCATGAATTGTATTGCGCAGGTCATCTTTTTGAAGCGGCGGTTGCTTACTATGAAATCACGGGGAAAGATGCCTTTTTAAAGGCAATGTATAAATATGCCGACTATATTGAAAGAGTATTTAAAATAGAGAAAAGTGCAGGTTTTATTACTCCCGGACATCCCGAAATTGAACTTGCCTTAATGCGGCTTTATAAGGTGACAGGTGAAAAACGCTATGCGGATCTTGCAAAGTATTTTATAGATGAACACGGAAAACAGCCGGATTTAGATACTTATTATAATTGGGTGAATGAGTATTATAATCAGGACGAAATGCCGATAAGAGATCGCAAAACCGCCGAGGGCCACTGTGTCCGAGCTCTGTACCTAATGTGCGGAGCGGCAGATGTGGCGGAGGAATACGGTGATGAAAAACTGCTAAAAGCTTGCGAGTGTTTCTTTGATAATATTATAAATAAGCGTATGTATATTACGGGCGGAGTTGGATCCACAAATATTGGCGAGGCATTTACGGTTGATTACGATTTACCTAACAGAACTGCATATGCCGAGACCTGCGCCGCAATAGCCCTTGCTATGTTTGCAAATCGTATGCTTAAAATATGTGCTGATTCCAAATATGCAGATATAATTGAAAAAACTATTTACAACGGTGTTGTGTCGGGCGTTTCGTTAGACGGAAAATCATTTTTCTATGAAAATCCCCTTGAAATAGACCCCGAGTTTAATAATGTAAATACTTCTACCAAACAAAAAAAGCGCTTGCCGATTACACAAAGACTTGAGGTTTTTGATTGCTCCTGCTGTCCGCCAAACATACTGCGTTTTATAGCATCAATAGCCGGATTTTTATATGGCTTTGATGATGAAACTGTTTATGTTCATCAGTATATGGATTCAAAAGTTAATGTTGACGACATAAAAATTACACAAAAGACCGAATATCCTGCAAATGGCAAAATCAATGTTAAATGCGAATCGGATAAAAAATATATCGCTTTCCGTATACCGGGTTGGTGCAAAGCATTTACAATCAATCGGGAGTATACGATGAAAAACGGCTACGCATATGTTAGACTTGACGGAAATGATGAAATAGAAATCAATTTTGATATGCCGGTGAGAGTTATCGCCGCAAACCGCCGTGTTCACGCAAATGCGGGAAGAGTTGCCGTTATGCGCGGTCCTGTTGTTTACTGTGCCGAAGGAGTTGATAACGGCGCCGATGTTAAAAGCATAGCCATGGATATCAATTCAAAATTTGAGTTAAAGGAAAGTGAGTTTTTACTGCCAATACTCAAAACAACAGCATATCGGCCAAAGAAAAACGACAGTCTTTATTATGAGGCAGGCGACGATTACGAAGAAATACCGCTTACTCTTATACCGTACTACGCTTTTGCCAATCGAGGCGAAACGGAAATGCAGGTATGGATTTTAAAAAAGCATTAAAATAAAGTATGGCTTCCGCGACAAGTATTTACTTGCCGAAATATTTAAATATATAATTGGCGTAATATTATATATGTTAAAATCACAAGAAAGGAAAGTGATATTATGCTGTCGGGAAAATTTGTTTCTGCAACAAAGGAATACGCTGCGTTTGACAACCTTACACCATCCCCTTATTTCCGAAAAAGCTTTGATCTGAAAGAGCTTCCGCTGAAAGCGCAGATTGATATATGCGGCCTCGGGTTTTACGAGCTTTATATAAATGGAACAAGAATAACCAAAGGATATTTAGCGCCCTACATATCAAATCCGGACGATGTTTTATATTATGACCATTACGATTTGTCCGATTTTTTGCAGCTTGGAGAAAATGTGATCGGAATACAGCTCGGCAACGGAATGCTGAACTGCCCCGGCGGAGAAATCTGGGATTTTGAAAAAGCCGTTTTCCGAAGTGCGCCAAAGGTCGCTTTACACTTTCATGCCGAGTTTTCCGATGGCTCGGCCATGAGCTTTGAAGCTGACGAAAGCTTGAAAACCGCGCCCTCCCCAATCTACTTTGACGATCTCCGTGCCGGGGAATTTTATGACGCGCGAAAGGAAATCCCTAACTGGAACCTGCCTGGTTTTGATGACGGGAATTGGCGCAGCGCTATCCCAGCTGAAACACCGCGGGGAGAAAAGGTCATTTGTCCTGCCGAACCGATTGTAATTACAAAGGAGCTTTCGCCGGTAGAAATACGAAAGGCCAAAATATCACAGTTTCCTAAATATCGCGATACACTCCCAGTGATGCCGGTACCGGCAGACGAGGCAATAACTGAGGGGTGGTTATATGACTTCGGTGTAAACGCAGCAGGACTTTGCCGCCTTAAAATCAACGGGAAACCCGGTCAAAAAATCGTTATGCAATTCGGTGAATTGCTTGACAATGACGGAAATCTGGATCTTCGGGGAATGCCTTTTTTGCCGGAAGCCTTTAATCATCGGGATATCTATATATGCAAGGGCGGCAGCGAGACATATATGCCTTCCTTTACATATCACGGTTTCAGATATTGTCTTGTTCTTGGCATTGATGACGATCAGGCAGCCGATGACCTGCTGACTTATGCTGTTATGAACAGCGATCTACGGGAATTAAGCGATTTTTCCTGTTCTGATGAAATGGTTAATAAATTGCAAAACGCGACACTTGTCAGCGACCTTGCAAACTTCTACTATTTTCCGACAGACTGTCCGCACCGTGAAAAAAACGGTTGGACCGCTGATTCCGCACTATCTGCGGAGCAGATGCTGCTTAACCTTTCGGCGGAAAACAGCCTGCGCGAATGGCTGCGCAATATCCGGAAGGCACAGCGTGAGGATGGCGCTATGCCTGGTATTATCCCAACCACAGGCTGGGGCTTTCACTGGGGGAACGGGCCTGCATGGGACTGCGTTATCGTGTATCTGCCGTTCTACATATTCAAATATCGGGGCAATACTGATATCATTCATGAAAATGCTTCTATGATCATGAGATATCTGAATTACATGATATCCAAAGCGGACGATAAGGGATTGCTTCATTTTGGCTTGGGCGACTGGTGCCATGCCGGAATGGAGTCTGGCTGCAAAGCGCCACTTGAACTGACCGATACCATCATGGGAATAGACATCTGCCAAAAGGCATCGCTTCTTTTTGAAGCAGCGGGGCTTGAGCTTCAAAAGGGCTTTGCTGACAGCATTTATGTAAAACTGTATACTGCCGCCCGTGCACACTTGATTGATACTGATACTTTTACTGCTCTTGGCAATTGCCAGACCTCACAGGCTATGGCGATATACTATGGTATTTTTACCGAAGAGGAGAAGCCGAAGGCCTTCGGGAAGCTGGTAGAATTGATAGAAGAACAGGATAATTTATTAGACGTTGGCGTATTGGGTGCAAGAGTCATTTTTCATGTACTCTCACAGTTCGGCAAAAGCAAGCTTGCATACCAAATGATAACGACAGACCGTTTTCCTTCCTACGCCTACTGGATCAATAACGGACAGACTTCGCTCTGTGAAACATTCAGACGGACAGAACTTCTGCCCGATTCACATAATCATCATTTCTTTGGCGATATCAGCTCTTGGTTTATACAAAATCTTGCCGGAATCAGAATCAATCCGGAAATAACCGATTGCTCCCATGTTGTGATCGCGCCAAGCTTTATTGATGAACTAACCTTTGTAAACTGTAAATGTGAAACCGTAAATGGTGATGTGCATATAAAATGGTCAAGAGACGCAAACACGATTATTTTAGATTGCGATATTCCCAAGGGCTGCCACGGTAAAATATGCTTGGGAGAAGGGTTTTTGCTTGGTACCAATGACACTGGGCTTGACTTCTCCGACGGATTGAAGAAAACCCTGATCATAAAAGCTTTCAAGGATTAAATGATCGCAGAGAGCCGCCGCCGTTTGTGCCACGGCATGCTTTAATCCGGATTGGCTGCTGTATGGCAGTCTGTTGAATAACTCCAAATTTCACACGAGATTTTGGGGTTGAAAAACAGCGATTGACAAAAATGAATATAGATAAACGAATGCAGTATATTGGTGTTGCCATTTACACCTATATACTGCATATTTTTTGAGGCTTATTGCAACAAGTTTAAGCCTATTCTCATGCTGAATACATGTCTGAGAGTTGGCGAACAGCTTGACTTGATTAACGAAACATAAGTGAAAGCTTTGGGTCGTAGCAGAAAAGACCACTTCAGACAAAAAGTATTTAGGAGATTGGTCTTTCTTATTGTTTATTTCAGCCGGTTTTGAACAGGTCCCATCAAGTGGAACAGATCCCTATTGCAATCCGAATGAAGTATACAGATATTGCTTTAAGAATCTACCGTTTCCTTTGAAATGCTAAACACTTCTAACAGTGATTCCTCGGCTTTTTGGTAGTCGGAAGGCATCAGACCGTAGATTTTTTTCATGTTGTCTGTTAAAGTGGCTGCAGATTTGAAGCCGCTTTTTCCGGAAATTTCTTTTATCGACATATTAGTATTGCGCAGTAGCTGCATGGCATATTGCAACCGTAATTCCATTATGTATTGATTTAATGTCATTCCGAAAGAGCGTTTAAATATGTGCCTGAAATGGTGATAGCTGTAGCCTGCTGCATCAAACAGGCTTTTTGTATCAATTGGTTCTGTAAAATTATTTTTGATTTCAGAGATTATATTGTGGAAAACGGTGGCATTTTTATCAGTGGGAAAAAGCTGATGCTGCATTCTGAGTAATGTGAAAATAATCAGTTTCTGATATTCATGCGCTAAGTCTTCATAATTGTTTGGTACTTGCTTTAATTCTTGATCCAGCTGCATCATGATTTTTGAAATTTCCGTAGCCTTGCCATAAAAGATACGATTCAGTATCCCATAAGAATTATCGTAAAAAAATCCTATGTACATCAGCCGACAGGATTTGTTTCCCTGAAATGAGTGGATGGCATTGGGCTTGATCAGAATAAAGGAGTCTGTATCAAGAAAATGCGTTTCTCCGTCTATTGTCATGTGACCGGAGCCTGATTGGATATATGAAAGCTCGTAGCAATGGTGGGAATGAGGCTTCAGCACGTTCCCCATATCAGAAATCGGCGAACCGTCTAAAATAAAGACCCATTCGCCGTTTTCTGTTTTGTCTATATCAAAGGTGTGATATGAGTCCCAATTAAAATTCGTTCTACTGACCACCCATTCCTTTCTGTCGTTATTGTTCCAGAAAGAAATTCGGGTGCTACGCTTTTCGGGAGCGATAAACATAATGGCTTTCTGGCTTTGATACTTTGAATTTGGGACAACACAATTGTCCTCAGCACCCGAAAGGGAAATGCAGAAATAAAACCAATCTCTAACCGTATTGATCCGCAGCGATACTGTATAATCATAAGGACGGTAGGCGGCCTTTGTCGATATAAAAATGTCTTTTGGGCTGTGAAGGTCATAAATACCGTCACCTTTTTTAACTATCTGATCAGAAAGATACTTAGACGCCCCGTTTACGCCGACCGGTTCCCATATGGCATCCTCAACAGCCTGTCGTTTTTTATCAATTATTTTAATATTTTCTATCGAAATGCCGCCCATTCCGCCTATCACAAAATGGAAGCCTTTCCCCTCGTGATTTTGCAGCATATCGTTGAGAAACGGGAATAGTGGTACGCAAGGAGTAAATAGTTCATTCATAAATTCTAATTGCGTAAACTCGGGCTTCATATCGAAATTATCCTTTCTGCTCCAGACGACATTCTATTGGAGATTTTAGATATCTTTTTTTATAATAGGCATTAAAAACCACTGTGCTTTCAAAACCGCATCTCACGGCGATTTCATTGATAGACAGGCTGGTATTTTGAATCAGCTTTTGTGCTGTTTCCAGCCTCATTTGCATAAGGTACTGCTTAGGGGAAACGCCAAAGGCATTTTTAAAAAGATGGCGCATATGGTTATAGCTGTAGCCTGTTTTCTCAAACAAAACGGGAATGTTGATTTTTTCATAATAATGCTCTTTAAAATAAGAGGTCACAAAATTGAGATGGGAAGAGAGCTTTAAGCTTGAAGTATCCGTATGTTCAAGGGGAGATATCAGTCGAAGTAAAAGAATTTTTTCGTAAATAGCCAGACACTCCCTGTTGTAGCTGTCATTTCGCTCTTTTTCACGCATCATCAGCAAAAGCAGTTCCTTAAAGGAAGAAACAGTATTATCGCTGCGCGGTTCAATTTGCGGCGAACCGTAGGCATTGGCAGTATCAAACTGCCAGTGTAAGCAGGTCGCTTCATTTTCGTAAATAAAGGTTTTGGTGTTGGGCGGAATAATAATAAATTCGTCCATTCTGCAAATAGAAAGACAGTTGTTTGACAGGTAAAAAAATTTTCCGTTTAAACAATAAATCAATTCGTGTTGCAGATCTGTTAACAATATATTGCGACCAACATTCGAATTGGCAGACGCTGCTTTGTGCAAAAAAATTTTCCCCATTTTTCCCCTTTGTTTTATTTAAAACTGTAAAATTAAACGAACATCATTACATCATTATTATAAAGTGTGAAAAGTATTTAGGCAATGGAAAATACTAACAAAATTGGTGTTTTGAGTAAAATAATTGATATAATGGTTGAACTACACCGAAATTTGGCTAATTTGTTTCATATTGATTGACAATCGAATGATATGAAGATTAAAATAAAAGCAAATAAAGCCCAAATAAGGAGGGTGTCAAAATGAGAAGGCGGAAAATGGCAGTGCTTTTGTTGACGGCGGTGCTGCTGCTAACAGCCGCAGGCTGTGAGCGACCGACAAAAGATGTTTACAAAATTTTTGAGGAAGTAATGGAGGTTGATCCTCCGCAGGTATCTGGTAACAGTGACCCTGCAAGCGACAGCGATGACACTTCATCAGACTTTGACGATGACAATACACCAGGTATTTTTGGTAATGAGGTATCAAGCGTTGAGAAAAAACCTGCTGGTTCTGATAATCAGGTGAGTACGGCGCCATCTGATAAAAAGCCTGTCAAGACTCTCCGGGTCAGGGATTTCGGCGCAAAGGGCGATGGAAAAACCGATGACGGCGCAGCAATCACGGCGGCGGTTAACGCGCTTTATTCCTGCGGCGAGGGCTCAAAGCTTGTCTTTGAAAAGGACAAGAAATATTATGTCAGCGGTCAGACGCGGGCGGCATTGAATTTGGTTGGGATGAAGGGCATGACCATTGAAGGCAGCAATACGACCATATTGCTTGACGGAACGAACAGCCGCGCTTATCTGAATCTCAGAGAATGTGAAAATGTTATCGTACAGGGATTTAATTTCGACTTAAAGGTTCGTGCGCATTTTGTGGGAACGGTTATCGGTACATATAATAAAGATGATACCGGCGATTATATTGATATAAAGGCTGACAGGAATTTTGGCAATTATGATCAGTTCGTTTATTCTACCCCGGAGGGAATCAACAAGAATTATGGTATGGTAGTAGATAAAGAGGGTCGAACAAGCCGTGATTTCTTAATGGTGTATTCCTTTAAGGCACTGGATAAACAGGCTGGCACCTATCGCATTTATCTTGATTTCAAGAGTACTATGGTAGCAAATACAGAGGGAAATGCGAAATCATTAAGGCTTAACGATAAGGTCTTGCTTCCTACTCCTAATATTTCCCATTTTGACGAAAATACTATATATATCCATGGCAACAGCAACTGTACCTTAAAGAATATCAATGTTTGGAATTCCCCGAGCTTTATTGCGAGCGTGCGCTACAATACCGGTCCCATTATCTTTGACCATGTAGATACGGTGCCTGCGCCTGATGAAAAAGAGAATTTTTGCAGTTGGCGGGATGTTTATCACTGTAAGGCCAATTCTGGTAAAATTGTCTGGAAAAATTGCAAGGCCTCAGGAACCTTTGACGACATCATAAACATTTCTTCCAGTGTTATGTATGTAAGCAAGGTTTACAAAAATAATGAAGTTGAATGTGTATGGCAGGAGTCAGGCGGCAGCTATGACCGTACCCCTGTCCCCGGAGATAAAGTTGTGGTCTGGGATATCGAAACAGGAAAGCTTATCGGCAGAACCGAGATCCACAGGGTTGTGAGCGAAACAACGAACCATTATGTTTTTAAAGATAATCTAAGAGGTATAAAGACGGGCGAAAATATAAATATCACTTTTGAGAACTTTGCCGCGCCAAATTCTGAAATTATTGACTGTGAATTTGAGGGAACCCTGCGCTTTTTTGGGGGGCCTTATACCATCAAGAATACGGTGTTCAGAGCGGCAGCGCTGTGGATCGCGCCTATTGCTAATGTAGAAGGACCTTTGCCCAAGGATATTACCTTTGAAAACTGCACGTTTGACCCATATAAGCAACATCCTACTTTCCTTGATATTTCCTGTAGACATCCTAACATATTCTGGAAAGAAGGGGATTACCGTCTGGAAAACATTCGGTTTGTCAACTGCAAGGGTCTTAGCAAAACCGCATTCTTTGACAATGGCAACTTTGATCCGAGATCGCCCAATTATATCACCGTGACGCCGGAACTTACAAACTAATCTTTTTCGACGACAATTCCAATAGCTGGGTATGGTAAAGCCCAAAAAGCTTTCGTGGCTTTTATATAATAACGAAAGGAGTTTTTACGATGAAAAAAACAATTGCGCTTCTGTTGAGTGTTGCGTTGGTTTTCGTGTCAGGCATTCCCTTTGTCTTTGCTGACAGCAACCCGCCATGGCAGGAACTTGAGGGCTCCGGGACAGTAATCAGCCAGACCAGCGACGGTGTTTATTCGGCAGAGAGCACTAAAGCGTCGCGGATTATTACAACCGATGCCTATGATGTCCGCGAAACACAGATAACATTTCGGGCGAATCCTGAAGTGGCAACGCGTGAGGACGGCTGGTATACCATCGGTGTTGCCGGTGAAACCGGAGAGATTGGCGGCTTTGGCAGCGGAGATAACCGCTTGGATATTGTAATGCATTACGCCCCCGCTTCCTGGTTCTACAGCTTTTACAATGGCGGGAGTCATGCAGATTACTACGCCGGAAGCAATGGAACCCTCGACTATGCCCCATATGATCAGACGCATACCTTTGGCTTTGTCAAGAAAGGTACAAACTGGTACCCGACAGTAGACGACAAAGTTTTAGAGTATGCGACAGACGCTAAGTTAAACGAGCTTTTGGACGGCAATGAAAAGGTACGTTTCATTATCGGCGCAAACGGCAGCTATCAGTTCAATGACATTAAGATTGTCGAGAAACAGCCGTGGCAGCATCTTGAGGGTCCGTCTGAGACAACGATCACACGGACCGGTGATGATGTTTATTCGGTAAAGAACGCCGATTGGTCGCGGATTATTACAACCGATGCCTATGACGTCCGCGAAACACAGATAACATTTCGGGCGAATCCTGAAGCGACGCCGAATGACGAGGGCTGGTATACGATTGCCGTAGCCGGTGAAAACAAAGAGATTGGCGGCTTTGGCAGTGACAATAACCGTCTGGATATTATCATGCACTATGCGCCTGCCTCCTGGTTACGCACCCATCACAACGACGGCACTACAGCAGATTACTTCGCTGGAAGCGGCGAAACCCTCGACTATGGCAAATATGATACCACGCACACCTTTGGCTTTGTCAAGAAGGGCGAAAACTGGTACCCGACAATAGATGGCAAGGCTTTAGAGTATGCGACAGACGCCAAATTAAATGAGCTTTTGGACAGCAATGAAAAGGTGTATTTCATTATTGGCGCAAGTGGCAGCTATCAATTCGAAGACATTAAAATCGTCGAGAAACAGTTGTGGCAGGAGCTTGAGGGTTCCGGGACAGTAATCAGCCAGACCGAAGATGGTGTTTATTCAGCAGAAAGCGCCAATTGGTCGCGGATTATTACAACCAATGCCTATGATGTTCGCAAAACACAGATAACATTTCGGGCGAATCCTGAAGCAACGCCGAATGACGAGGGCTGGTATACCATTGCCGTAGCCGGTGAAACCGGAGGGATTGGCGGATTTGGCAGTGACAATAACCGTCTGGATATTATTATGCACTATGCGCCTGCCTCTTGGTTACGCACCGTTCACAACGATGGTGTGCCTACAGCAGATTACTTCGCTGGAAGCGGCGGAACTCTCAACTACGGCAAATATGACACCACGCATACCTTCGGCTTTGTCAAGAAGGGCACAAACTGGTATCCGACAATAGACGATGATGTTTTAGAGTATGCGACAGACGCTAAGTTAAACGAGCTTTTGGACAGCAACAAAAAGGTGTATTTCATTATTGGCGCAAGCGGCAGCTATCAATTTAATGATATTAAGATTGTCGAGAAAAAACAGCCGTGGCAGCATCTTGAGGGTCCGTCTGAAACAACGATCAGCCAGACCGAAGATGGTGTTTATTCGGCAGAAAGCGCCGATTGGTCGCGGATTATTACAACCGGCGCCTATGATGTTCGCAAAACACAGATAACATTTCGGGCGAATCCTGAAGCGACGCCGAATGACGAGGGCTGGTATACCATCGCCGTTGCCGGTGAAAACAAAGAGATTGGCGGCTTTGGCAGTGACAATAACCGTCTGGATATTATCATGCACTATGCGCCTGCCTCCTGGTTACGCACCCATCACAACGACGGCACTACAGCAGATTACTTCGCTGGAAGCGGCGAAACCCTCGACTATGGCAAATATGATACCACGCACACCTTTGGCTTTGTCAAGAAGGGCGAAAACTGGTACCCGACAATAGATGGCAAGGCTTTAGAGTATGCGACAGACGCCAAATTAAACGCGCTTTTGGACAGCAATGGAAAGGTGTATTTCATTATAGGCGCAAGCGGCAGCTATCAATTCGATGACATTAAAATCGTCGAGGAAAAACAGCCGTGGGTTGTCAAGTCCGGCAACGGTACTATCGAATGTACCAAGGACGGGATCTGTTCGGTCAGCGAATACAGGGGCAGTATTATCACCAGTGAGGCATATGACATTACCCAAAAGGATATGTCCTTTAACATAAGCGAATTAGAGGGCGATTGGATTCGTTTCGGTGTTGTAGCTGCCGATTCCGACGAAACCGCAAGAAGCGTCAATGCTGCCTCTCAAGAGCTCATTGCGCGTCTGGGCCAGAAATTCTATATTTCCTATTTCCTTGGAACCGGCGAGGATCCGATCACGGCAAGGAAATATGACTTTAACACAAGACATACCTTTGGCGTGAGAAAATTAGATGGACATTGGTATCCGGCAGTGGATGGAGAAATTCTGAACGACAAGTTAAACGATGCGTTTGACAGCTTTATTGAAGCAAACAAGGATAAGGGTATGCGTTTTACAATCGGCTCGCAGGTATCGTTCTCCGCAACAGACATTGCGATTATAGATTCAGTGGCGTCCAGCGTGAAACAGCCGGAGGGCTGGGACTATTATGGCCTAGACAGTACAGGCGCTACTTATGGAGAACTGGAAGGGAATGAACAGGACGGATATGAGCTAAGTGTACCGGAAGGCTGGTCGTTTGCTTACAGCAACGCTAAGCACGATTTGTCAAAAACCTCTGTTTCCTTTAATTTGGAGGATGTGGGCGAATGGCTTTACTTTGCTGTTTCAACCAAAGAGGCCATTACCCGCCCCGAGCCGATGCCCAACAAGGATCTCGAGATGCCGGATCACTGTGTCTTTATCCTTCGCCCGATTGACAGCCATGACAAGGTTGTAGTTGGCTATTGGTCTCCCAACCATGATGGAGTGGAGGTGCCAATACGCACCGTGATGACTGATTGGTACAGTGATCATACAATTGATATCCGTCAGGTCGGAGAAAACTGGTTTATATGCTTAGACGGTCGGATTATACAAACTAAGTCTTCGCCGGTGTTTAACAGCTTTATGAAAGCAAACGAGGGTCAGCCCCTGCATTATGTAATCGGTAGCTTGAGTCCAGGTCTTACGCTCCACAACATTAAGGTGATTGATCAGGTTCCGCTTGCTGCTGAAGATGAAACAGTGTATGAGGACGGAACCCTTGATGAGGATTATGGCTTTGACTTTTCCGGAGACAAAAACAACGACAACGATAATGATAATGATGAATGGAAGCAGCCTTCTGACGACAGCAATGACGACTCACAGACAGAGATTATCACCGATCCGGAGGATCCTGATTCGGATGATTCTTCAGACGAAGTTCCGCCGGAAAACCAAAAGGTGCTTGCAAGGGTGAAAAAGCGCAAGCTGGTATCGGCAGGACACGGCTGGATATTCACAGAGCTGGAAATTGCAGCCATGGTAGCCGCCGGGGTGATTGTTTTGGCTGGCATTGCCGTATCAACGGTTTTTATTGTGCGGACAGTGAAAAAGAAAAAAGGTCAGGAAACCTCAGAGTAAAC
Organism: uncultured Clostridia bacterium; assembly: GCA_944386455.1. Lineage (GTDB taxonomy): Bacteria > Bacillota > Clostridia > Oscillospirales > Ruminococcaceae > HGM13222. The sequence continues at coordinate 58,019 of CALXBC010000004.1, read as the reverse complement.
CTGTTTTAATGGAGGGAAAGATTTGAAAAAAACGCTTAAAAAATATTATGCAGCGGTTTTGGCAGCTGCGATGCTGATCACGCAGGTGTTACCGGCAGCAGCGCCGGTGTCCGCAGAAACTCTGGGCGAAATGTTTTCCTCCCAAAAACAGCCTGTTGTCTTTGATTATGAGGATAAGGCTGATTATCTCACAACCTCAGAAAGGTATCGTCAGGCGGGGTATCACTCGCCTGACGATATACAGAGGATAAATGTGGAAGTAGATAAGCTTACGATTACGGGTGCATCGCCTAAGTATCAGAATTTTGGCGGCATGAATACTGTTTTATGGGACGAAAGCATAAAATCGATTGATTGTACGGTTCTTATAGAAAAAGAAGGGCTTTATACTTTTGGCTTTACCTACTGTCCGGATACCTCATCGGGTGCGGATATTGTAAGGGGCATGAAAGTAGACGGAGAATATCCCTATAAGGAATGCGACACTTTAATTCTGCCGCGCAGATGGGAGAATACGCACGGCGTCACAATAAACTCTGCGGGAGACGAGGTCGCACCCACCATGACCCAATCAGGGGCAGTTCAGAGCGCCCCCTTATATGACGGCAGCGGTAGATATTCCGAGCCGCTCCAAATTTATCTTTCTCAGGGTAAGCACAGCTTTACCTTTGAGCATATCAGTATGTCGGTATATTTGGCAGGTTTCTTTTTAGATGTATATGAAACGCCGAAATCTTATCATGAAGTTTTGGCTGCTTATGCTGACAAGCAGGGCGAGGTATCCCAACAGCCTATCGAAGCGGAGGACGCTATACTTTACACAAATGACAGCGTGCTGAATATGGAGTGTGACGGCGATCCGCTTTGTTCTCCGATTTCACGGGGAAAAGTTGTCATGAACACCGTGGGTGGCACGAACGGTCAGGATTCGGGCAGTGCGGTTACATATACTTTTAAAGTGAAAAAAAGCGGCTGCTATAAAATTGCTCTCAGGGTTTTGCAAAACTACAGAGATGGTCTACCGTCTTACCGGATGATTGAAATAGACGGAAAAGTGCCCTTTGAGGAAATGAAGGAATATAAATTTTACAATAAAGATTACTGGCGCACAGAGGTGATTTCCGATGAGGACGGTCAGCCATATCTCTTTTATCTGGAAGAGGGCGAGCATACCGTTACTTTCACAAATGTGCAGGGTGATTTTTACGTAATCACGCAAATCTTAAATGCAGATGCAAGACAGCTTTCGGATTTGCTTCTAAAAATACGAAATATAACAGGAAATGATCCTGATTACAATTACGATTATAAGCTTGATAAAAAGCTGCCCGAACTTCAGAGCGCCTTTGATAAATTAAAAGAAAATATGCAGCTTATGATGGATATGCTTAACAGCATGGCAAAGCAGGAAACGGCGAAATATAACGAGCTGAAAAATATGATGTCGCAGATCACCGAAATTGAGAAAGACTATTTTAAACTGCCCAGAAAGCTTAATGATCTTGATACAATTGTTTCTCAGTATAGCCTATGGATGATTCAGTTTACAGCTTCGCCGCTTAAACTTGATTATATTGAGCTTCATTCTCCGCAGGATAAGGTGGAGAGCAGGCGCTCCAATTTTATGCAAAACCTTTATTCTACAATAGTCAATTTTGTCGTTTCCTTTGTCAAGGATTATAATAATATCAGCTATTCCGAACAAACCGGCGAGGCTGTAAAAACCATAGACGTCTGGATTTCGCGAGGAACCGATTGGGCCACTCTTACAAAGCGGCTGATCGACAATTCCTTTACAAGTTCCACAGGCATAGCGGTCAAGCTTAATGTTCTGACGGCGGGACAACTGAATGCCGGAAGCGTAAACACGCTTATGCTCTCCATTGCCTCCGGCAGAGCACCGGATGTCTGTATGGGTGTTGCAACCGCTTCGGTCGGAGAATTTGCAATGCGTGACGTCCTTACCGATATCAGCGCGCTTGACGGATACCATGAATTGGAACAGTCTGTTTATAAGGAACTTATCATTCCGCATCAATACAAGGATAAAATTTATGGTTTTCCTGAAACAATGAACTTCTGGCTCATGCTTTACCGTAAGGATATTCTTTCCGATTTAAAGATAGTCTTGCCTGATACATGGGAGGAGCTTTACAGAGGCACTCTGCCGATTCTGCTCCAGAATAATATGGAATTTTATTTACCTCTTTCTACAGGCTGGGAATTATATCCGACCCTACTGTATCAGCGCGGAGGTACGCTTTACAACGAGGATTTGACCGAATGTGCGCTCCATACTCCCGCTGCCTATGATGCCTTTGAAGAGCTTTGCAATATGGTTAAAAAGTATGGTTTTAATACCTCTGCGAATTTCTTCAACCGTTTCCGCAGTGGTGAAATGCCGATAGGTGTTGCTGATATGGCTACTTATATGCAAATTTTGACCGCTGCACCGGAGTTGAGCGGCAGATGGGACGTTTCACTGATACCCGGCTATAAAAAAGAGAACGGCACGATTGACCGCACATTTATGTCGGCTGCCGATACCAGCATGATGCTTGTGAAAAACGACAACGGCAGAACAAAGGAAGCTTGGGAGTTTGCAAAGTGGTGGATGTCACAGGATACGCAATCCGCTTTCGGCAGTCTGATCGAAGCGAAAATGGGCTACTCCGCAAGATGGAATTCAGCGAATGTCGATGCGTTCTTTAATATGTCCTGGGATAAGGAGCACGCCCAGGTTATCAGGCAGGCATATCAATCTATCAATTGTATACCGATCGTTTTGGGCGGCTATTATACAAACCGGTTTATCAATAATGCCTATAACCGGGTTGCAATATCTAAAATTACCGACACAAGAGAGGCACTCGAGGAGGCAAGTGAGGAAGTCAATGCAGAGCTTGCACGTAAGAGAAAGTGACACTTGGCGCAAATGGTACATTTAGCTTTGCTGCCGGAAAGGAATGATTATTTTAGTGAAAAAACGGCAAAAGGCGGAATTCGGATATCGCAACAACAAGGTTGGATATTTGTGCATGGCTCCGTTTTTGATTCTTTTCTTTTTGTTTACAATATTACCGGTACTTATATCGGTAGTGCTGAGTTTTACCGATTATGATATGCTGTCTCTGCCGCATTTTACGGGATTTCAAAATTACAGCTATATGTTTCTTGAGGACGATGTGTTTTTAATTGCGTTAAAGAACACAATGCTTTTTGCAGTGATCGTCGGTCCCGTCACTTATATTATGTCATTTATGATGGCATGGCTGATTTGCAGGCTGCGTAAGCTCAGAGACTTTTTTTCACTTGCATTTTATGCACCCTCTATTTGCAGCGGTGTGGCAATCAGTACCATTTGGCTCTACTTCTTTTCCCCGGACGCCTACGGGTTTATTAACAATTTTCTCATGAACCTCGGATTGATTTCCACGCCCATCAGATGGACGCTGGATACCCGCTATGTTTTCGGCGTTGTTATGTTTATTTCCATCTGGATGGGTATGGGAACAAGCTTTTTGACATTTATTGCAGGATTTCAGGGGCTTTCTGAGGAATTGTTTGAGGCAGCTAAAATAGACGGAATCAGATTTGCCGCGCAGGAGCTTGTTTATATCACCTTGCCGCAGATGAAGCCGCAACTGCTATTTGGTGCGATCAATTCCATTGTGGCAGCATTTGGAGCATTTGATATTTGTGTATCTGTTGCAGGGCTGCCGAGTGTGGATTATGCGGCTCATACGCTTGTGTGTCATTTGTATGATTATGCGTTTATCAGATTTGAAATGGGTTACGCTTCGGCAGCGGCGGTTGTCCTTTTCCTTATCACCTTTGTCGTGGGCAAAATCGTAAGGAAAGTATTGGCTTCGGAATAAAAGAAAGGTGCGGATATTTGAATGGCGAATGTTTCTGGATACAGCGTGAGAATCAGGGGAAAATATTTGTTCACGGTTAAGCCGTCGTCTTGCCTTTTGGTGTTTTTCTTAACCCTGCTTGCGGTTTTTATGGCGCTTCCTATTGTTTACTTGACAGTTACTGCCTTTAAGCCGATAGATGAGCTTTATCTTTTCCCGCCGACGTTTTTTACCCGCCGACCTTCTTTAAGCAATTTTAAATCGCTTTTGAACTCGCTTAATGTTTCGGACGTACCGTTTTTGCGTTATGCCTTTAACAGCTTTTTGGTAACTGTGCTTAATGTTTTGGGTGCGGTGATCGTCTGCTCGCTCGGCGCATTTGGGATGGTAAAGCAAAGACCTTTTGGCTCCAGCTTCCTGTTTAGCGTCATTATTGCGGCGCTGATGTTCCCTGCAGCGGTTACTCAAATACCGAACTATCTTATCGTTAAATCCTTTGGAATGCTTGAAAGCTATGCCTCTTTGATCGTGCCTAAAATCGCGGTTGCATTTAATTTTTTTCTTATGAAGCAGTTTATGGAACAGATTCCTGATACATATTTGGAAGCGGCGCGACTGGACGGTGCGGGTGAGCTTAAAATTTATTGGAAAATCATTATGCCTATGATGAAGCCTGCATGGGCAACTTTGATTGTGTTTTCCTTTATTTCCAATTGGAACGATTATTTAAGCCCCCTACTTTATATCACTAACTCTCCTGAGCTTAAAACGCTCCCGCTTGCGGTACAAATGATTGCAGGCGGAACAGGCGCCGCAGCAATAACAACAGCGGGTGCAGTAGCGGCTGCCACATTTTGCATGACGGTACCGGTAATTGCAGTGTATCTGATCATGCAGCGCAATGTACTGAATACAATGGCGTATTCGGGAATCAAATAAGGCTTTTCACAAGGAGATTATAATGAAAAAAATCATACTGCCGAAAAACGGTAAGCCTCGGTTCTTTTTTTCGAAGCGCTGCCGACACGCTTTGGTGATTTACAGAATAATCGGTACAGTGCTTTTATTGCAGTTGCTCCAGTTAACGGTTTTCGGTGCTGCAACTATGGATTACACGCTGACTGATGAAGGCAAAAGAGCTATGACGCCGCTTTGCTATTCATGTGATGAGGTGATAGGTTATCTGGGAGACAAGGGCGGTACTTTCTCCGATGCTTCGGATATTTATATTGATAAAAGCGATAATATTTATATCACGGATACGGAAAAGAACCGAATTATAATGTTAGATGAAAACGGCTCCTATCTGCGTGAATTTACAAACAGCGGTAAGCTTAGCGGACCGCAAAGCGTTTTTGTGTGTGACAACGGAGATCTTTTTGTTGCCGATACGAACAATAAGCAAATCGTACATATCGATGGGAACGACCGGGAAATAGAAACCTTTGTCAAGCCTGAAACGGAAGTACTTGGCGATGATACGGATTTTTTAGTGAGTCGCCTTGCGGTAAGTGACCGCGGACTTATTTATGTTGTTCAATCTCAACAGTTCATGGCGATTGATTCTAAAAATGATTTTAAAGGTTTTGTCGGCGCAAATAAGGTTGGCTTTAGCTTAAAGGAGTTTTTTGTCCGAACCTTTGGAAGCGATATTCAAAAGGAAAAGATGACTTATAATCAAGCAGCTACCTATAATTCCTTTGAAATAGGCGGAGACGGTCTGATATATGCCGTGGCAAACGATAATAAGAATCAAATCCGTGTTTTAAATATGGATGGTGAAAATCTATTTCCCGAAGGTCGCTACGGTGAAACCTCGTTTGACGAGGACACTGCGGCGGTGAAAGAATCGGTATTTGTGGACATTTGTGTTGATGAAAGCGGCATTATTTATGCCTTAGACCGTAGCAGCGGACGTATCTGTGTTTATACCGCCGAAGGTGACAATCTTGTTATATTCGGCGGCTTAGGTGAGGTAAGGGGCAAATTTCAACTTCCGGTTGCCATGGATAGCAACAGTAAGGGCGAAATCTTTGTTTTAGATGCTTCAAACGGCACGGTTCATAAATTTACGCCTACCTCTTATATGAACAATCTGAAGCAAGCCTATGTGCTGTTCAGAAACGGAGAATATGACAAATCTGCGGATATTTGCAACAACGTTTTAAGCGTGAATAATAATTCCTGTTTTATCAATACCCTGATAGGCAGAATAGAGTACAAAAGGAAAAATTTTGATACGGCTATGTCTTATTTTGAAAAAGCAGGTAATAGAAAGCAATATGCAAAGGCCTTTTCCGAAGCGCGGCACAATGTGTTCCGTGAATACTTTGTGTGGATTGTGATAGCGGCTGTGGTTGTTTTAGCAACGGTAATTTTCATTATTGCAAAGGTTCGTAGGAAGGCTGAAAAGATAGTAGACGACTATTACTCCGGAGGATAACATATGAACTGTTTGAAGATGTTGTTGCTTATTATTTACCACCCTGTAGAATGTATGGTAATAACGAAAAGAGAAAAAAGCTTTCGTTGGTGGATGATTCCCATATTTTACGGCTCGGCAGCTTTGGTCAAATGCCTGTATGCGTATACGGTACATTTTTCCTTGACAGGCAAAAATCCGCAAAATATAAGCGTTCCGCTTGAAATTGCAGTCTTAGTGGTTCCGTTGTTGTCCTGGGTAATATGCAGTTATCTTATGACATCGTTAATAGATGGTGAAAGCACATTAAAGGATCAACTCGCGGTTTCGTGCTATTGTACTGTTCCTTATACGCTGATCACCCTCGTTTCCATTGTAGTTTCAAAGTTCATGAGTTTGCAAGAAGCAGGTATCTTTAACGCAATTAAAAGCGTAGCCCTGATTTGGATGGCGGTCCTTCTTTTAGTATCGCTGATGGTTTTAAATGATTATTCAATTTCAAAGATGCTGGGCATCGCTTTGCTGTCCTTAATAGCAGTTGTCATTCTGTGGGCAGTGCTGGTTTTGCTGTTTTCTCTTACGGTTCAATTATTTTCACTGGTATTTAACTTGATAAGAGAGATACAGATGAAAGGCGGTTTATAATGCGGCGGATTAAATGTGTTTTTTTGGTGCTGTTCATGTTGGCGTCAACAGCGCTTTGTGTGTCGGCGGATATGGATGACAATGATTTGTCCAATTATTTGTCCTTTTACGGCGATTCGGAATCCGGAACGAAAATAAGCTTGGAAATGCCATTGCTTGCAGACATGGAACTGGTTGCCGATAACGGCAGGCTTAGCCTTTATTACTATCAGGACGGCGCTGATGTCTATTTGATAAATAACGCTACCGGCAAGATTTGGTCTAATGTATTGCAAAAAAGCTATGTTTACAATGAGAAAAACAGTTCTATGTATGCTTCTCAGTTGCTGACAGTGAGTGCGGCGGATTATGAAGGCTCAGTAAGAGATTATGTGCTTTACGATTCCGCTAATACCGATATCCGCGCGACCTCTCTGATTCAGGCGGGCAAGCTACAGCTTATGATTGAAATACCTTCTTTGGAAATTTCCTTTAAGGTTATCTTCGGCATTGAAAATGATGCTTTTTATTATAGAATTGAAGATAGCTCGATATCGGAGAAAAATGGAAAGCTGGTTCAAATTTCACTTTTAAATAATCTGGGAGCCTCCAGAACAGATGAGGATGGCTACATATTTTATCCCGACGGATCCGGCGCAATCATGAATTTTAAGGAAAACGATGAAAGCAATGTACAGCTTTATCAGATGAGCATTTACGGTAGCAGTGATGTTACTTATAGTGAAATCGACAAAAATAAAGAGAGTAATATTTATGGCAATCTATTACCGGTTTATGGTGTTTCCCAACATGATGGCGGATTTGTTGCCGTAGTGTCCGGCGGAGATGAGGATGCAGGTCTTTATATTGCTTCGCCGGGCTATCAGCTGTCTCAAGTCTACCGTTCTTATATAACTTTCCGTTACCGCACCTATTCCAGTACCGTTTTTAATGACAGTGAGCTGACGCAATTGGTTGACAAGCGAACGAAAACCGATCGTGAAGTATTCTATTATTTTTTGGACGGCCAGGATAATTCATACAGCGGCATGGCGGTCAGGTACCGAAAGCATCTGATCGATCATGGGATTTTGACAAAAAGAAAAGGATCGGAGGATTACTTCCTGAACATAAAGCTTTTGTGTGGCGTACAAAAGCAGTCGCTGTTTTTTAATTCCGTATATAAAATGACGGGCTTTTCCGATGCTATGAGTATTGCAAAGGAACTCAAGGATGATGGAATCGACCGGATGAACCTTGCCCTTTCAGGCTGGGGAAAAGGCGGCTGGGATGCGTTGCCTACAAATTTAAAGGCTGAAGGAAAGCTCGGCGGCGCGGGTGGTCTGAATAAGCTTGCCGAATATTGCAGTTCTGAAAACATACCTCTTTCTTTAGATGTAGACGCCATAATGGCGGATGAGCGCACAGGTAAGTTTAATAAGCGAACAAATGCCGTAAGAAATTATTTTGGTGAAAGCCTGACGGATAAAAACGGTGACAGATATATTTTAGATGCCTGTGACGTCATGCCTAGGCTGCTAAAAAGCTTTCATAAAGCACATCAGGGTACAGGCATAAATTTACTTACTGTAGGGGAGCTAGTAATTCCTGATTGCCGCAATGGAGACGTTTCGACCCGTGCAGATATCATCAGCGCCTATTCGGATTTTATGAAAGAGGCTGCAAAGGCGGGGACGCGCTTAACCGCCGAGGTCGGTAATGCGTATATACTTCCGTATGTCGATATGATTTACGGATTGCCTGGAAACGACAGCGGTTATATGATTTCCGACAGGAAAGTTCCGTTTTATCAAATGGTTATACACGGCTACATTCCATATACGGGACAATTCGGGAATACGCATTATAGCTATGAGCGCTGTGTATTGGAGTGGATTGAAACCGGATCGCTTCCAGCCTATCTTCTTACTAAGGAAAACTCGGGTAGGCTTGAAAATACGAAATATAATGAGGTGTTTTCTTCGGAATTTGTTGTTTGGAAAGAGCCTGTTGTAAAGACTTATGAAAAACTGTACCGTGATTTTTCGGCCTTACAGGGCATAACAATAGACAGGCATGAGCAACTTTCGGAGAATGTGGTTCGTGTTGGATACTCCGATGGAACGCAGGTATATGTCAATTATGGCGAAGAAGCGGTTACAGTTGACGACGTTGTTGTGGCAGGTCTTGATTATTCCATAAAACGAGAGGTACTGCAATGAAAGTAAAAAGAACCACTTATGAAAAGCGTAAAAGCAGAACGGGTTACATTTTTTTAGCGCCATGGATATTTGCAACGGTACTTCTTCTTGTATACCCCATTATCTTTTCGTTGTCGCTCAGCTTTAGCGATATCAAGAATTATGTCACCTACAATCTTAACTTTATCGGAATCGAAAATTATCGTGAGGCATTTCTTGTTGACGATGCCTTTCTGCCAATGCTGTTAAGCAGCATTTCCGATATGCTGATAAATACGCCGATGATTATGATTTTTTCGCTTTTGATTGCCGTTATGCTTGACAGAGATATTAAATGCAAGGGGATTTTTCGGCTTATTTTCTTTTTGCCTGTTTTGCTCGGTACGGGCTATATTATGAAACAGCTTTTGGCACAGAATATTCAGAATGATTCTATGGAGCTTGCTCGCGGTCTGCTTTTGCCGCAAAGTGTTCAGACCTATATAGGACCGAAAATCACAGGATATGTTACGGAGTTTTTTAACAGGATAACTCTTGTAATGTGGAAGTCGGGTGTACCGATCGTGCTGACACTTTCGGGGCTTCAAGTGATCTCTCCGAGTCTTTATGAAGCATCGCGAATTGACGGGGCAAGCGAATGGGAAATATTTTGGAAAATCACTCTGCCAATGATTACACCGATTTTATTGCTGGACGCAGTATATATTATTATATCCTATGCCATGGATGACAGCACGCTGTTGAACTATATCGTTTGGCAGGCGTTTAATAAAACGAAATTTGAATATGCCGCGGCCATGGGCTGGATTTATTTTACTGTGGTTTTGGCTTTGCTCGGAATTGCGTTTTTGATTTTGCGGCCGTTCACGAAACGTCTGAGTGAGGGTGCTTAAAGGAGGTATGGCTTTGAAAGCATTAGCAGCTGCAAAAAAGGCATCTGTGTTTTTAAACAGAAGGGTTATCCCTCAAAAATTTCTAAGGCTTGTCATGTATATTTTGCTTTTGGATTTGTCGGTAATATTTCTGTACCCTTTCTTCTATATGATAGTTACCTCGGTCAAATCGCCTACCGATCTTATGGATACATCGGTTGTGTGGATTGTGAATAAGCTTTATTTTTACAACTACACACTGGCGTTTGATAACCTCGACTACATAAGTACACTCCTAAGAACGGTTTTATACTGTCTGGTAGCTACTGCGGGTCATGTTTTGGTATGCTCCTTTGTAGGATATGGATTCGCACGTTTTCAATTTAAGGGAAAGGGGCTCCTGTTCCTCCTGCTTGTTTTGGCCATGGTAGTGCCTGTGCAGACAATTATTGTTCCGCAGTATCTGGTTTACAGTAAGCTGGGCATTGCCAACGGCTTTCTGCCGCTGGTATTGCCTGCATGGCTTGGCTACGGTCTGCGTGGAGCACTGTTTATATTTTTGTTCAGACAGTTTTATTTATCGCTGCCGAAAGCTCTGGAGGATGCTGCGGCAATTGACGGATGTTCACCGGTAAAAACCTTTTTTCGTGTTGCCTTTCCTGCTTCCTCGTCACCGATTATAGTAAGTACGGTGCTGAGTGTCGTATGGCATTGGAGCGAATATTATGAACCCGGCATATATCTTTCATCGGCCTCGCAAAAGCTGTTGCCGATGCAGCTCCCGAATATTTATACTTTAATGGATTCAGCGGCAGATGCATCTATGCTGACAAGCGCCAACGCCGAATTGTATACCGAGGGAACAGCGATGGCCGCTACATTTTTAGTTGTGCTTCCCGTGTTAATTTTCTACCTTGTGTTCCAAAAGCAGTTCAGGAAAGGTATTGAAACATCAGGAATAACCGGCGAATAATTGCTGTTCGCTGAAGGTTGTCAATATGAATTATTTTTAGGAGGATTGTTTTATGAACAAACCAGTGAAACGAATTGCCTGTATGCTGACAGCTTTTTTGATACTTATGGCATCGGCAGGATGTGCCAGCGAGCAGGGCTCAACCAGTACGGAAGACGAGATACTTGGAATAGACTATCTTGACAGCAGTGCCTTGTCGGGCAGCGGAGATGAAGCTTCAACAGGAAATAATAGTAGTAAAAAAACGGTTGGCGGCGTGGAGAGCGATAATGCTCCGAGCGGTCTGGACATCAATCAAAGCAGCAAGGGGGCTAAGGTGGTAAATAATTGTTATGAAACCGGCTACCCGATTGCCAAGGAAAAGGTAACGCTGAATGTCATGGCGGTTGATTATTCCGACGGCGTTGATTATAACGGTATGCCTTTCACGGCGTTTGTTGAGCAGAGGTTCAATGTTAAGCTTAAATTCACAATGCTCAATAATCGCGACACGGTAGAAAAGGTGACCTTGGCATATACCAGCGGCAATATGCCCGATATGTTTTGGGGTATCGGGCTTGTGGATAACAGTACATTATTTCCCTATGAAAAAGAGGGACGGGCGTATGCACTTGATGGTGAGCTTTCCAAGTATACGCCGAATTTGAATGCCATGTTAGCAAAGAGAAAGGACGCTAAATATCTTATCACCCGTGATGACGGACACATTTATACATTCCCCTATGTAAGAGAGGACGGCGGTCTGTGGTGGGAAAAGCTTTATATCAATACAACATGGCTGAAAAAACTTGGTCTTTCTATGCCCAAAACTACAAACGAGCTGAAAACGGTATTGCGTGCGTTTAAAAACGGCGACCCCAACGGAAACGGAAAGCAGGATGAAATCCCGATGGCGTTTTATGAGGAGGTTCCGCGTGGCTGGTACGGTATTTGGGGTATTAGCACCGCAGACTTCAGGACAAAGGACAGCCAAGGAAATGTAACCTTTGTGCCAACCGATCCCAGATACAGAACCGCGCTCAGCTTCCTGGCGGATCTTTATCAGGAAAAGCTGCTTTACAATAAGGATATACGCGCTCTTTCCGCCGCAAAAATTAAATCTATGATTGAAAGTAAAAATAATACAATCGGCATTACGCAAGCAGAAACGTATTCTCAGATAATGAGTGCGGATACTTTCTTAAATCACTATGCCGTTATGTCGCTGATCGATGGCACGGGCAATGGTACAAACACATGGTCTTACAGAGATGTTGAGGCGCTTTGGCCGAATTGGGGTCAGATTACAAAAGCCTGCAAGTACCCGGAAATAGCAGCGCGTGTGCTGGATTATTTTTACTGCACCGAGGGTGCTGCCGTAGCAACATATGGACCTTACGGAAAAAACACATATTGGAATTATGATGCAAATGGCAAGCCGGTTTACAATAACAACGGAACAAAATTCCAAGAACTTTCTCCTTGTCATGCTATTCCGAGATATTATAACGAGAGCGTGTTGGCTGAAAACTTCTTTACAAACAAAGCAGTTGAAAAGGATGCTACCGTGCAGCGGGCAAATGAAGTTGAGGCGGCGCAGATACAGACAGTTTTCAAAAATTTAAAGACGAATTATGTTTATAACTATCGCTATACAACAGATGAGACTAACATGCTGAACACAAAGGTTGCAAGTAATTTGTTTGCACTGCATAGCGGCTGGCGTTTTGATTTTATTTACGGTACGAAGAACATAGCTACCGAATGGGACGGATATGTAAATGCACTTAATTCTCAGGGTGCCGCTATATTTGAGCAAGTTAATCAGGCTGCGGATAAGCGGATGATGACTGCAATAAAGTAGCGTAAAATAAGCCTGCATACAGGTGTGGTGGCCGCCGTCAGGAGTATTTATTACTTCCGAACGGCGGCACATTTTTAGATTAGTTCTTGTGAAATGAGGGAAATAATATTATGTTTGAAAAAGCCAAGTGGATATGTAAAAGGGGGGCTAAACGAGAATCACCCGCGCCATATTTCAGAAAAGGCTTTTCACTTGAAAAAGCTGTGCAAAGCGCAAAGCTGTATATCTGCGGTTTGGGGACGGGCGAGTATTATCTTAATGGTGTCCCGGTAACCGATGAGGTGCTAATAACACCTATTACGAAGTATGACAGTACTGTGATTTACAGCACTTTTGATGTAACGCGTCTGCTTAGAAAGGGTAAAAATGCTTTTGCTTTGCTCCTGGGCAATAGCTGGTATAACATAACACAGACGGACGAATGGAATTACAAATATTCTCCGTGGTGCGATGTTCCCAAGGCAATCTGTCAGCTTAATATTACCTATCAGGATGGTTCGACCGAATCCATATGCAGCGATAAAAGCTGGAAAGCAGCGGATAGTCCTGTTGTTTTTAACGAAGTGCGGTACGGCGTTCATTATGATGCAAGGCTGGAAATCAAGGGCTGGAATACCGCCGATTATGACGACAGCGGCTGGTGCAACGCGGAAATCTGTCATTCGCCGGGTGGAAAGCTAACCGACATACCGTATGTGCCGATTCGCATCATGCGCAGAATAGCGCCTGTCTCAGTCGATGGGAATGTGTATGATTTCGGCGAAAATTTAAGCGGGTGGATGTCTGTTAGGGTGAAAGGAAACAGCGGGGATCAATTGACGATCAGATATGCCGAACGCATTTCAGCTCCCGATCAGATTGACCAATACAGCATCAACTTCTTTACTGACCCGAATGAAGGGCATTGCGACAGATATATCTGTAAGGGCGGTGAAGAGGAATGCTTTGAACCCCGCCTTACCTATCATGGTTTTCGATATGCCGAGGTATCGGGCGACTGTGAAATCCTGTCGGTTGACGCCTGTCTGGTTCATGCTGATTTGCCGGTTATAGGTGACTTTGCATGCAGCGATGAACTGCTCAACTGGGCGCATCAGGCTTTACGCCGTTCTACTTTGACAAATTATTTCAGCTTTCCTACTGATTGTCCGCATCGCGAGCAAAATGGCTGGACGGGGGATGCTTCCTTGTCATCGGACCAGTGTCTTTATAATTATGATATGAAAATCGCCTACAAAAAGTGGCTGAATGATATTAAGGACGCACAGCGACCCTCGGGCGAAATTCCGGGAGCGGTGCCGACGAGCGGCTTTGGATATAACTGGGGAAACGGACCTGCATGGGACAGTGCGCTGATTATGATTCCTTATGGCATATACAGATATACGGGAAGTAAAAGCGCTGTTGCCCAAATGTGGGAAACTATGAAAAAATATATGGGCTTTTTAGAGAGCATGGCAGATAACTATATCATATCCTTCGGTCTTGACGATTGGCTGCGTCCTGAGAATACGGTTGCCTGCCCGGTAGAGATTACCGATACGGCTTACTATTACCGTTTTGCCTGCATTATGGCGGAGTGCGCTTCGCTTCTTGGCGAAACAGAGCAGGAGTTTTTAAGCCTTTCTGAAAATATTAAAGTAGCCTTTCGTAAAAAGTTTATGAAAGACGGCAAAATGATTTTTGATACGCAGACATCGGTGGCCTGTGCTATTTATCAAAAATTGTACAATGATGCCGAGTACGATGAAGCGGCTGCACATTTGGCAGATCTGATTCGAAAGAAGGATTACCATATCGACTGTGGAGTTTTAGGAAATAAATATATTTTCGACGCACTGTCCGATTACGGTTATGCTGATGTAGCTTATAAAATGGTAAGCAATCCTACTTGTCCGAGTATTGCTCATTGGAAAAATCTCGGTTTGTCCACATTTGGGGAAATGTGGGATTTAAGCCTGATCAGGCATGTTTCTTACAATCATCATATGTTCGGTGAAATTGGCACATGGCTGTATAAGCATATAGCAGGAATAAAGCCGCTTGCTCCGGGGTTTGCGGAGGTTTTGATCGAGCCTGCTTTCCTGCCGCATTTAAGCTTTGTCAGGGCACATACGGCGGGAATATCGGTTGAGTGGGACCAGAATACTGTCAAAGTGGTTTCCCCTGTACCGGGCAAGCTGTCGGTTGACGGAAAAGTATACGGTTTTGATGCGGGAACAGTGACATATGACCGAAAAAAGGGAAAGCTTGACAAATGAATATTTGCTTTAAAAAGGCTTATCAGCTGAATGAGATACAGTTCTGCACCGAAAAAATTAATTTTTAAAAGAACAGAATTTGAACTGCTTTTGAGGAAACGGAGAACTTAGAATGAAGCTATCGGAAATACATATACGCGACCCGTTTATTTTGCCTTTTGATGGCAAGTATTATCTTTTTGGAACGCCGGGGAAATATGCTTGGGAAGGATCGGGCGGCTTTTGGTGTCATATATCTGATAATCTGGAGGACTGGTCGGATCCGGTTCAATGCTTTGAGCCACCGGTCGGTTTCTGGGCAACTG
Organism: uncultured Clostridia bacterium; assembly: GCA_944386455.1. Lineage (GTDB taxonomy): Bacteria > Bacillota > Clostridia > Oscillospirales > Ruminococcaceae > HGM13222. Next base: position 42,661 of record CALXBC010000004.1, on the reverse strand, counting down.
AAAATTATTGGGCGCCCGAGGTGCATTATTATAACGGTCGGTTTTATATGTTTGCATCGTTTTTTGCAAAGGGACATATGCGAGCGGTGCAGATTTTGGCTGCCGATAAGCCGGAAGGACCATATGAGGTATGGAGTTGTCCACTCACTCCTAATGATTGGATGTGCCTTGACGGAACACTTTATGTAGAAAACGGTATTCCGTATATGATTTTTTGCCACGAGTGGGTGCAGATAACGGACGGCGAAATGTGCATTGTACAGCTTTCGGCAGATTTAAAGCATACAGCAGGACAGCCATGCACATTATTTAAAGCATCTGATCCTGATTGGGCGTCTTCAAAGGAATATGGGGGCTTTATTACCGACGGACCGTTTTTATATAAAAGCAGCAGCGGTAAATTGCTTATGATTTGGTCGAGTTTTGACGATAACGGTTATCTTGAAGCAATAGCCTATTCTGATGACGGCACAATAAATGGGAAATGGAAGCATTGCGAAAAAACGATTTCCGCAATTAATGGCGGACACGGTATGATATTCAAGGATTTCGGTGGCGGATTATTTTTTACAATGCATTATCCTAACTCTCCTGCAGGTGCAGAAAGGGTACAAATCACAGAAATAAAGGAAATACCGGATGAGCCTTATTTAGAAATCGTTTAACCGTAGTTTTGTTCAGAGCTGATTGGGGGCGCCTGATAATGAAAGAAAGCATAACGAGTCTTTTTGGAAAAATTGTCCGTTCGACACGTCGATTATTATAAAATTTTGGCACTGTAAAGTAAAAATAAAAAAGCAGAGGGGAGTTTCTGTAGAAAAGCTTAAATTATCTTGGATTGGCTAAAGAAAACAAGTTTCTGGGATTGGGGCCGTAGCTGGCACCGGCAACCTGTGCAGGGGTGAGACCGTTCAAGCCTTGATGTGATCTGATGAATTTAAAGAAGAAAACAAAGACGGAAATGGTAGCGTTGGCAGATTCAAAAGAATGGAAGCCACGTTTCGTTTTGTACCAAGGTTTGAACCGGTTGTTGATGAATTCGATCAGGTTGTTACTGATGTCATCCTGAAAACTCTCCACCCGAATGTGTTTGACATTAGGGAAATAGCATTTGACAGGAACTCTGTAAGCATTGCAGCGGTCGCTGACAATGGCAGGAGGGTTGCCCGAATGTGCAACATGGCTGAATAAGGAATGCGCCTGCGGAAGGGAACGATAAGGAGAGAGATGAAAGCCCAACATAAAGCGAGTTTCGCTGTCAATGATAAACCAGACATAGTGTTTTTCATCATTGATTTTAATCACGGTTTCATCGGCATGCCACTCGTCAGAATTCAAGTCCAGCAGCGGCATGAGCTGCATACACAAATTTGGTGCACCGGTTACTGATTGTGGTGTAGGAAGCTGGCTTTCCCACGCACAGGATAAGGCGGATATTTCCGTCGACAAATTTCCCCCTCCGGTCTCGGTCGTTCAGGAGCAAATTGATGATGGCAGTTCCAGTAAAGATACTTTTGATAACCATCAGGAGTTTTGTCATATCGATAAAAGTTGTGATTGTTGTTGCACTTCGGGCAGATAATGTGGTATGATTTCATCATGAGAACCTCCTTTTCTTTAGGAGTACTTGGACTTTGTGGTGAAACCATTGTACCATATGAGATGAGGGATTCTCAACTTTTATTTAACTTTACAATACGAAAATTGGAGCGCGCCATCTTGAAAACGAAGATATTGCCGTGACCTTTTTTAATATGTCGGATTAGGAAATAAAAGGTTTCTTCCCATTTGTAACTGCAGGCTTGAACGCATCGTGTGGAGTGGATGTGGGAAAAGCATTGGCGGGAATGCAACAGCAAGGTGTCCGCGTTATTGAGTCATTCTGAACTCCGAGTGACAAGTTCCAACGCTATTTGATGCTTTATTGATGATATGGGATTATGGCAGGGGAGGGGGTGCTCAAAATTTGTGACGCAGTAAACAAAGAAAACCGACTTGAGGAAGCAAAAGGCTTCTTCAAGCCGGTTTTTTATCAGTATTTATCAACTACCGTTTGGAGGCGATACTTGGATCGCTGTCCTCAAAGATATTGACACATCCACTTATCTCAGAACCATGATCCGAATGGGACTCGATTTCTAATCCGCTACAATGATGAAATGTCAGTGGTCATCTGTTTCGAGTTCCTTGTAAAAGAATTCCCGCATGAAATCACAGGAAAATTGCTGGCTGCATCCATTAGGTTTAATTTTGATTAGCATAATACTACTTCCCTTGCTTAAAATTTTTCAAATCAATCATATCATATAAATTACTATAAAAGTAATATTATGCAAAAACTATTTGTAATAATTACTGTTACTGTTAAAATGTAACTACAGAGGTTAGCAGTTTGATAAGAATAAAGTTGTCAGAATTGTTGTGGAAACATAAAATGAATCAAAAAACACTTTCTCAGTTTACCGGGATACGTCAAGCAAATATTTCTAAAATGTACTATGAAGAGACGAAATGGATAGAGATCCTGCAAATCAATAATTTATGTAAAGTATTTAATTGCACTGTCAATGATTTACTTGAATATGTTCCGGATATTGATACAGAAAAGTAATAAAACAGACTAATGAATTTCTTGTCGGTCTGTTGCTTTTATAATAGTATGGAGGTTGGGGAAGGAAAAATGGTATTAACTGTGCTATTAGAGCGTACAGAGAGAATAGACAAGAACGTTGCAATCTCGCAAACTGATAATAAAAAAATAAATTTAAAACTGGAAACTGATATAGAGCCTACGCTCCAACTGATTCTCGAAAATCAAACAGAGGTAATCAAGGAAAAATCTCACATCACTGTGATCGAAGGAAAGCAGGAAGAACTAAAAGACCGCGTTGACGTGATCGAATACGCTGTCAAGAAAAATCAGACCGATATTGAAGAATTGAAAAAGCGCGCATAAATACAAAAAGGCTGACGGTTATCCGCCAGCTTTTTTGTTGTGATGCGAAGTCATCTCGATATTCCCAAAAGATTGGAAAAAATGAATTCAAGATATTGACAAAGAACAAATGTTCTGATATAATTTAATCATCAACAGAATAAGTGCCAACTGATCAAACCGCCGCAAAGCGGCAGAACATATTAACTTAAATAAAGAGCCAAGACCTTACTTACATATTAGGCACGGAGCATAATGAAAAGCGAACAAACTTGTCCGCTTTATTTGTGTTACCGTGATGATATGCAAGTAAGGTCTTTTATTCAACAGGAGGTGACAAAACTGAAGGAGTCCGTTTACAAAAGCTACGATGAACTGCCGTTGTTCCTTAACGCAGAAACGGTAGCAAAGCTGTTAGGAGTATCGGCTACCACCGCCTATGGACTGTTGCATCGGAAAGATTTTCCAAGCATAAGGATCGGCAGCCGATTGGTTGTTCCGAAAGAAAAGTTCAGAGAATGGGCAGACAGGCAATCGGAAAGGGATAGGTGATCAATTGAACTACAAGCAATATCACAAAAGAGATGCCATCAAGAACTATTTTCCTCTGCCGAATGAAATCTTTTGCCTTGGACTCTTTACCGGAGAGATTGCGGTGTATGCTTATTTGATGTACTGCGAAGACAGGAAAACCTTTCAGTGTCATCCAAGCTTCAGAACGATCGGTCGGACGCTGAAAATTTCACGCAACACGGTAAGTAAATATGTCAAACGGTTAGAGGAAAAACAATTGATTCGCACCGAGCCGACAAAAACACAAACAGCAAAATGAGTAAAGCGTAACGGCAGTCTACTCTATACGATTCTGTCGATCGAGCAGGCAAAGGAATATTTTTACCGACAGCAGTTAGAACGGGCAGAATTGCTCCGAAGGCAGAAAAAAGTCAGCTGATTTACAGGGTTGAAAGTAAAGCAGGTTAAAGTGAGGGGTCTATAGCCTCCTCACGTATCACATCGGACGGCAGAGCCGACCGTTTCAGAGAAAAAACGAAGGGGTCGGTCAGAAACGGAGGGTTTATGGAAGACAAGAAGAAAAAGTATGCCTACTGGATGCGGCCATCTATGGTGGAGGAAATGGAGAGTATGCTTTCCGAAGCCAATGCCACGTCCAAAAGTGAGTTTGTGTGCCGGGCTGTAGAATTTTATATGGCCTATCTGCGCCAGAATAAGAGTCTGGAATTCTTGTCACCGCTGCTGGCGCAGACGATCAAAACGGAGGTCGAAAGTGTGGAACGGCACATCTCGGAAATGCTGTTCAAGGTCGCGGTGGAACAGTCCATTCAGAATAACCTAACCGCCGCTTTTAACGAGGTGGATGAGGATACCATGGCGAGACTGCGGAATTCCTGTGCCGGTGAGGTGGTGCGGCTCAACGGTGTGGTTGCATTCGAAGACGCCTACGAATGGCAGCGGGGTGAATAGCGATGCCGAAGATTATATTCACCAGCCGATATGTCAAGAATCCGGCCAGAGCCAACGCCGGTAAACTGGTCAAGTATATGGGAACACGGGAAGGTGTGGAGAAGCTGCCGGACGGATTCGATCATCGTCCGGCTACGAAAAAACAGATTGCTCTAATCTGTGATTTAATAAAAGCATATCCTCCGGCTTGGAACTATCCTGAATTTGTAGATTTCAGACAGGAGCAATCCCGTGGTATGGCAACGGAATTTATAGATGCTTTCATTGAACGCAATGCCGACCGGATTGACGGAATCAAAAAGTTGGTGTCATATATGGGAGAGCGTCCCGGCGTCGAGAGACTCGGCAAGCACGGACTGTTCAGTCAAAACGATGATAAGATCGATTTGGACGCTGTGGCCGAGCAAGTATCCCGTCACGAAGGCATCCTCTGGACGCACGTTGTCAGCCTTCGTAGGGAAGATGCGGAACGTCTCGGCTACAACAATGCTCACGCATGGAAAGAACTTGTGCGGCGCAACGCTTTGCAGATTGCCCAAGCACACAAAATAGAGCCTTCACAAATGAAATGGTATGCGGCCTTCCATAACACAACCCACCATCCGCATATTCATCTGATGGTGTATTCCAAAGATGTGAAACAGGGGTATCTCACCAACAAAGGAATCGAAGAAATGCGTAGGTTGCTCGCCAACGATATCTTCCGCAACGAAATGTACCATGCCTTCACGCTGGAAAATCAGATGCGGGATGAGGTTCGGGCAGAAGCGAAAAAGAGAATAGACGAACTGTTAAAAGATGCGGAAACACCGATCTCTGCATCGGAAGAAATTCAAAATCTGTATGTCAGGCTGATCGGTCAGTTATCCAATTACAAAGGCAAAAAGGTATACGGCTATCTTCCGAAAAGTATCAAGCAAACAGTTGACGCAATCGTTGCCGAACTCGCCAAAGACGAGAGGATTGCTGAATTGTATGCAGAGTGGAACAAGGCCAACCGTGAAAAGCTGTCGATTTACTATGACAAACCCAAACCGGATATCCCGCTGGAGGACAACAAGGAATTCCGGGATATTAAAAACGCCGTTCTTCGTTCCGCTTCCCTGATACTGCAAAGCGAACAACAGGAGCATCCGATATCGGTCACCGCCTCTGTCGGCAGCCTCATCCTGCAACTTGCCAAAGCTATAGCCGCAAGCTGTCAAAAGCTGCGGATGAAATTGGATACGCAGATCGACTCCAAACTGCAGTCCAGGATCGAGCGGAAGAAACAGGCTCACGGACTGAAAACCGACCGTTCTGTGCAGGCGGGTCACAGCGATGATGAGGAACAGGGTATGCACCTCAGTATGTGACTTTTTCCTTACTTTTTGCAAAGTCGCTGGATATGGAGAAGAGGTTGTGGTATGGTGTGTGATCGGAAAGGAAGTGACGAGGAATGCAAAGAAAACTGCTGACCAACGGCAATGCCTTTAAGCGTACCGATGACCGCTGGGGCGGCGTAGTCTGGTATATGGACGAGCATGGAGAGCGGAAACGCAAGAGTTTCTCCGGTACGACCAAAGCCGAGGTCAACAAAAAGATGACGGACTATATCGCGGACTTTGAAAATCAAGCCGTGGAGTCGGATGAATCCAAGAAAAAAGTAAAAGACAGCATGCAGAACTGGCTGCAGGTGTTCAAATTCCCATCGGTAGAGCAAACCACCTATGACCGGTGCGAGTGCAGTGCCAAAAATCAAATCTATCCTCTGCTGGGGGAAAAGCCGGTTGGAGACATCACAGCAGCAGACATAAAAAATCTGCTCAACTACTGGATGAACAAAGGCTACGCTTACACCACCGTTAAGAAAGCCTATGTGGTGCTGAACGAATATTTCCGGTATCTCTACCGCGAGGAACTGATTCCGAAGAATCCGATGGCAAATGTGGAGATGATGAAGAAGTCGAACTTCCTGTCGGCGCAGGACAAGGAAGATTTGCCGGAGAGTGAAACAGTGACCATTTTCACGCCGGAGGAAATTGAGAAGTTTAAAGCCGAAGCGTTCAGCACCTTCAAAGACGGCAAACGGAAATATCAGCAGGCGGCAGCCTATATTCTGATGCTGAACACAGGATTACGAACCGGCGAGCTGCTTGGTTTATTGAACAGCGACATTGACCTTGAAAAGAAAACGCTGACCGTCCGGCAGGGGGTGAAAGAAGTTTCACGGAGAGATGGTACAGAATTTACAAGCGGCCGGGAGATCAAAGTAGGCAAGCCTAAAAGCGCCACCAGTAAGCGCACAGTGCCGCTGAACAGGACGGCAGTCGAGATGATCGAGGATCTGCGCGGAGAAGCCTATTTCGGGGAAAATACGCCCCTTGTGGCCGATGGGAACGGAGGCTACACCAAGCCGGTCAATCTGCGAAAGAGATTTTACCGAATCCTCAAGGCGGCGGGAATTGAGCAGAAAGGGCTGCACAGCCTGCGGCATACCTTCGCCACCAATTTGGTGAACGGACAAAAGCAGCCCGACGGAACCATCAAGGCATTATCGCCAAGGCAGGTAGCCGATCTGCTGGGACACAGTACCTCACAGATCACCGAACTGTATTATGTGAAAAAAGACACTGCAAGACTCAGCGGGATAACAGAGGGATTCGAGATGTAACCGAAAAGACCGCCCAAGTTTCCTCTTGGGCGATCAAAATTTGAAACGGAGTAAACAAAGAAAAGAAATTCTTTATGTCCTTGAATGTCCGCAAGACTTTGTGATAGATTTTGGGTATAGGGAAGAGGATGATAACAGCTAAATAATAATTTACACATTCAGAAAACTGTGATAAAATGAAAGGAGAAAAATATGAGTGAATGTTTACGATGCGGACGGGAGCTGAAAGACCCAAATGCGTTGTATGGTTGGCGTTGCGCAAAGAAAGTCGGGGTTAGTCCCTATGGAACACTGGAGGACTTTCGAATTGATGATTTGGCTGATCAATTTTTGCAGGACGTTCAGCATGGAAAAGCCGATAAATGGTATGGAAAGGATTTGGGTGATCAGTATATATCATCTGTCCCTCAGGAATATAAGTTGTTTCCTGCTTTAAAAGTGTTTGACTATGTACAAAAGTACAATATGAAACACCTCGGCACCTTTTCAGGTACAGTTCCAGAATACAATGGCTTTGATGTGGTACGATTTCAATCGGATGCAGATGATGGTGAAACGCAATATTTTGCAGAGGTTATTCTTGCAGAGAAAACGGTAAGTGAATGGCATGACTTTTTAAATGATAGATTCCAGCTGGACATCAAAATCAGAAAATTTTTGCAATATGGTGGGGATAGCGGCGCGTTTGATTACGCGATTGGACAATTGGTTAGCAACCCCGTTGCAGCGAATCTTCTTAGTTTAGGAACCAATATAGTGTCATTATTATTAGGGGATGGACCTCCGCAAATGAAATATATTTTAGAACAGCTTGATGGACATGCAGCCGATGAAAAGGTTACGATTGTTTTTGAAGAAAAGGCATGGAAGAAAAATACCGGATTTTGGGCAAAAGTTTTTGGATTTGATGAACCGATTGCGATTCATTCTAAGAAATATTATTGAGATTGGGTGTTAATATGGTGAAGCTGTATCAGAAATCTCCCTTGAAAAATGTGCAGTTGGGGACTGTTCTCCAACTGCTTACTATTTTGGCTGTAGTTGGTTTGGAAAAATTTGTTCTCGGGGACATCTTGTTTGAGATTTATGCAAAAATCTCTTGGCTGCATACATTCGGTATTTCGTTGGATAATCTCATTACTTTACTGGATAAACTGGTTTATTATTTGTTTTTGTTTTATTGGCTGAACCAGTATATAAATGAAAATATACGGCAAACAGAAAAATATAATGCTATAAAAAGTGTATGCAGCGCTCTCTTGCTTATCATGTTAAATTACAGTGAAGTTATTGTTAGCGTAATACTTCCATCAATATCCCGCAATTTTAAATACCTTTTATCACTGAGCTATGCTCTTTTGATTCATATTTTTGTGTATTCTTATGTGTTTTATCGAGCGTTGCTGCTGTCCCGAAAGGAAATGTTAAGCTACAACCAATTTATTAAAAAGCTCTTTCGCTTCATAAAAAAGAAATTCCAGCTGATTTTGGGTTACATAGGAGCTTATTGCGCGATATTTGTTTTGGCAATGGTCGTATTTTTTGTTTTGTTTATGATAGGTGCAGAAAATTGGACTTTGGTTCGTACATTTCCGAATGTATATATTGCTGGATTGATGCTTCAGATTATTACAGTCATAGTTCCTTTAACCAAGGCAAAGCTCTATACTGCTTTTGTGGAATTTTTTATAGAAGATACAAATCCATAAAAAGGAAAGCGAAAATATTTCTGCTACATGATGCTTTATTGATGATGTAACAGACGGAATCGTTGCAAACGGTTGGCAACAGACACAACTTTTGACACAAATTCAGCGAATCAAGCCAGGTGAAACAGACCGTGTGCCGCCAAGATAGACATCGTCCGAAACGCGGGCATACAAAGCAAAATCGCGCACCTACGCGGTGCGCGATCTGTCTGCGGCGACTCGCCGCTGGCAGGGGCAGAAGGACTTGAACCCTCGGCACGCGGTTTTGGAGACCGCTGCTCTACCAACTGAGCTATACCCCTATATGAGCACTCCTGAATGGTGCTTTATTATTATAGCGAAGAAAAGCATCATTGTCAAGAGTAAAAAGCAAAAATATCCTATTTTTGCTTTAACTGTTTCAGCTGGGTAGAAGCGGCTGCAATACAATAGACTTCTTTTGCTCCATTTTCCATTAAGATGCGGGAACATTCGTTAAACGTAGATCCAGTCGTATAAACATCATCACATAAGAGAATCGTTTTCCCTGATACAAGAACAGAATCTGTAACGCGAAAAGCACCTGATAGGTTGATTTTTCGTTCTTCGCTATTCAGATCGTGTTGCTTTCGGGTTTGTTTGACCTTGAGCAGTATGCGGTCGGACATTGGAATATGGGATAGGCGGGAGAGCTCCTTGGCTAAAAGAACAGACTGATTATATCCACGGGCGATGGTATCCTTTTTAGTCATTGGGGCGGGTAGAATCAACTGAATTTTATTTATAAAATCTGACTGTAACATTTTTTGATACATGTAACCGGCAAGAGGCTTGGCATAACTGATTTTCTCGTTGAACTTCAATTGACGAATGGCATGTTCGGCACCTAAATCGTAATTGAATACAGAAACTGCTTTCTGAAAATAGAATTGCTGTTTGTTACAAATACAGCTTTCTTTGCCGCAGACCGGGCAGACATCTTCTGTAAAAGGTATCAAATCGATACAGTCTTCACAATAGGGCAGTCCGCTATATACTGGTGTGCCACAAAAAATACATTGGCGGGGGAATATGTAGTCCAATAGCTTTGTGATAATGTGCATCACGTTCGCTCCTCATCCTCGGCGGTTAGATTTAGTGTCCGATAATATTCTTTCAACAAAAACTTCAGTCCGGTATATCGTAATGTACGGCGGTTATTCTCTACCATGTAGGCAATCCGCTTGGCGGAACCTATCAAAATCAAAAGTTGTTTTGCCCTGGTCACTGCAGTATATAGCAAGTTACGATAAAACAACTTATCATATCCGCCGAACAAAGGAATGACTACGGCGTCAAATTCGCTTCCCTGGCTTTTATGTACTGTAATTGCATATGCGAGTTCCAGCTCATTTGCCATGTCGAAGGAATAGACAGCTACTCTGCCATCAAAGTCAACCATTAAGGTTTGACTGCCGCGGTCGATCATTTTTATAAAGCCAATATCGCCATTATAAATGCCAAGCCCTCGTTCATCGTTCCGTTTCCATTCAATGTCGTAATTATTGCGAATCTGCATGACTTTGTCGCCCTCTCTGAATAAAAACATACCGTTTGAAAACTGAACTTTATAACCGTCCTCCGGATTAAGCTCCTGCTGCAGCATAGCATTTAATTCCATTGTCCCTAAAGCACCTTTGCGGGAAGGGCAGAGCACCTGAATATTTTCTGTTGGGGAAAAGCCATAGCTCACGGGCAACCGGCGGCTTACGAGGTCGATGATTGTATTCTGAACATCAGAAGATGAAATTCGTGGCATATAAAAGAAATCATTATTCTTTACTTTTAAGTCTGGCATCTCACCGTTCACAATTTTGTGTGCGTTGGTTACAATGAGGCTTTTAGCAGCCTGGCGAAAAATTTCTTTCAGCTGAACTGTTGGTACGCATCCACAGTCAATTAAATCCCTTAGCACATTGCCGGCGCCGACAGAGGGAAGCTGATCGGAATCTCCAACCAAAATTAATTTGCATCCGGGGCGCAGTGCACGCAGCAAGCTGTCAAACAACAGCGTATCCACCATAGACATTTCATCAATTACAACGGCGTCACATTCTAAGGGGTTCTCTTGATTATGAACAAATTCCAGACGGTTATTTTGAGACTGACTCACTTCTAGAAGTCGGTGAATGGTTTTGGCTTCATGGCCTGTAACTTCTGAAATTCGTTTTGCTGCTCGACCGGTTGGTGCGGCAATAAAAACTTCCTTGCCGCTTTCTTCCAGAATTGTGATGATTGCATTCAACGTTGTGGTTTTTCCTGTGCCAGGTCCTCCGGTGAGAATCATAATATCATTTTCGATTGCCTGACAGATTGCCTGCTTCTGCAATAATGCATAATGAATTCCATTTTCCTTCTCAATTCGTGATATTTTTGTTTGAATAGCAGCATCGTCTCCAAGCGCACAACGGGTCATAGCAACAATACGCTCGGCAATATACTGTTCTGCAACATACAAATTGGCAAGATACAGATAGTCTTTCCCTCGTGTCATTTTACGCAGTGTTTCTTCCTGAACTGCTTCTTCAATGGCTTTTGACAGAGATGCTTCCGGGAGCTGCAGCAGACGGGAAGCTTGCATCAACAGCTTGTCCGCCGGCAGACAAGTATGACCCGAAAACAGATTCTGGCGCAGAACATAATTTATTCCTGCCTGCTTTCGTTCCATAGAATCTTCAGGCAGCCCAAGTTCAATGGCAATTGTATCACAAATACTGAAATCAATATCAGCCTCACAGCCGCATAATATATAAGGATTTGCCTGTATCAAATTCATTCCTGCGCTGCCCCAGAGTTTCCAAATAACTACGCTTTGAGAGGGGGAGATCCCGTATTTCGATAAAAAGATCATAAGGGTACGGATGCCAAAAATATGCTGGAATTCTTCTCCAATCTGGGCTGCCTTTTTTTCAGAGATTCCCTTGACTTCTGCCAATCGCAGCGGCTGTTGTTCGATAATCTCTAAAGTTTCATCGCCGAATACGTCAACAATGCGGCGCGCCAGTGAAGGACCAATGCCTTTGATCACACCGGAAGAAAGGTATTTACCAATCGCGGATGCAGAAGCCGGAAGACGGCGCTCAAACATCAAAACCTTAAACTGAGGCCCATATTTTGGATGGGTTGTATATCGTCCGGTTAAACTGAGTTCTTCTCCTTCCTCAATACCAACTAAATCGCCGACTATGGTAATTAATTCATTTCCATATCCCAGTTCGGCAACGGTAAAGCCGCTTTCTGCCCGGAAGGTGACGGCTTCAACAGTTCCCTGCAGCGTAATCAGATCTTGTTCTTCCATGAATATACTTCCTTTCCGGGCACTGAAAGCAGAGTCTTAAATGCTTAAACGATATTAATATCATATACCATTATGAGTCGATTTGCAAATGAAACTTTTCCTGCAGAATATTACGGACATCATGTCCTTCGCAAAGAATGACGCCGTCGATATCGTGACAGAGCTGTTCGCATATTTTTCTTGTTTTTGGATCTATACCGCTGTCTGCGATGATGATACGGCATTCTTTGCAGCGGTACTGTTCCTTTAAACGGGAATAAGCACTCTTTACAATGTATTCGATCTCCTCTTCATTCCCTTTGCATGGGATTACAGAGACAATGTACTGTCGTCCGCTGCCAGACAAGATCCATGCACTGAGGAGCCTGATGAGATCGGCAAGTCCGATAACTGCCAGAATCGTAAGGATCGTCACAAAAATTGCTTTTGCCACAATAAATCAGCCCCTTTCTGATACTGCTGTGTTGGTATGAAAATTGTTTTGCTGCCTGAAATCGCGATCAGAGAATGATACAAGATACTGCTATTATATGCAAACGACTGGTTTATGTGAAAAAACAGAGTATCATCATTGAAATTTACATTGTTTTGTGGTAACATTTAAAAAGAAATCAATAGGCAAATGATTGTCGGCAATAAAATGAATCAGCGGAGGAGCGGATTTTTGTGGCGTATTGTCAAGGAGAGTATATCATTAAAAGTAAAAGAAACTTGGCAAAGAATATTTATGACCTGACAATTCTGTGTCCAGAGATTGCACAGCAGGCATTGGCAGGTCAATTTGTGCATGTAAAGGCAAATGGCTTTTCACTTCGGCGCCCGATTTCAATTTGCAGAATCGGCCATGAAAAGGATTGTATTCGGATCGTATTTGAAGTCAGGGGAGAGGGGACACAGAAGTTGTCGGAACTTCGTGCCGGAGATCCAATTGATTTGATCGGGCCGCTGGGAAAAGGATTTACTCTGCTTGAAAAAAATCACAGAGCAATTGTAGTTGGAGGCGGAATTGGAACGCCGCCAATGCTGGAGTTGGCAGCATACTATGGAAATAATGCAGCGGCTGTGATTGGTTTTCGTTCTGCAGATGCTGTAATCCTTGCAGATGATTTTAAAAAAACCGGCGCAACAACCGTTGTTTGCACAGATGATGGAACATGTGGAGTACATGGCTTTGTGACGACGGCATTAAATGAATTGATTGATCGGCAGCAGCCTGAAATTATTTACGCATGCGGTCCTCATCCGATGCTGCGAGGTGTTGCCGACATTGCACATCAAAGGCAGATCCGATGTGAAGTTTCTTTGGAAGAACGAATGGGGTGCGGAGTTGGTGCATGCCTTGTTTGTGCTTGTAAGGTGGTAAAGGATTCCAAAGAATATTATGCTCATGTGTGTAAAGACGGGCCGGTTTTCGATGCAAAAACGGTTTTTCACGGTGAATAATAACTGGCCAAAACATACCTATAAAAAATATAATGATGCAGTAAAACAAAAACGGCTCATCCGAAAATGATGAGCCGTTCAGTCTGTCGAAAAAGGGTAAAAAATAAAAAATCGTCACGCAGGCGGACATGCGCCGCCGGAGTGACCCCTTGAGAGAAAACCGGCGGTGAGCAGAGGCGAGGCCTCCTGCGGAGCCGGTTTTCGACTGAAAAGGGGGAGTCGGGGGAAAAACACAGAACAAGGCTTTGCCGCAGTGATTGTGTTTGTCCCTCGAGAGCGTGTCGACATTCTCGACACGCTCAACGGCTCATCCGAAAATGATGAGCCGTTTTTAAATGTAGGTTTATTTTGACAAATGTTGATTGAGCTTTGCAATCAGTTCATTGCAGTCGACGCCGTGAACATCACAAGCCATCTCAATCGATTCTCCTCTGGCAGAAGGACAGCCGAGACAATGCATTCCCATTTCTAAAAAGTAAGGAGCAGTTGATTGATCATGGTCGAGAATATCGCCAATCGTAGTATCTTTTGTAACGACAAAGGCCATTTTTATCTTCCTTTCTGTTTTGTTTAATCTTGCCGCTGCATTTAAATTTTCAGCTGACGATTTCATTATACCCTAAATTCGTATAAAATGCAACCACTATTTTTGCATGAATAACAGAAAAAGCAATTCATGACAGCTGGTTAAAACGACTGAAAAAAGGATTTATTGGCTATTATGGTTATATAAAATGCAGGATTTTTATAAAACACTTGCAAAACCAAAATTGACGGCGTATAATAGACAAAGCAATGAATGAAATGGAATATGACTGTCAAGGGTGACAGCGGAAGGAGATTATTTAGATGCCCGTCTATCAAGAAATGAGCAAGCAGCAGCTTTCTCAGGAAAAGCAAAAATTGGAAAAAGAATATGCAGAGTTCTGTGCTCGTAATTTGAAACTGGATATGTCCAGAGGAAAGCCCGGGAAAGCACAGCTCGATCTGACAGCGGATATGCTTGATTGTGTGAATTCCAATATGGAGTTAAAAGCCGAAGATGGACTGGATGTACGCAATTATGGCGGACTGGATGGTATTCCGGAAGCCAAACGCTTGTTTTCTCAGTTGCTGGATGTCAGTCCGGATGAAATTGTAATTGGCGGAAATTCCAGTTTGAATCTGATGTATGATATGGTTTCCAGGGCAATGCTCTTTGGAACAGAAGAGGATTGCAAACCGTGGTGCAAGCTGGACAAGGTAAAATTTTTGTGCCCGGTTCCCGGATATGACCGCCACTTTGCGATTACAGAGCAATTCGGCATCGAGATGATTAATATTGATATGACGTCTGACGGCCCTGATATGGATACGGTCGAACGGCTGGTTTCTGCCGATGAAGCAATTAAGGGGATCTGGTGTGTACCAATGTACTCCAATCCAGACGGCATCACTTATTCAGATGAAACGGTCAGACGTTTTGCAGCGTTGAGACCGGCTGCAAAGGATTTTCGAATTTTCTGGGATAATGCTTATTGTGTGCATCATTTGGGAGAAGTACACGATCACTTGCTAAATATTATGGATGAATGTAAGCAACGCGGAAGCGAAGATATGGTATATGAGTTTGCATCCACATCCAAAGTAAGCTTCCCTGGGTCAGGTGTTGCAGTGATTGCTTCCAGCAGAAAAAATATTGCACGCCTGAAGAATCAGCTTTCTTTCCAGACGATTGGCTATGATAAAATTAATCAGCTCCGTCATGTGCGTTATTTTAAAGATGCAGATGGTATCAGGGAGCATATGAAAAAGCATGCCGCTATTATTAAACCAAAATTTGATTTGGTTCTCCAAATGTTGGAGCAGGAGATCGCACCGCTCGGTATCGGAACATGGAATAAGCCAAACGGCGGTTATTTTATTTCTTTTAATGCTATGGAAGGCTGCGCCTCCAGAATTTATGAACTGTGTCAAAAGGGCGGAGTGGTTTTGACAAAAGCCGGTGCAACATTTCCTTATGAAAAGGATCCCAAAGATTCTAATATACGAATTGCTCCGACTTTTCCGCCGCTTGACGAACTTGCGTTAGCTATGCAGCTATTCTGTATCTGTGTAAAGCTGGCATCTGTAGAAAAACTGCTTGCATAAAAGCATATGTCGCTTTGAAGCGGCGTCATGTGTTGTGTCAGGCAAAGCAAGACCAGCAAGCCAACAGCCCCGCAGACCGAGTAATTCGGTCTGCGGGGCTGTTGGCTTGCTGGTTTACTTTTAATAGATTGTTTTATCTCCATAATTGAACGCCCATTTCATCTGCAATAAACTGTTCTATATCCAAACTTCCTTTTGGCTCCAGCCATTGTTCGCCATAATCGGTATATTGATACCATCCACTTTGATCGCGAAGCTCTTTGCTGCTGCCGTCCCGATAATCAATGCGCAAGGTGGAGCTAGCGCCGTTTTTCATTTGTATTTCTTTGTCTGAAAATCTGCTTTTCGTGAATTCCAGTTCATTTATTTTTTGAATAATTGTTGTGATTGTTTTTATGTCCTCAGTTATATCAACAACCTCTGCTGTGTTTCCGCCTATTCTGGAGAACGACAACTTGACTGCGTTGTCGGCGGGAACATCCAGGGAAAATACAGTTTTTAACGGAGATGATGACTGTTCGGTCAAAGCGGAGGTCAGTTGGTTTGTCGATGCCAATATGCTGTTGGAACTCAACAAGGCAGAAGTTATTTCCGACTGTTTCTGTAAAGCTGAAGCGGCAGGAGCATCCTGCCGTCCGCAGGCAGTCATAGGAACAGCCAAAAAAAGTACAAGCATGATGCTAAAAATTCGTTTCAAACAGTTTTCTCTCCTTTCTCGGTTATATTTTGAATCAGCCGGGTATAATATTTCAGGATTTAATCAAAAGGAAAAACATTTTGGGATCAGTCTACAGAATACAAAAGCAGCCGGGTATTTAAACAACCGGCTGCCTGACTGACGAAATTTTTCCAGCTGCTTAGAACCAGTGATTGCTTTCGTTTTAGACATTTATTTTAATATATTATATCACAATACACAAAATTTGTCTATAGGTGTAATTGCGGCATCATTTTACAAACAGCAGGAAAATTTATGCAGCGGATAGGATTATTATTGAAAATAACGATCTGAAAAACTTACTTTTCGACAAACAAATAGCTTTCCTGTCCGTAGACATGTTCTGTGCAACATGATATGATAAAGGCGGCAAAGCCTAAAACTGTCGGAAAAGAAAGCTGGGATTGAGATGAATTTTTATCTGACTTCAAAACTGGGTTTATATGTTACTTTTGCTTATGAAGGAGGTGGAAAGTGTGGATGCTATCCGGACGGGAGCCAGCCTCAAACGTTTCGGGAACTGATCGATGGCTTCGATGCGGAAGCGTTTGCCTGCGAATGTGCAGAAATCGGTGTGGATTATGTCAATTTCACTGCTTACCATGCTAACATGTATCCGCTTTATCCAAGTGAATATCTGAAAAAGATGCTTCCCGGACACTCTGCGGAAAGAGATGTTATTCGGGAATTAATCGACGCGCTTCATAAGCGGAACATTAAACTGCAGCTTTATATTCATGCCACTATAGGCGATACCATGAAAGAAGAGGACAGGACAAGACTTGGATTTCATGATTCTGCATGCGGTTACCAGAGATGGAATGACTTTGTTAACGGTTTTTTTGCTGAACTGGCAGCCAGATACGGAACAGATATTGACTCCTATTACTTTGATATGATTTTTGACAAACCGTTTCTGACGATGATTGATTTTAAACGGTTATATCAAACGATAAAGTCAGCCAATCCTGATGTTGTGGTTGTAGGGAACGGGGAATCAAATGATGCTGTCGATTATGGTTCCCGTGAGGACGGTATGGCTGATTTTGCCGTCGCAGAGGACAGAATGGCATATCCTACCCAGACTGTTATCTGTCTGTCAGACTGGTGGTGGTCTACCAAACCGAATACCGTAAAAAATGCTGCCAAATACACACCAGAGCATCTTTTCAAACTTTTTGTGCTTACCTGTGGGGCGAATACGGAAGGCGGCGGTCTTGCAATCGGTGCTTCTCCTTATGTCGGCGGCGGTTTTGAGCCAAACGTAAAAGAAACGCTGCTTCAGTTTTCAAAGTTGGTGCAGCCAATAGCAGAATCTTTGAAAAATACGCTTCCGAGCCGTTCGTATATAACGCCCGCCGGATTTCGGATTCCTGATTTGCTTTACGGAATTACAGCTACAACTTCAGCAGGCGGCCGCTATGAGTATATTCATGTGCTTTGTCCGCCTGAAGAAAAACGGATTCGTCTTCCTCTTCCAAGAGATGGAAAACGCTTTGTTTCAGCAGAAATGCTGCGCACCGGCAATCCAGCTGAAATCCAGTATGATAATGACGGCATTACGATTCTTGTGCCTGATGAATGGGATGTTTTGGACACTGTTATCAAACTGAACTGCGAAGAACTCCCAAAGGAAGAATTTCAAACCGAAACTCTGCCGCGTGAAAAAATGTCTGTGTTATCATCCTCTTCTACCGTTTGCGGCTGTGGGCCTGAAAAATTATTGGACGGAAAAACGGATACCTTCTGGTGGACAACCGGAGACATCCTGAGCCAGATTACATTTCAACTGGATCAGGAATATGAAATATGTCGTATCAGAGTATTGCCCAGACAGGACGGCGCGGGTGAAAAACTTATCAGTCACATTTCCCTGTACTCTGTTTTTGTAAGCACAGACGGAGAACATTATATTCCGGTTGCATCCGGAGAATGGAAACGTTCTATGGACGAAAAAAATGTTTCCTTTCCACCTGTGATGGCAAGATATGTAAGAATTGTATCCGGACCGAACTGGCTCCCGGAGAGCTGGAGGGTGTTTCCTGTTTCTTCTTCATCCGCTGCAAATATCAGCATTGATATTAAAAAGTCATAACTTCTGTCTTTAACCGTACTAGATAAACAAGCAAAACGGTTCAGTCTGTAGAAAAACCCTAAACCTCAATTCGGTTTAGGGTTAGTTTTTTAAGATATAAGAAAAATAAGCCATTTGTAACTTGGCTTAAGCCCCGGCATGGCGTGTATCGCATTGCGTGCTTTTCCCTTGCATCAGCAAGGGAACTTAATATCGTTGGAACCGCTAAAGTCAAAACAGCCCTTGGGACAGGCATTTGTTCAAATAAAGCAAAACGTTTTTCGGCATTCATTTGAGTGAATCATTCCTTATTGCTGTTCTGCAGCAGTTTTTATTTTACCCTGCCGTCAGGTGTTGCTGCGGCATGACGAGTAAAGATGCTGAATTTTAAGGTTGTTTCTGGATCGTTGGTGATAATTTGATCAAATTCGCTCAAAGGAGCCACCTTGGAGAAATAATTCACATTGATTTTTGTGGTATCGCATAACAAAATTCGTTTGCGGCTGTTTCGGATGTATTCCTTTTTGACAAAGGCCTCTTCATCACTGGGATCAGTCGCTCCAATTTCTGCGCTCATTCCGCGGCAGGACATGAAGCAGACATCGGCATTGAACTGCGCAATAAACTGCTCAGCATTATGTCCTACCAGAGAACGGGAATTATCCCTTATCACGCCGCCGGTACAATAAGTTTTGATGTTTTTATAGTCGGATAAGAGGGAAGCTGTTTTGATGCCGTTCGTGATAATTTTAAGTCCCTGGAAAGGGGTGAGTCTGCGAATAATATAGGAAACTGTGCTGCTGGAGTCCAGAAATATGGTCATACCGTCAGCGATATGTTCAATTGCCAGTTCTGAAATCAGCTGTTTCTGGCCGGAATTTTCGCTTTCCCGCAGAACCAGCGGGGTTTCCGTGGAGTTGCCTTCCAGCAGAACTGCACCGCCATGGGTACGTTTGATTAAATTGTCTTTTTCCAGAACCTGCAGATCCCGCCGGATCGTCGCACCGCTGGTATATAGCGTTTTGCATAGTTCATCAACCGAAATTGCTTTTTTAATTTTAAGGATATCCAAAATTTGCTGCTTTCGTTCATATGCGAACATTTTATGCACCTCTATTTACAATTATATTTAAAATTCACATATTTTATATGAAAATACAGAATAAAAATGTGATTATGACAGTGAATCAATCATTTTGTGATCAATATTGATTTTTTATGAAAGAAATAATCAAAAATATTGATAATTTATCAATTTTCACGCCAAAGGTAGACAAAATAGGCCTTTTATTAGTATAATAACATCATAGAGTATTTAAATCAAGATAGTGCTTTCAATTTTGAAAAAGAGGGTGTTTGAATGAAAAATATTGAAAAAGGTTTTGAAGTGGCAAAAGAATTGTATGCTCATTATGGTATTGATGTTGAAAAGGCGCTGGAAATTTGCGATAGCACACCGCTTTCCATTCACTGCTGGCAGGGCGACGATGTAACCGGTTTTGAAAAATCGGCCGGTGCTCTGACCGGCGGTATCCAGACCACAGGCAATTATCCTGGAAAAGCCCGTAATGCGGAAGAGCTTCGCGATGACTTGGACTTTGCAATGAAATACATACCTGGGGTCAAAAAAATAAACCTCCATGCTAGTTATTTGGAAGCTGATGATTTTGTAGACAGAAATGAAATTGAGCCAAAGCACTTTGAAAATTGGGTAAAATGGGCAGTAGAACGGAAACTGGGAATGGACTTTAACCCGACATATTTTTCACATCCCAAGAGCGACAAGGGAACACTGTCCGCTGCGGATGATAAGGTACGGGAATTTTGGATTGAACATGGTATTCGCTGCCGTAAAATTGGCGGATATTTTGCAGAAAAAACTGGTGAAACCTGCGTTATCAACCACTGGACACCGGATGGCGATAAAGAATTCCCGGTCGACACCCTGAGTCCGCGTCTGCGTTTGAAAGACAGCTATGACCAGATTTTTGAAGCCACAAAGGATGTCAAAAATGTGATGGATGGTATTGAGTCCAAAGTCTTCGGTATCGGGCTGGAAAGCTATACGGTCGGTTCTCATGAATTCTGCATGGGCTATGTACTGTCGAAAAAGACGGATCATATTATTATGACTCTTGATACTGGACATTATCATCCAACCGAAATGGTTTCTGCCAAGCTGTCCTCAGTTTTTGCATTTACTGATAAGGTGCTGCTTCATGTGTCCCGCCCGGTTCGTTGGGATTCCGACCATGTTGTGGCGCTTGACGATGAAACAAAAACCATAATGGAAGAATTGGTTCGGCTCGATAAGCTGCAGGATACTTATATTGCCACTGACTTTTTTGACGCTTCCATTAACCGTATCGCCGCCTGGGTAATCGGTCTGCGCAATACTCGCAAGGCGATTTTAGCTGCACTGCTCCAGCCGGTCGGACTGATGAAGGAATTGGAAGCAAAAGGTGATGTGACGGGGCGGCTGGCTTACACACAGGAATTTAAATCTGCACCGTTTGGATTAGTGTGGGATTATTATTGTCTTAAGAAAAATGCTGGTATCGGTACTGAATGGTTGGATGCTGTTCGGGAATACGAGGCAAACATTCTTTCTAAAAGATAATAAGCCATACGCCAAATAAGATGACAGGAGGAAAGAATATGGCTAAAAAAATTCTGGCTTTTGACTTCGGCGCTTCCAGCGGACGTGCGATGCTTGCTTCCTTTGATGGAAAAACCATATCTATGGAAGAGATCCACCGCTTTTCCAATGATCCGGTGAAGCTGAACGGCGTGTTTTACTGGGACATTCTCAGACTTATGTTTGAGATCAAACAAGGAATTGTTAAAGCGGTCAATAATGGCGGATTTGATGCGATTGGTATTGACACCTGGGGTGTTGATTTCGGATTGCTTGACAAGGATGGTCGGTTGTTGGAGAATCCGATTCACTATCGTGACGAGCGGACTGTCGGAATGATTGAGGCGGCTGCTGAAGTAGTACCGAAATCTGAGATGTACAGCCGGACTGGCTGTCAGTTTGCGCGGTTAAACACTTTATTTCAGCTGTACTCATTGCGGAAGCAGCGGCCGGAGCTTTTAGACCGGGCAGAGACGATGCTTTTTGTTCCTGATCTGATGGCTTATTTCCTGACTGGCGTCAAAAAGGCGGAATATACGATTGCTTCTACCAGCCAGATGATAAATCCTGAAACCAAACAATGGGACAAGGAATTGCTGGAAAAGCTGAGTATTCCGACATCCATTCTGCCGGAAATCATTGCGCCTGGTACGCCGTACGGGCTTCTGTCCGATGAAATTTGCGAGGAACTCGGTGCGAAAAAAGTACCCGTCATCGCAGTTGCAACGCACGATACTGCTTCTGCTGTTGTTTCGGTGCCGAACACAGGCAACGACTTTGTTTATATCAGCTGCGGTACTTGGTCTTTGTTTGGAACAGAGCTGCCGCATCCGGTGATCAATGAAAAAGCGGAAGAGCATAACTTCACCAACGAGGGCGGATATGGTGGAAAAATTCGCTTTTTAAAGAATATTATGGGGCTGTGGCTGATTCAGGAATCCCGCCGTCAGTGGATTCGGGAAGGCGCTGATGTCAGCTATGGCGATTTGGAACGGGAAGCGCTTGCTGTTGAGCCGTTCAAATGCTTTATTGATGTAGACGACCCATCCTTTGAAACGCCTGGAAACCTTCCGAAACGGGTGCAGGATTTTTGTGCGAGAACTGGCCAGTATGTTCCGCAGACCCGCGGTGAAATCATGCGCTGTATTTATCAGAGCCTGGCAATGAAATATCGCTGGACACTGGAAAACCTAATTGATGTAACTGGTAAAAAATATGATGCAATTCATATGGTGGGCGGCGGCACCAAAGATAATCTTTTATGCCAAATGACAGCGGATTTTTGCAATGTTAAGGTTATTGCCGGTCCGATCGAAGCAACCGCGACCGGAAACATTGCAGTGCAGTTGATATCCTTAGGTGAACTTGCGGATATCACAGCAGCCCGAAAGGTGATAGCGGACAGTCTGAATCCTGTTTATTATCAGCCGGGCGGTAAAGACTGTGAGACAGCCTACCGGGAATTTGTCAAATATATTGGAAAATAACGGCTTTATTAAGCTATGGGACCAATATCAAAACATTCTGAGAGATGTCAGAAAGGAAAGATCAGAAAAATGAATGTATTGGTAATCAACTCCGGAAGCTCTTCCTTAAAGTATCAGCTGTTCGATATGGATACCAAGAAGGTGCTTGCTAAGGGGCTGTGTGAAAGGATTGGAATCGACGGCGCGGTAAAACACACTGCCTGGGACGGCAGAACTTACAAAAACGAGGTCACGCTGAATAACCATGATGATGCAATTAAGGTGGTAATCGGCCTGCTGACCGGGAGCGAATACGGTGTAATCGACAGTGTCAAGGACATTGATGCAATCGGACAGCGTGTGGCGCATGGCGGTAAGTTTAAAGAATCTGTTCTGGTTGATGATGAAGCTCTGGCGTATCTTCGTACTACCGAAAAACTGGCACCGCTTCACAATCCGCCGGTTGTCAAAGGAATTGAGGCCTGTAAAAAGATTATGGGCAATGTTCCGCAGGTAACAGTATTTGATACATCATTTCACACCACAATGCCGGAGCATGTTTACCTGTTCCCATTGCCGTATGAGCTTTATGAGAAATATCAGATCAAGCGGTATGGTTTTCACGGAACCTCTCACCGTTATGTATCTGCTAAAGCAGCAGAGTTTCTTGGCAAAGATATAAAAGACCTGAAGATTGTTTCCTGTCATTTGGGGAACGGCTCTTCGATTACTGCGATTAAAGACGGCAAGAGTTTTGATACAACCATGGGCTTTACACCGCTTGACGGAATTATGATGGGAACCCGCTCTGGCTCAATCGACCCGGCTGTTGTCACTTATTTGATTAAAGATGAGGGGATGACTGCTGCTGAAGTGGACAGTCTTCTGAATAAAAAGTCCGGTTTTCTGGGAGTAACCGGTATTTCGAGCGATTGGCGCGACGTCTGTGCTGCTGCCGAAAAAGGAGAGCATATGGCAGTGGTTGCAAAAAATATGGTCGCACACCAGCTTCGGAAATATATTGGTGCTTTTGCGGCGGCGATGGGTGGCATTGATGTCCTGATATTTACCGCTGGTATTGGAGAAAATTCTGATCAAATGAGGGAAATCGGAACCGAGGGCTTGGAATTTTTGGGTATTAAGCTCAATCAGGAGCTGAATCATAACTGCCCGCGGGGAGAGCTTGTCGATTTGAGCGCTCCGGATGCGACGGTAAAGACACTGGTTATTCCGACTGATGAAGAGTATATGATTGCACTTGATACGGAACGGATCGTTAACGCTTCCAAATAAGTTAGATTTTCCCAAAGGGGATTTCTATAAAGCGATGGATAGTAAAATTAAGAAAAAGGAGATTGAAAATCATGACATCTGCATATGAAATCAAAAAAGAAATATGCGAAATCGGCAGAAGAATTTATATGAACGGTTTTGTCGCTGCAAATGACGGCAACATCTCCGTCAAGGTAAACGACAATGAATTTTATTGCACGCCTACCGGTGTGTCCAAGGGCTTTATGACCCCGGACATGATTATTAAAGTCGATGGAAAAGGCAATAAGCTGGAAGGAACGCTCAATCCTTCTTCTGAGTTTAAAATGCACTTGAAGGTTTATCAGGAGCGCCCTGATGTAAACGCTGTTGTTCATGCACATCCTCCGATTGCAACAGCCCATGCTGTCTGCAATATTCCGCTTGATACCTATATTATGCCGGAAGCAGTTATCTTCTTGGGAACCGTGCCGATTTGTGAGTATGGTACTCCTTCCACAATGGAGATTCCGGATTCTCTGATGCCTTATATCCAGAAGCATGATGCATTCCTGCTGAAAAATCATGGTGCGCTGACTGTTGGTAATACGCTGATCAAGGCTTATTTCAATATGGAATCCACTGAATATTTCGCTAAAGTTTCGCTTTATGCCCGTCAGCTCGGAGGCCCGAAACAGCTTGATTGTGAGCAGATCAACACCTTGCTTGACCTGCGTAAGAAGTTTGGTGCTCCTGGTAAGCATCCGGGCTGCCCGCAGTGCGAGGTTCTTCCCGGCGATTCGGTTCCCACTAACTCCTTGAATCCGGATGGTACGCAAAAAGGCACAAAGGCTGCGGTCATGACTGATGTACCGGCTAACATGCCTGCAGCAGGGTGTTCCTGCAAGAGCGGCAGCGAGACTGACGCTTTAGTGGAAGCAATCACTCGTAAGATCATGGCTGAATTAAAAAAATAATTAGTAGGTGACATTATGCCGCAAAGCAAACGGTTCGAAGTGCTTGCCAAGCGTCCTGTCAATCTTGACGGTTTCATTAAGGAGTGGCCGGAATACGGGTTGATCGCAATGGATTCACCGTATGATCCAAAGCCATCTTTAAAAATTGAAAACGGCATCATTGTTGAGATGGACTCTAAACCGCGGGCAGACTTCGACTTTATTGATACGTTTATTGCAGACCATGCGATAGACCTGGCTGTGGCAGAGGAAGCAATGCGACTCAGTTCGGTGGAAATTGCGCGGATGCTGGTCGATATCCATGTGGATAAAAAGGAAATAACCCGCATTGCGGGAGGCCTTACACCGGCCAAGCTGTGTGAGGTCATGCACCACATGAATGTCGTAGAGCTGATGATGACAATGCAAAAGGTACGGGAACGTGCGTTTCCGTCTAATCAGTGCCATGTCACCAACTTAAATGATAACCCTATTCAAATTGCCTGTGATGCGGCAGAGTCAGCGCTGCGCGGTTTTGATGAAATGGAGACCACCGTTGGGGTGGCGCGCTATGCGCCGCTTTGCGGGATCGGACTGCTGATTGGTTCCCAATGCGGACGTCCGGGTGTTCTTTCTCAGTGTGCTGTGGAAGAAGCAACAGAACTTAAGCTTGGTATGCTTGGCATTACCACTTATGCAGAGACCATTTCGGTTTATGGAACAGAAAAGGTATTTATTGACGGAGATGATACACCATACTCCAAGACCTTCCTCGCTGCTGCATATGCTTCACGCGGAATGAAAATGCGCTGTACTTCTGGTACAGGCTCTGAAGCTTTAATGGGGAACGCGGAAAAGAAGTCGATGCTCTATCTGGAAGCACGCTGTCTGCTGGTAATTAAGGGGGCGGGCGTCCAGGGAACGCAGAACGGCTCGGTCAGCTGTATTGGAGTGGTCGGTTCAGTGCCGTCTGGTATTCGGGCGGTGCTGGCGGAAAATGTTCTGGCGGCCATGCTTGGCCTGGAATGTGCTTCCAGCAACGACCAGACCTTTTCTCATTCTGACATTCGCCGTACAGCACGGATGCTGATGCAGATGCTTCCCGGAACAGATTTTATCTTTTCCGGATATAGCGCTACGCCGAACTATGACAATATGTTTGCAGGATCAAATTTTGATGCTGAAGACTTTGATGATTACAATGTGCTGCAGCGGGATTTAAAGGTAGACGGCGGTCTGCGCCCCGTGAGGGAAGAAGATGTCATTCGGGTGCGGCTGCATGCTGCTAAGGCAATGCAGATTGTCTTCAAGGCGCTCGGATTTCCCGAAATTTCCGATGAGGAGATTGAGGAATGCGTTTACGCCCATGGCAGCAAGGATATTTCTATTAAAAGGAATATTAATGAAGATCTGAAGGCTGCACAAAAGGTTCAAAATGGAGAATATACTGGTGTTGATATCGTAAAGGCACTGATTGGGACAGAATGCGGTGATATAGCTGCTTCTATTCTGGAAATGCTGAAGCAGCGTATTTCGGGGGATTATCTCCACACTGCTGCGATTTTGGATCAGTTTTTCCATGTTCATAGTTCTGTCAATGATCCCAATACCTATGCAGGCCCTGGAACAGGATACCGCCTGGATGGGGAAGAATGGGAAAAAGTAAAGAACATTTCTCAGGCGCTTGATCCTGAGAGCATCAAATAGAGGGGAGGAAGCCTGAAATGGAAATTGATGAAAAGCTGATCGCAGAAGTTACCCGCCGGGTTATGGAAGCGGTTTCCGAAATGAATGCTTCCGCTCCTGCTGAAAATTCCGGCGTCGCTGCTGAATCTGCGGCACCGGTGCTTTCGGGTGGCATGACAGTTACCGATTTAGGCCCCGCAGAAGAAGGAAAATATCCGGATGAGGTTGTAATCGGCCTGGCACCCGCGGTGGCTGAGTATCAGACGCAAACTATCTGCGGTATTCCACACAGCGATGTCCTGCGTGAAATTGCAGCGGGTATTGAGGAAGAAGGCCTGCGGGTACGTTTTATCAAAGTATATGAAACTTCTGATGTTGCATTTATTGCGCTTCGGGCGGCAAAATTGAGCGGCTCCGGCATCGGAGTCGGACTTCAGTCTAAAGGCACAGCTGTTATCCATCAGAAGGACCTGTTTCCACTCACTAACTTGGAGCTGTTTCCTCAGGCGCCTGTTTTAACGCTGGAGTTGTATCGTAAAATCGGTAAAAACGCTGCGCGTTATGCCAAGGGACAGTCTCCTGTTCCAATCGAAACCATCAATGACTGTATGACACGGCCGAAGTTTCAGGCAAAGGCTGCTATCCTTCATATAAAGGAGACGGAGCATGTGGTCGGTGGAAAGCCGCCGGAAGAGCTTCGGATTGAATGGCAGGAATCAGTGTAAAAATGAGAGGATGAAACGGATGCAGGATAATTTGATTGACTCTTTGGTGGCTAAAATT
The DNA here is from genome assembly GCA_944386455.1 of uncultured Clostridia bacterium. Lineage (GTDB taxonomy): Bacteria > Bacillota > Clostridia > Oscillospirales > Ruminococcaceae > HGM13222. The sequence goes on along the minus strand of CALXBC010000004.1, from coordinate 15,421 downwards.
GCACAGGAAGTCAAAGGCCAGGCGGCAGCAGCCGCTTCTGCACCGAAGCCGGAAAAGCCGTCTGTAACAAAACAGACTCAGTCTGCTGCGGAAGATGGATCAAAGAAAATAGAGAGTGTTCCAGCGAATGGACGCTATACTGTTGCGGATTATCCGTTGATGGAAAAGCATCGCGATATCATTAAGACGCCAACTGGAAAACCGCTTGCTGATGTTACACTGGACGCGGTTTCAGACGGCAGAATTGATATTGAGGATGTACGGATCTCTGCTGAGATGCTGCTAAATCAGGCTGATATTGCAGAAAGCGCCGGAAAACGTCAAATCGCTGAAAATCTTCGGCGAGCAGCTGAGATGACTGTAATTGAGGACGATGTGGTCATAAAAATGTATGATATGCTGCGTCCCAACCGTGCGACCAGGCAACAATTGACAGAGATGGCAGAAACATTGAAGAACAAATATCATGCACATCGTCTGGCAGAACTCGTAACAGAAGCATGTGAAGTTTATGACAAACGCGGTATCTTGCTGAAAGACTGATAAACTGCGATGGGAAAGGTGGTGATCGGATGCCGGATGAAACAGCGGGATGTCGGTATGTAGCTGGAATCGATATCGGTAATTCGACAACCGAGGCAGTGATAATCAGACGGTGCGAGCACCGTTATCACTACATATCGGGAGGTATGACTGCCACCACAGGTGTGAAAGGAACAGCAGAAAATGTGAAAGGCTGTATTGAGGCATTGAATCTTGCACTTCATGATGCGGGACTCACCTATTCCCAAATCAGTCAGATCCGAATTAATGAGGCGGCTCCGGTCATCAGCGATCTTTCCATGGATACCATCAGCGAAACAACGGTGATTGGTTCTGCAATGATCGGTCACAATCCGGATACTCCGGGCGGGGAAGGGATTGCTGTCGGGACGACGGCAGCGATCGACCGGTTGGAGGGAACGGGTGAATTAATTGCGGTGATAAATAAAAGCTATCCTTATTTTCTCGCCGCCAAGCTGATCAAGGATGCCTTTGCCCGAGGAGTTAATATAGTCGCTGCAATCGTTCAGAACGATGACGGTGTATTGATTGCCAATCGGCTGGACAGGGTGATTCCGATTGTGGACGAGGTCTCCGGAATTGATAAAGTACAGCTCGGTGTCCGTGCAGCTGTTGAAGTTGCCCAGAACGGGGAAAGCATCAAAACGCTGTCCAATCCCTATGGAATCGCCGGTTTGTTTGGACTGACACCGGAGGAAACCCGTAGTGCCATCCCGGTGGCACGCAGCTTGACCGGGTGTCGTTCTGGTGTGGTAATTCACGCAGAAGGCGCGTCAGTCGAAACCAAAAAAATCAGAGCGGGCAGCATTCGAATCGTTGGTACCAAAAAGACGGTCGAGGCTGAGGTCAACAGTGGTGCTGATGCCCTGATGAAAGCTGCTGCTGAAGCAGGGGAAATTATCGATATTGTCGGTGAAGCCGGCACCAACGCCGGAGGATTGTTAAGCAGAATTAAACAGACCATGTCGGAGCTTTGCGGAGAACCGCTTGATCGGATGCACATTGTGGATATGCTGGCTGCGGATACTTTTTCGTCGGTCGAAGTTGCAGGCGCTATCGCAAATGAGTCAGCAATGGAAAACGTTGTTATGCTGGCAGCCATGGTGCGTACTTTGAAATTGCCGATGGAAACAATTGCAAGAGGAATTTCAGAGCAGACCGGTATTTCGGTGCGGGTGGCCGGCAAAGAAGCAGAAATGGCACTGAAAGGTGCGCTTACGACCCCGGGAGCGGATGTTCCGCTTGCCATTATAGATTTAGGCGGAGGTTCAACCGACGCTGCACTGATTGACAGAAGTGGAAGCATCACTTCCATACATCACGCTGGCGCAGGGGAAATGGTAACGAAGATTATCAATTCTGAACTGGACTTAAAAGACCGAGATACCGCAGAACTGATTAAAAAATATCCGCTGGCGAAAGTAGAAGGATTGCTTTATCTGCGTTTTGAGGACGGCAGTGTGAAGTTTGCCTCTGAACCATTGCCGCCGGAACTGTTTTCACGGGTTGTAATCGTGACGCCGGATGGGCTGGTTCCGATTCGTTCTTCAAAGCGACTGACCATTGACAAGATTGCATTGGTGCGACGGGAAGCCAAGAAAAAAGTCTTTTTAGTTAATGTCGAACGTGCACTGCGGGCGGTTGCTCCGGAGGGAGACATCCGCAGTATTGGATCGGTAGTGCTGGTAGGCGGGAGCTCGCAGGACTTTGAGATACCAGATATTCTTTCTGAATATCTTGCTTCTTATCGAATAGCGGCAGGCCGTGCAAACCTTCTGGGATTTTTAGAGCCGCACAGTGCAGTTGCATTGGGTCTGGCAATGTCGGAATAAGGGGGTGATGGAATGAGTATTTACACAAAGGCTGGAGACAGAGGATTCACCAGTACAATCAACCGAAAAAATATTCCAAAAAACAGTCCGATTTTTTCGGTGCTTGGAACATTGGATGAAGCCAGTTCTGCGCTGGGTACGGCAAAGCCGCATCTGGAAAAGGAACTTGCAGAAAAAGTGGATCGTCTGCAAAAGGATATTTTCGCGTTTAACGGCGAACTGGCCGGAGCTGAAAAATTCGCGACGGCAGAAAAAATCCGGGCTTTGGAGCAGGAGATTGATTCCATCACATCAAGACTGGGAGAAATGAAGGTTTTTATTACTCCTGGAAAAAATGCAGGCAGTGCAGCGCTGGATTTGGCGAGAACCATGATGCGCCGCTGCGAACGAGAAGCAATCAGCTTGTCACAGATCGGCGGAATCAGCCGGGAAGCAATGAGCTGGATCAACCGGGCTTCTGATTATATTTATGCGTTGGCGAGGCTTGCAGATTCTGATGAAGCTGCCGGAGCCGGCACAAAGTTTTCGGGAAAACAGCCGCTTTCAACAAATGGAATCAGACTTGCAGTCGAAAAACATAATTTAAGTGATATCGCAGACGATCTTTGTAAAGTCGTCATTGCTAAGGCACGCGAGATGGGCATTAAGGTGGTTGCCGCAGTTTGCGATAACGGCGGGAATCTTCTGAGCTTGAAGCGTGATGATGATGCGTTCATTGCCAGCATCGATATCGCAATTAACAAAGCTTTTACCAGTACATCACTGAAGATGAGCACAAAACAGGTCGGCGAGCTTTCTCAGCCTGGAGCATCTTTATATGGACTGCAATATACCAATTCGGGAAGAATCGTAATTTTTGGCGGCGGAGAACCACTTCTTATGAATGGTGAGATCGTTGGTGCGCTTGGCGTCAGCGGCGGAAGCGCCGAGGAAGATACCTTGCTTTGCGAATTTGGGAAAAGAGTTTTTGAAGGGGGTAATTAAGTGAGCGAGTCAATGACAGAAGCACAAGTGAGCGAAATTGTCAAAAAAGTTGTGAACAGAATTGTTTCGTCGGATCAAAAGTCAGGCGGCACAGCAAAAGAAAAGACGACAATGCCTGAAAAAGGATATACTGCAGTATCCTATCAGGGCAGACGCTATTTTGGTGTTTTTGAAACAATGGAAGAAGCGCTCGAGGCAGCATCGGAATCCTATAAAAAAATCCGTATGATGTCAGTGGAAGATAAGGAAAAGGTAATTTCTCAGATCCGAAAACTGATACTGGAAGATGCTGAAATTATGGCAAAAATCGGCGTCGAAGAAACTGGAATGGGCAGAGTCGACCATAAAACGCTCAAACACATCCTGGTTGCTAATAAAACACCCGGAACTGAGGATCTGGTAACGACTGCCAAGACAGGAGATCATGGCCTGACCTTGACGGAAACCGCGCCGTTTGGTATTATAGGTAGTATAACGCCCAGTACCAATCCGAGTGAAACGGTATTATGTAACTCCATTGGGATGTTTGCGGCGGGAAATGCAGTAGTATTTAATCCGCATCCACATGCAACCATGGCGGCAAATTATGCGGTGGATTTGGTTAATCGGGCATCTATCGCCTGTGGCGGACCGGCAAATTTGGTTTGTTCAGTTGCAAAGCCGACCATGCAAACAGCAGATGTCATGGTGAAAAGCCCGCTTGTGAGAATGCTGGTCTGTACCGGAGGCCCCGGTGTGGTAAAAGCCATGCTGTCATCCGGTAAAAAGGCGATTGGTGCAGGCGCAGGAAATCCGCCGGTCATCGTTGATGATACTGCAGATATTCCAAAAGCGGCAAAGGATATTATTGACGGCTGTACCTTTGACAACAATCTGCCTTGTATTGCTGAAAAGGAAGTTTTTGTTTTCCGCAATGTAAGGGATGAATTGGTTTATTATATGCTGCAAAACGGAGCTTATCAGATTAACGATGCAGAGGCTGAAAAGCTTGTAAATACTGTTTTGGTTAAGAATGATAAAGGGAAACTGGTCATTAACAAAAACTGGGTTGGACGTGACGCGCGCAAGATACTTGCAGCCATTGGCATTGAGGTTGGCGAAGATATCCGTTGTATCGTTTATGAAACTGCAGCAGAGCATCCGTTCGTACAAACTGAACTGATGATGCCAATTCTGCCAGTTGTAGCGGTTGACGATATTGATGAAGCTGTGGAAAAAGCGGTTCAGGCGGAACATGGAAACCGCCACACAGCACATATGCATTCCAAAAATATCGACAATTTAACGAAATTTGCACGCGCAGTTGAAACCACGATCTTTGTCAAAAACGCTCCTTCCTATGCTGGTATTGGCTTTGGCGGTGAAGGACATACCACCTTTACAATCGCTGGTCCTACCGGCGAAGGGCTAACTTCAGCGCGCAGCTTTACCAGACTTCGCAGATGCGTGATGACGGATTCGTTCCGTATCATATAAATTGCTGGAAAAATCTGAAAATAGAAAGAAGAGGATTGTAATGCAAATGAACGAACAGGATATTCAAGGCATTGTCCGTTCTGTCCTTTCAGAGCTGACGGCATCAAGACCACAGACAGTATCCGCCGGTACCGGCGCGATTCCTAAAACTGCAAAGGTGTCCATGCTGGTTGGAGAAAGAAAGATGGAGATACAGGAGTATCCAATTCCAGAAGTTGGAGATGATGACATCCTCGTCAAGGTTGAGGGATGTGGAATCTGCGGCACAGACGTCCATGAATGGAAGGGCGATCCGTTCGGCTATATTCCTGTTATACTCGGACATGAGGGAACCGGAGAGGTTATCGCACTGGGTAAAAACGTAAAATGCGATACCGCAGGACATCCAATTAAAGTCGGGGACAAGCTGGTGACCTCTGTTATCAGCTGCGGACACTGCAACTCCTGCCGTGTCCATCCGGATCAGCCGCATCTTTGTGAGAATCAGGGCATTTACGGTTTGATCCATCATGACGGTCATTCTCTTAACGGTTGGTTTGCCTCCCATATGCTGATTAAAGGCGGTTCCACTTTCTTTGTGGTCAATGAGCTGAACCTCAATCAGAGAATGTTGCTGGAGCTGGCAGCTGTTTGTGTACATGCGATTGGACGTGCGCAGTCAACAGGTCTGTTGAACTTTAACAGTAAAGTCCTTCTTCAGGGCTGCGGACCGGTTGGTCTGATGATGACTGCGGTACTGAAGGCAAGCGGAATCAACTACATCATTGCGCTTGATGGTGACAGCAAGCGGCTGGAAATGGCCAAACGTCTCGGCGCGCAGAAAACGGTCAACTTTAAAGAAACACCTGATCTGGATGCCCGGGTTGCTGATGTAAAATCTGTCACAGACGGAGTTGGCGCTGATTTTGCATTCCAGTGCACCGGATCTCCGAAGGCGGCGGCTGATGTTTATAAGTTTATCCGTCGCGGCGGTGGCCTTTGTGAAATGGGCTTCTTTGTCAACAATGGTGAGTGCACCATTAATCCTCACTTCGATCTGTGTAACAAAGAAATTACATTGGTCGGTTCCTGGACATACGGAGCACATGAATATCTGCAGACGATCGCATTCTTGAAGCAGGCTGAATATATTGGCTTGCCGATTGAGGATTTGATTACCCATCGGTTCCCGCTGGACAAAATGAATGAAGCGATGGAAGTCAATGTTTCAATGCAGGGGATCAAAATTGCCTATGTAGCGGAATAATGATGACGAGGTGAATTATGGCACTTGGTTTGATTGAGGTCTATGGTTTTACTACGGCGATCGTTGTGGCTGATGCAGTTGCAAAAGCGGCAAATGTCAAAATCGTCGCTTTGGACAACAATAAGCCTTCTCCAGAAGTGATCAAAACTGTAAAGGTACCGCTGGTGATGGTAGTAAAGTTTGAAGGTGACGTTGCCGCGGTGGAGCAGGCCGCTGAGGCGGGGATTGCAGCAGCCAAGGAACGCAGTATGTTTATTACGTCTCACATTATTTCCCGCCAGGAGAGCGATACCGAAAAACTGGCAAAGCGCAGCGCACTTGGAAGAGATAAGCTGAATACCAATTTTAATAATTTTTAGTAAAAAAATAAAAAGGAGATATTGATTATGATGGAAGCATTAGGAATGGTGGAAACCAGAGGTTTGGTTGCAGCAATTGAAGCTGCAGATGCAATGGTTAAAGCAGCTAATGTTGTTTTGATCGGAACCGAAAAGATTGGGTCTGGACTCGTGACCGTGATGGTCCGCGGTGATGTTGGCGCTGTGAAATCTGCTGTTGAAGCAGGCGGTGCTGCCGGCTCCCGTTTAGGAGAAATCGTAGCGACCCATGTCATCCCGAGACCACATAATGATGTAGAAAAAATTCTGCCGACTCTAAAATAATTGAGGTGACTCCCATTGGAAAAGGCAATTGCCCTGTTGGAAGTACAGGCGCTTGTAGCAGCGGTCGAAGGACTTGATGCCATGCTGAAAGCTGCCAATGTGCGTTTGATCCATGTGGAGAAACGCTTGGGCGGACGTTTGGTTACATTGGTTGTAGATGGAACAGTGTCTGATGTTACGGCTGCTGCTGAAGCAGGAAAAGAAGCTGCTGCCAAGGTGGGAATCGTATGCTTATGTGAGGTTATCCCAAGACCGCATCCGGAAATTGTAAAGCTGCTTTATACGGATACGGTTTAGATGGATGCTCCTGCTGCGGTTCCAGCCGCGGCAGGACGCCCCACAATTTGAATTAGAAGAGGAAGGATCGTCTTTCGGCTCAAGTCAGAAAGACAAAAGGTGATTCTTATGGCTGAAAGTGAGAAAACGCCAAAGGCTTCCGAAACACCAAAGGCGGCTTCCGGAAAGTCGGCCGGCCAGCGTCCACCTAAAGCGCCGCGCCCGCCAAAGGCTTCTGCCGGAAAGGTTTCCGCCAGTGCCGTGCAGACGGCTGCAAAAGCGGCTGAAGTTGGAAGCAATCGTAAAAAAACGTCAACCACAGGGACTGCATCAAAAGCTGTTCCGGTTGAAAATACACAGAAACCAATTATTTCAAAGGAGGACTATAAAATGGAAGCATTGGGAATGGTTGAAACCAGAGGTCTGGTTGCAGCAATTGAAGCTGCAGATGCAATGGTAAAAGCTGCTAACGTCGTTCTGATCGGAACTGAGAAAATCGGATCCGGACTGGTCAGCGTGATGGTCCGCGGCGATGTCGGAGCTGTAAAGTCTGCTGTTGAAGCAGGCGGTGCTGCTGCATGCCGTCTTGGCGAGGTAATTGCAACTCATGTCATCCCGAGACCGCACAACGATGTGGAAAAAATTCTGCCGCATCTCGACTAATTTTTTCTTTTGTGTTCTCCGGGCGTCAAACGCCCGGAGACATAAAAACCCTTATTATTTTTATATTTTGATTTCTATTTTCTGGCAACACTGACTTTATATATAATTTTTGATTTTCGAATATAATTCTCATTTATCATAGATCAAACTGGTTGAAAGGATGGTAAATTTAAAATGGAAATTGATGAAAAACTCATTGCAGACATTGTGAGAAAAATGCTTGTAGGTGAGGAGCAAAGTTCTGATCCATCAAACCGCCCGGTTCCAATAGGGGTTTCGAACCGTCATGTTCATGTGACGCAGGAAGATTTGGAAATTCTCTTTGGAAAAGGCGCTCAGTTAACTTTAAAGAAGCCATTGATGGGAGACGATTTTGCTTCTGACCAGTTGGTCACTTTGATTGGGCCATCCCTTCGGCCAATTGAAAATGTTCGGATTCTCGGCCCTGTCAGAAAGCATACACAGGTTGAGATTTCTCGTACAGATACTTTTGTTTTGAAGGTGAAACCGCCTGTACGTCCGTCAGGTGATGTTGCTGGCTCGGCATCTATCACTATTGTAGGACCAAAAGGCGTAGTTACTATCCCGGAAGGCTGCATCATTGCCAACCGTCATATCCATATGACACCGCAAGACGCGGAGGGATATGGGCTTAAAGACGGTGATTATGTCGATGTCGAGGTCGGCGGTATTCGCAGAACGAAATTTTATGATGTTCAGATTCGGGTAAATGAAAAGTTCCGCCTTGAAATGCATATTGACACGGATGATGCGAATGCCTGCGGCGTGAAATGTAACGATCTGGTGACGATCGTGAAAAAGGATTGAAAATAGGGAGGATGTCATTCTGTTTTTTGCAGAGTGACAGAATAAAATTATGTTGATCGGAAAAGTTACCGGAACAGTCGTTTCTACCAGAAAATGTGAGTCCCTGATCGGTTCAAAGTTTATGGAGGTCAGACTCATCAAAAATGGGAAGGAAACGGAACAGTATATCATTGCGATTGATATGGTTGGCGCTGGGATCGGAGAAGAAGTCCTGATCACGACCGGAAGCGGAGCACGCCTTGCGCTGCCGGACTCAAAGACGCCGACAGACGCAGTCATCGTTGGAATTGTTGACTAATGTCGTTTTGTGTGTTAAAATATTGACAGATGAAACACGCTGAAATACATAAAGGGATTGATATCATGAATTTGAATGAACTGAAAAAAGTAGTGGCTGATGCTGGAGTCGTTGGTGCTGGCGGCGCAGGATTTCCGACCCAGTTCAAATTCAACGAAGGTCTGGATACATTAATTATCAATGGAGCAGAATGTGAACCGCTTATTTTTTCTGATTACTATATCATGAAAAAAGAAATGCAGCAGATGCTGGATGGCGCTGAGATGGTCATAGAAGCAATGAAACTCAAAAACGGCTATCTTGGTATCAAGGAGCATACCGCGGAACGGCTGGGCTTCTCTGATGGACAGAAGCTTTCTGCTCACGTTGTGGTTCATGTTTTGCCAAATGTTTACCCAATGGGAGACGAGATCATTCTGATCTATGAGGTAACAAAACGGATTGTTGCTCCGGGCAGTCTGCCGTTTACACAAGGGGTTATTGTTTCCAATGTTGAGACATTGTACAATGTAGCAAACGCTGCTAAGGGAATTCCAGTTACGGAAAAATATGTAACAATCGGTGGAAAAATAGATGACAAATGCCGTAAAGTTGTGAAAATTCCGGTTGGCGTTCCTGTTTCGGAATTGTTTGCTTATCTTGGTGTTACGGTTCCGGATGACTGTGTAGTGATCGACGGCGGTCCTGCGATGGGAAACATTATTGATCCCAAAACCTATCATGTGACGAAAACAACCAAGTCATTTTTGATTTTGCCAAAGCATATTCCTGCGATAACCGGAAAAACCACGGATCCTGATAACATGGTGCGCCGGTCTTCTTCGACCTGCTGCCAGTGCTCGATGTGTACAGACATGTGTCCGCGTGCGCTGATTGGTTATCCGCTGAAACCGCATAAAATTGTGCGAGTGGTAAATGGTGAAATCACATCCAATCCACAGGATTATTTGGCTGCTTCGGTATGTTCCAGCTGCGGTGTTTGTGAACTGACAGCTTGCTGCCAGGGTATCAGTCCTCGGATGGTTTACACACAGGTCAAGAAATCACTTGCAAAGAATGGGCTGCGATATCAACATGACGGTTCTGAGCTGAAAGCCGATCCACAGCGGGAATATCGGATGTTGCCAAGCGATCGTTTTATGGCCAGAATCGGTGTTGCTCCATATGATATCATGCCGGAATTAACCGGGACAGTCAGCTTCAAGCCTTCATCTGTCTATCTGCCGATGCGCCAGCATGTTGGAAAGCCGGCTGCTCCGGCGGTAAATGTCGGGGATGTTGTAAAGGCCGGAGATTTGGTCGGTAAGGCAGCCGATGGAATATCTGCTAATATTCACGCAACTGTGAATGGAGTTGTGACCGCAGTCAGTGATCAGGCAATTACGATTCAGTGTGACTGATAACCAGGGATACAGCCTTGAAATAAAGAGGAAAAGTGGAGGTTCTTATGGAAAATTCAATTGGAATTATCGAATTAAAGAGCATAGCAAAGGGAGTCGAGGCCTGTGACTCCGCGTTGAAATCCGCGGGCGTTACCCTGATTACGGCACAGCCGATCTGTCCTGGAAAATATGAAATTATTCTCACAGGGCAGCTTGCTGATGTTCAGGCTGCAGTTGACCATGTGAGAGAACGCAGCGGGGAAAATATTATTGACTCAGTAAAGCTTGGGCGAATTTCTGAAAGTGTCGTCAAGGCGCTGTTTGGCGCAGAGACAGGTGAGCGTAAGGGCGCAGTTGGTATCATTGAGACTTATTCTGCCGCAAGTGCCATTATGGCCGCCGATACAGCTGTTAAAGCGGCAAATGTGACAATTATAGAACTTCGTCTTTCCCGTGGTATGGGCGGTAAAGGATATGTGATGCTGACGGGAAATGTCAGTGATGTGACAGCTGCTGTTGAAGCCGGTTCCCGCTATGCCACCGAACAGGGTCTGCTAACTGGAAATACGGTTATTGCTTCTCCGCATGAGGAGCTTTGGCAGTATCTTTAATTGATGAAAAAGCCTGCTGAAATAGGCAGGCTTTTTATAATATGAAGGAAGGCGGCCTTATTGGAACAGCTTCAAACTTTGATTGATCAGAGCGATAATATTGTTTTTTTCGGCGGGGCTGGAGTCTCTACGGAGAGCGGTATTCCAGATTTTCGAAGTATAGACGGATTATATCACCAAAAATATGACGTGCCGCCTGAAATTATATTGAGCCGTTCTTATTTTGATGAACATCCTGCGGAATTTTTTCGTTTTTATCGGGATAAGATGCTTCCGCTGGATGCAAAGCCCAATGCCGCTCATCGAAAGCTGGCGGAATTGGAGCAGATTGGAAAGTTAAAAGCGGTTGTCACACAGAATATCGATGGCCTGCACCAGGCGGCTGGCAGCAAAAATGTGCTGGAACTGCATGGTTCGGTGCACCGTAATTATTGTATGTGCTGTCATAAGGCCTATGATGCGGAATTCATCAAAAGCTCTGCGGAAGTCCCGCGCTGTAAATGCGGCGGGATCATCAAACCGGATGTTGTGCTGTATGAGGAACCGCTGAATTCCGAAACGCTGGAGCGCGCAGCTGCCGCAATCAGCAATGCAGAACTGCTGATTGTTGGAGGAACATCATTGAACGTTTATCCTGCGGCCGGACTGCTGAGGTATTTTTACGGAAGCCATCTCGTGATCATTAACCGTGATCCTACTCCAGCTGATAAAAGTGCAGAGCTGGTAATAGCAGATAAAATCGGAACCGTTTTAGAGCAAGTGAGAGTCCACCCGAATTGAAAAAAGAATCAGACAGTTCGTGACCATCCTGTCGTTAAACAAAACTAGGGAAATTTTCTGCCTTTGTGCAGATTTGATGGGCGCAATTTGCGCCCTTTTTTATTGCTTTTACAGGAAAAGAGGGGATAATATGGCAGCTGTACCTGAAAACTTGCGATATTCTATTATTACGATAAAAAATCCAAGGGAAATCGTCCTTCTGCGTGGAACCGGTTGTCAGTGGCGCCGTTGTCGCTTTTGTGATTATCATTTGGATTTTTCCCATGATATGGCAGACAATGAAGCGCTTAACAGACGAGTTTTATCCTTGGTCAGCGGAAAATATGGGGTTTTGGAATGCATTAATTCCGGCAGTTTTGTTGATTTGGGAGCATCAACACTGGAAGATATTCGTATGCTTTGTGTCAACAAGAAGATAGGGACAATTCATTTTGAAAGTCACTGGATGCATCGGGAACAAATTGCACCTTTACGGGAATATTTTTTACAAAAGGATATCAAGACAAAAATGAAAATCGGTGCTGAGACTTTTGATTCTTTGTTTCGGGAGTCTTATCTCGATAAAGGAATGCGTGATGTTGTCCCAGCAGAAATTGCTGCATACTTCGATGAAGTTTGTCTCTTACAGGGTATTCCAGGGCAGACTGTTGCCTCAATGAAGCGTGATATCGAGACCGGGCTTGCTTATTTTGAACGTGTTTGTGTAAATATTATGACTGCTAATACCAAGCCGATTATGCCTGATCCGCAGGTTATCAGCTTGTTTTTGAACAATATTGAGCCGGAGTATCGGGATAATCCACGGGTAGATATTCTGGTTAACAATACGGATTTTGGGGTAGGGGTATAACGCAATGAGAAACGAGTTGCTGTTGGTTGTAGAACTGATCGTGGTTTACGGCGGTGTTTTGCTGTGGTATGTGTTGTTTGGAGTAAAGGGAATGCAGTGCTTTACCGTACTGGCCACGATTGCTGCCAATATTGAAGTCTTAATATTGGTACATGCATTCGGCATGGAGCAAACATTGGGAAATATTCTTTTTGCTTCGACATTTTTGGTAACTGATATTTTAAGTGAACTTGCGGGGAAAAAGGAAGCGGACAAAGCAGTAAATATCGGCATTCTGACTTCTGTCAGCTTTATGATATTGGCACAGTTGTGGCTGCTGTATCAGCCCAGTGAAAATGATATTGTGTTCGGCGGTATAAAGCTTGTATTCTCAAACACACCGCGGCTTATGCTGGTGAGCCTGATCGTTTATGTGATCGTGCAAAAGTTTGACGTTTGGATGTATCACACCTGGTGGAAATTCACTACGCAAAAATATGGGGACAGCAAGCGCTTTTTATGGCTGCGAAACAATGTTTCTACCTTATTGTCGCAGCTGCTGAACACGGTGCTGTTTACCTTTGGCGCATTTACCGGGATCTACGATATGCCCACGATGCTGGATATTATGCTGGTCAGCTATCTTATTTTTATTGTTACCAGTTTAGCTGATACCCCGGTAGTATATCTGGCACGGTATATTAAAGAGCGGCGGGAAAAAAAGTCAATGCTTTCTGTTATCAGCGACAGCTGATATATGTGCAGGATGAAAAGTGTTCGGATTATTTATTTTTTCGAATACTGTTTTTTAAATAAATACCGGCCAAAACAACTAATTCCAGAGCTGCTGCGGCAAGGAACAGGATAGAATTAAATGTTCCCTGCTTCAGTTGTGTTTCCGTCACAAGGTCATCCAGCATAAACAGTCGCATGACATCAGTAACCGGAATACCATCACAGCGTGGGTCATTTGGAAGAATATAGGCATCATGGCAATACACCGCAGCAAACACGATGGCACATCCAAAGGCAACTGACGGCAAAATGAGGGATAAGTTCCTTGTTTTTGGATGAGAGAGCAGTGCGAGGGAGATACCGCTTAAGCAAAAGAAGCTGATCCAAAGCAAGAGAAAACCAAAAGCATCATGCATATGACTGCACCACCTTTTTATAAGATAACATTATTTTAACATGTGGCAGGTATATGATCAATTACAGCGCCGTAACAATTGTTAACATAGCAGTGACTGATGCGGTTATAAACCTTGGATTGCTGTCGTTCTGTCTGCTTCAGATTCTTTTGATATCATACAGCCTTCTGCCGCCTATGACAATATTGTCATAGGCGGCAGAAGGCTTAAAACTGTTTCCATAATCTGTTTGGATAGAATTCTTTTGCCAATTCAGGTACATCATTTTTTGGAATGCCGCTATTAGTGAGGGTGCTTCTAAGTATTACTTGAAACACGCCTATTTTTACAGTCAGCCAAAGAAACAAAAAAGGCAACAGAATCAGAAAAAGCAGTAATTTCAAAATCAGCCTGATGATCCTCAAAGCCGTTATCATTATGAGCTCCTATTCATCCATTTCTGGAGTTCCATTTTGTTCTTCCGCTTTATCAGCCTGGTTCATTGTATTTACCATACCCGCAATATTTTTCATAGACAGCATATAATCTTTAGCCATATTCAGAGCGTCTTTGGGCGGAATTCCGGCCTGTACCATTTCGCTGTAAAATGCTCCTACTGCTTTTCCCATTTCTCTACCTGCTTCAGCGGAATATACGGTTCCGACCAGTCCTTTAATGAGCTTTGGGACTTTGTCGGAAACACTGTCTAACATCTCTGCAATCTCTTTTGTTGGAATATTCTCTGGCATATTCGTATCCTCCTTCATAATATCTGTAAGGACAGCTTAACAGCGCTGCCGCTGATTTTACATACAGCGCGGAGATCTTCTATTGCTCGTAATACAGCGTTGTAAGGACTGTTCTGTTCAGAATTCGGCAGCTTGTCAAAAGCTGTCTGTATAATTTCGGCGGGGAACTTTTGACAGGAAGCCTGCTCCTGCAAAAGTTTTTCTGCCTGAATCAGAAAAACAAGCTCTTTTCTGCACTCGCTACAATGGGAAAGATGCATAACGATTTCACTGTTTTTGTCTCTGCACATCTTGCGATGATAATAGTCCAGCAAATCGTCCTGGACTTCTTTACAATCCATTTGATAAATAGCACCATGGTTCTGTGGCGCCCAGAACGTGGTATCGCTCCTTTCCTGAGATTACCCTGCGTCAAAATGTTTGCGCAGTTTTGATTTGATACGCGCCATTTTACTTTTAATTGTTCCAAGCGGAATTCCTGTTATCTGAGAGGCTTCCTGATAGCTAAGCTGAGCCTGAAAAATTAAAAATATAATTTCACGTTCAGTTTCGTTCATAGCGACATAAAGTTCAGCTGCCAATAAACGGTTTTCTGTTTGCTCTTCTAGTTGCTTATCAGCTGTCAGGCTGCTTTGACATTCTTCCAGATTTATATTGGTATTAAGAGCAGTTCTATAAAAATCTGAAAGCTTGTGACGAACAATTGCGAAACACCAAGTTTGAAAAGAAGAAGCAGCATAAAAGCGCTTTATTGACTGCCAAATAGCCAACATACTTTCCTGAAGAATATCTTCCGCATCTTCCGGAGAATGCAGTTTGGAACGGATATACTGATAAATTATCGGAATCATAGGGGACATTAATCTTTCAAAAGCCAGCCGGCTACCATTTTGTGCTTGCTTGATCAGTTGCTCCTCTGATGTAGTGCGATTGATATTCACATTATGATCACCTCACTAGAAGCAATTGCTTTCGATAATTTAGTCGTTAAAAATGGTGATTTGGTTCCCTTATTTTAGCAAAGAATTTGAATAAGTCACAACCTCCGGCTAAGCCGGAGGCTTGAGTAAGCCCTAGAAGGGCATTTTACAGGCCACACCCCTAAAGGGGC
>CALXBC010000003.1 GCA_944386455.1 uncultured Clostridia bacterium | reverse complement strand
CAATTCTACCACAGGTTTGTCACTATGGATACTTTTTTCTGTTTTCTTACTATTGCAGGTTCATTTTACAATGCGCCGTTATGAAAATTTTATTGGCAGCAATCAATGCAAAATATATACACAGTAATTATGCGGTCCGCTGCCTGCGAGCCTATTTGGAAAGCCACACTGCTTTTACGGCAGAAATTGCAGAGTATACGATCAATCATTCCATAGAGCTGATCCTGCAGGAACTGTATGAAAAGAAGCCGGAGGTATTGGGGTTTTCCTGTTATATTTGGAATATCGAATATGTCAAGGAACTGTCTTTGGAGTTAAAAAAGCTGCTGCCAGATCTGGTCATCATCTGGGGCGGGCCTGAGGTCAGCTATGACCCAGACACTGTTGTCGGACAGTATGCTGACCATGTGATCTGCGGGGAAGGCGAAACAGCTTTTGCACAGCTGATCAAACAGCTGGCAGATGGGAGAATGCCTCAGCCTGTGGTCCAGGGAGAACCGACAGAGCTGGATGACATTCCGTTTGTATATCCCGACGAGACGGAGCTGCCCCATCAAATCCTTTATTATGAAAGCTCGCGCGGCTGTCCGTTTCATTGCCAGTACTGTCTGTCTTCAATTGACAAACGGGTTCGTTTTCAGTCCATGAAACGCACGCTTGCCGACTTTGACTGCTTTTTAAAGCGAAAGGTGCCCCAGGTCAAGCTCATCGACCGGACATTTAACTGTGACAAAGAGCGCACGAAGGCATTATGGCGCTATTTGATTGAACACGACAACGGTGTGACAAATTTTCACTTTGAGATTGCAGGGGAACTGCTGGATAAGGAATGTCTTGCTATTTTGTCCAAGGCGCGCCCCCATTATTTCCAGCTGGAAATCGGCGTCCAGTCAACCAATCAAAAAACACTTCGGGAGATACAGCGCAGCAGCAGTCTCGCTTCGCTTTTTTCTGCAATAAGAACGCTTCGGAAGCAAAACAACATCCATATTCATTTGGATCTGATTGCCGGTCTTCCCTTTGAAGATATCACCAGTTTCGCCAATTCCTTCAATGAGGTATACCGTCTCCGGCCGCATCAGCTCCAGCTTGGCTTTTTAAAGGTGCTCAAGGGCTCTGGGATGGAACAGCGTCAGTCTCGATATGGAATTGTATTTTGGGACAGGCCTCCGTATGAGGTATTGCATACAAACTGGCTCAGTTATGAAGATATTCTGAGGCTTAAGGCAATAGAAGATATGGTAGAGCGTTATTATAACAGCGGCCGGTATCAGGCGTCCATCCGCTATCTGGAAAGCTGCTTTGCATCGCCTTTTGCCTTCTATGACGCGCTGGCTGCCTTCTACCGGAAACGGGGACTGCACCTGAAAGCCATATCAGAAACAGACAGCTACAGCGTGCTGTATGAATTTATGCTGCATTGCTGCCAAAGCAGCGAGAACGACAAAACCCGCTTTCAGTGGCTGATCCGGTTTGATATGTTTTCCCATCAAAAAGCCAGGCGGCTGCCGCAATGGCTGGTCTGCAACGGCGTCACACCTTATTTGGATCAGATCAGACACTTTTTTGAAGCTCCCGAAAACCGCAGCCTTTTTCCGGCGTACGCACAGGAAAAAGACCCGCGCCGGCTGATGCGGCTGCTTCATCTCGAAGTGTTCCCGTTTGATCCCCGAACCGGTACAGAGGGTCAAACTGCTTTATTGTTCTGTTACCGATGCAAAGATATCTCTGGAAATGCCGGTATAAAAAAAGTTTCACTTCCGTTGAAATGATTGCAGTGCCAGCGCGAATATGGTATAATAGCAGCAGTCCAGACAGTGTCTGGCAGTTTGGAAGCCGCTGCAGCTGCCGGGAACCGAAAGAGAGGATTATATTTCGTGGATTTTGATTCGATGTTTGCCGGGATCGAACCCGGCGGGATGACAGATGCCTATGAGATTAAAATACTGATCTGTTATCTGCTTCATGTGCTAAAGGAGCCCATTACCAGAGAACAGATGGATGCTGTACTGCAGGGAAACCATTTGGTCAATTATTTCAGTTATTCGTCCGCTTATCAGGATTTGCTCAAAAGCGGCCACATTTCGCTGGAAGAACGCGGCGGAAAGCAGCTGCTTGTCTTAAACAAATTCGGCCGGGATACCGCCCTGCTGCTGAAGTCCAGCCTGCCGCTTTCGGTGCGGGACAAGGTTGTGTCAGCAGGGATGGAGCTTCTCGCCGAATTGCAGCGGGACAAGGAGCGGGAGGTCAGCATAGACAAAACCACAGACGGTTTTACTGTACGTCTGCGGCTGCATGACGGAGAACTGGAGCTGCTGCATGTCAATGTATTTGCACCCGACGAGGAGCAGGCAGAGCTGATCAGGCAACAGTTTACAGATCATACGGCTGAAATATATAAAGGCATGATTGCCCTGGCTACCCGAGACGGCAGGGGACTACGGCTTCTCGCGGATGATTTATCCGGCGGACAGGGGGAGCAATAAGCTGATGATACATATGGAATACCGGTATGAACTGCATTGTCACACTGCGCAGACGAGCCCCTGCAGTCAACTGCCAGCCGAAGAGCTGGTACGTCTTTATCAGGCGGCCGGTTACGATGGGGTCGTGATAACCGATCACTTCACCGCCAGTGTGGAAGGCAATTGTTCCGAAACCGGCTGGCAAACTGCCGTCGACCGTTTTCTCGCCGGCTATGAAGCTGCAAATAGCGCCGGAGCTGCATGTGGCCTGACGGTAATTCTGGGGGCAGAAATCCGTTTTCCCGGCAGTCTGAACGATTATTTGGTCTATGGACTGACAGAACAGCTGCTGCGGGAGAATGAGTGGCTGTATGAAAAGGATCTTCCCTCGTTTTATCAGTTTGCAGAGAACAACGGATTGCTTGTCATCCAGGCGCATCCGTTCCGTGAACCATGCACCCCGTCCGATCCGCGTTATCTGCACGGCGTTGAAGTCTTCAACGGCCATAAAGGGCATTGCAGCCACAACAGCTGTGCTCTGCGATTTGCTCAAGAAAACGGACTGATTGAAATCGCGGGTTCTGACTGTCATTACAATTATGCGGTGGGAACTGCGGCCGTCTGCTTTTCCCGGCGGCCGCAGTCTTCCCTTGATATCGCAGTGTTACTGCGCACCAATGATTTTCAACCGGAAACCAACCGAAACTGACAATAAAAAGCGTGATGCAAAACAGCCTTGCACCACGCTTTTTATTGTAAAGCAAGCGGCTTTTCCCCAAAACTGGTTCATGGCACTTGCTCCCCACGGGCAGATCTGCCACAAGCTGCCGACCGCCTGCGAATTTTCAGTCCAGACTCCTGAAGGAGAAAGTGGACTTATCATATATTATGCGGGCGGGCAGAAAGCGTGCCTGACGTCAGAAGAGGCACCAGCCGGAAAGACGGAGGTTTCCCTGAGTTTTCACGCAAAACCGTCAATTAAGGAACAGAAAAGGAGGGAAAACCTTGCATATAATTTTAACAGGGGATTATATGTGAACAAAAAACGGACAGGATTTTTCCTGCCCGCTGTTGTTTCAGTTTTTCAGTTGACATTCAAGACTTCCAGCCGATAAGTTCCCGGGGCCAAATAAACCGTTTCTTCCTGGTCTTTGTATTTTTCTCCCATTTTAACAGAAGTGGTATAAACCGTCCCATCCTTTACGACATAATTATCTGCATCATAAAGTTTCCATCCGATTTTACAGCTGGAGCTTTGTCCGCCGCCTTGAGAATCGTATGTCTTTTCTCCCGAAAAATACATGCACAGTTTCACTTCACCATTATAGCTTTCTTCAAATTGATATTTTATATTTGTAACGTTAGTTGTGCTGTAAATGCTCCCAGAATAGGAATAATAATTAACTGTAATGGGGCATAAGGGGAGTGTTAAACTGCATTTTGCTGCAATATCCTCCTTTACAGTAATTGTGCAGTCATCAGATTCTCCGTTTGCGGCTTTCACTGTGATCGTTGCCTCTCCCGCGGAGACCCCGCTTACCGTTCCGTTTTGATCAACTTTAGCAATATTGGGATCCGAACTGGACCACGTTACCTTCTTATTAGTCGCGTCATCGGGATATAGACTGTACTGCAAAGTAATCTGCTTTCCAATATAAATTGTTTCATCATACTGGTTCATCGAGATATAAGACACTTCAATTGTTTCCTTGTAATTTGGATTGATAGCCCCACAACGAATACAATATTCTCCGGAATAACTATGGCCTAATGGTTTGCCGCTGGTTTGGCCGCAAATATTACAATAGCTCGGTTCTGTACAGGTAGCGCTTTGCCAAACATGAGCACATTCCGGTTCGGAATGAGACCGCCGAAAATTTTGTGTAAAAGCTGAATAAGAAAAATCCTTTCAGATAAGAATTAAGATATAAAAAATTCAAAATCTGAAAGGAAGAACAGCAATGGAAAAAGTACCGGCTGAGTTAATGAAGGAGTATGTTAACTCGCAGAAATTCACCAGCACAACCGAAATTATGGAGGCAATGAAAGCCATGTTCGGTGATGTGCTCCAGCAGGTAATGGAGGCAGAATTAGACACAAAGCTCGGCTATGAAAAAAGCGAAAGAACCTCGAATGATGACGAAAACGGTTTGTCGAAAAACTACCGGAACGGTCACTCAAAAAAGACGGTAAAAACGCAGCTCGGCGAAGTGACAATAAATGTTCCTCGGGACCGAAACGGAGAATATGAACCGTCTATCATCGGTAAATACAACCGCAATGCCGACGGAATGGAGGAAAAAATACTGTCGCTGTACTCATGCGGAATGAGTCAGCGGGATATTTCCGAACAGATAAAAAATCTCTACGATGTTGAAATATCACCCGAGCTTGTCAGTAAAATCAGCGAAAAGATAATGCCGGAGGTTACGGCTTGGCAAAACCGCCCGCTTAACAGTATTTATCCGTTTGTGTTTATGGACGCGATACACTATAAAGTTAAAGAAAACCATCAGTATGTAACCAAAGCCGCCTATGTGGTCTTGGGTATCAACATGGACGGCTGCAAGGATATTCTCGGCATATGGATCGGCGAACATGAAAGCGCGAAATTCTGGCTTAATGTGCTCAATGACCTTAAAAACCGCGGTGTTCAGTCTGTTTACGTCTTTTGCGTAGACGGTCTTATAGGATTTCGTGAGGCAATAAGCTCGGTATATCCCAAAGCCCAAATTCAGCGCTGTATCATTCATCAGATACGGTCTTCGACTAAATTTGTAAGCTATAAGGATATTAAAAAACTGATGGCCGACCTGAAAACCGTGTATCAGGCGATTAACGAGGAGGAGGCACTGAATAACCTCATGAAATTCAAGGAAACATGGGGAAAGACCTATCCCTCCTGCGTTAAAAGCTGGGAAGAAAATTGGGACATTCTAAGCACATTTTTCGCATATCCGGCAGAGGTTCGGAGAATCATATATACGACGAATATCATTGAGGGTCTAAACCGTCAGTTCCGAAGCATTACCAAAACGAAGCCGTCGTTTACAAATGACGATTCTTTGCGCAAAATGCTGTATTTGGCGTCGAAAAAAATTGTCGAACACTGGACGGCGAGATGTCGAAATTGGGATCAGGTTTTAAATCAGCTTGATATCATGTTTTCGGAATAGAATGCAGGATGATTTGCCTTTGAAATTAGTATGCTCTATGCCGTCTGCCGTTATTCACACCTGCGGTGCGCATACCGTCATACAGCATAGAGCGAGCAATTGATACGGGCAAATGAATCCCACCGTTTTCCGAACGGAAAACCATATTTGTTATCTGTTTTCTTATCTATTTGGATTCCTTTTTACACAAAATTTTCCGAAGTGCCTTCGGAATAGGAGTTTTCATCTGATAAATTGACAGATGGTATAGTTACAGAATATGTCTTCTCAAATGAGCTATCAGACAAACTGTTGTCGGAGTTTGTGTTTTCCAACTCAATATTTTCACCGCATCCATTTAGAAACATACATCCACACACCAACCAACACAAAAAACTTTTTATTTTCATTTTTTCTTATTCCTTTCATTCATCATATTCATTTGTAAAAGTCTGTTTAACAAATGTTTGATTTCTTCTCCGAGACCCTCTATTTTAATCATCAGTTTGCTCATGAATAATATTTTCATCAAGTAATTCTACATCATCTAATATATCATTTTGAAATAAGTCATTTATGCGATTGATCCCGGCTTTACTTAACTTTAAAGAATCCTGCTCTCTCATTTTTCTTATGACACTGCGTGCAGCGTTATTTAATAGTTTTTCAAGCGTTTCTTCACTATCATCCCATAAATCATATTCTTCATCATCCATATCAGAAATTGTAGTCCATAGTCCATATTCTTGTTCATCTGTTTGATAAGTATAATACCAATAATTTGAAATTACACCGCCATAACTATTTGTGCCGCCAACTTCCAATACTATCCTTTGTTCCGAGGGGTCATACCACGCGTTTCTAAGTTCAAAAGAGGAAGGGTTTTTTAGAGCATCAGGAACATCTTTACAAATATAGGCAATCATATTTTCTTTTAAGACTTCCTCTTTCTCTTCTGCATTGGCATATGAATAAGCCTTTTTATAATCCCCTCTTGCCATTAGGTCGTCAGGAGACACAAGCATCCTCGGAAGAAAAAACAAGGCAAAAAACGCAATGATACTAATTAAAAAAACACAGCCGACAATACCGATTAAGATAAATTTTGTTTTGGACTTTTTGACTGGTTGTATATTAGAAAAATATTGCAAAGCAGGTGTATCAGTATACGATGGAATAACATTTGTCGTGTCAGTTCCAAGCACTGAATTGATGACAGGTACAGACTCAAGTAACTCGCCACATTTTTCGCAATAAGTATTGACATCGAGATTTACACTTTGACAATGCGGACAAGTTTTCATTTTTCTTACCCCTTTCCGCTTTTCATTAAGATTTAATCTATAACACAACTTTAGCACAATTAAATTCATATGTCAAGCGTGATCGCGCTTTTGCTTTATTTTTGTTTGCTTGAATTTGCTTTAATCTATATATGAGGTGATAACTTTGGATATAGATTACAAAGCTATGGCTAAACGTATGAGCAAAATTCGCAAAGAAAAAGGCATGACACAAGCACAACTGGCAGAAAAAGCCGGTTTGACAAATAACTATATATCTAATATAGAAACGCAGCACTCTATCCCGAGCCTTGAAACACTCGTTAAAATCTGCGCGGCATTAGAGGTAACACCGAACGACTTGCTGATCGGCTCAGTTCAAACGTCAAACGAATATCTGCTTGATGACTCTTTTGAAAAATTCCTGCAATGTACGCCAAAGGAGAAAAGACTGATTAACAAATTTATTGTGGCGTTTTTAGATGAGAGAAAGCAAAAATAGCGGGCAGGAAAAATCCTGCCCGACGGGTTTATCGCGTCTGTTTCGTACTGATGCCACAAACAAATCTCAATTGTTAAAAAAATCCCGCCGGACTATTGCCCGACGGGATTTATGATGGTGAGCCACCGGAGATTCGAACTCCGGACCCTTTGATTAAAAGTCAAATGCTCTGCCAACTGAGCTAGTGGCTCTCACGCATATTGCATTCCTGTGCCGGAAAACTGTCCCGATGCAAAGAATGCTTTATTATTATATCAATCCTGCCAACAATTGTCAACAGTTTTTTGCAAAAAATTCACACAGCAGGCTTTTTTGTCATCTTCCGTAAAAAATGCCTTTGGCACAGACAGGAATCAGACAAACATCATAAGTATTTCCAATCTCCAATCGTTTATGCAAAAAAGTGAAAATCCGCCGAAACTATTCGGCGGATTGAGCGTGTCGAAAAAGTCGACACGCTCTCGAGGGACAAACACAATCACTGCGGCAAAGCCTTGTTCTGCGTTTTTCCCCCGATTCCCCCTTTTCAGTCGAAAACCGGCTCCGCAGAAGGCTTTGCCTCTGCTCACCGCCGGCTTTCTCGCGTGGTGTCACTCCGGCGGCACATGTCCGCCTGCGTGACAATTTCTCATAATTTATCGTTCTTTGACAAACTGAATCCGCCGAAACTATTCGGCGGATTTTGCAAATTTGTTTTCCATTAAGGGGGAGGAATGGAAACAAACCAAACAGATATGATCTGAAGTCAGTAAGCCCAGAGAGAAAATGCTGCTCTACTTTTTATGGCACAAGCCGGAAGATGGGCAGCTGCTGCATCCACAGCCGCAGGATGATTTTCCTTTTTTCCTGTCTCTGTACAGCTTGAAAACCGCCAGCACAACAGCCGCCGCAAGAACAGCGCCGATAAGCAGTGTTCCCCAGTTATTTACCAAAAAATCCAGCATATTGCTCACAATCCTCCCTTTTGTCTCCCCCAGTCCACAGGACTGACGGTAACGGTCGTCTCTTGTTTGCGGCCTCCTTATACTCTGACCCTGGTTTTCAGCATATTGCTTTCTTTATAGGGACGGAACAGCAGAAACAAAACAAGCGCAACCAGCGCAAACGCCACAATTGAACCGATTATGTTGCCTTGCCCCGTAAACAGCATTCCGAGCTGGTAAACAATCAGGGACATCGCATAGGCAAACACACACTGATATCCGATTGCAAAGGCAGTCCACTTGGCACTGTTCATTTCCCGCTTAATCGCACCCATTGCCGCAAAGCAGGGAGCGCACAGAAGGTTGAACACCAGGAACGAGTAGGCGGAAAGCTGCGTGAAAGAAGCCTGCATATTGCTCCAAACCTGCCAGCCATTTTCTGCAACCTCCTCAAATCCGCCGAACAAAACGCCGAATGTGCCAACTACGTTTTCTTTTGCGATCAGGCCCGTAATCGCGGCTACAGCCGACTCCCAGTTTCCCCAGCCCAGCGGAATAAATATCCACGCAATTGCATTGCCGATCACTGCGAGGATCGAGTTGTTAATATCAGAAACCATGCCGAAGCTGCCGTTCTCTACGCCAAATCCCTGGAGGAACCAAAGAACAATGGCAGAAAGCAGAATGACGGTCCCTGCTTTTTTGATGAAAGACCAGGCGCGCTCCCACATACTGCGGAGCACGTTGCCCACAGTCGGCAGATGGTAGGCCGGAAGTTCCATCACGAACGGAGCAGGATCGCCGGCAAACATTTTTGTCTTTTTCAGCATGATGCCCGAAATAATGATTGCGGCAATTCCCACGAAATAAGCGCTTGGTGCGACCCACCATGCACCGCCGAACAGCGCGCCCGAAATCAATGCAATGATTGGGAGCTTGGCGCCGCAGGGAATAAAGGTCGTGGTCATGACCGTCATCCGGCGGTCGCGTTCATTTTCGATCGTACGGCTTGCCATAACGCCGGGAACGCCGCAGCCTGTCCCGATCAGCATCGGGATAAAGGATTTGCCGGAAAGGCCAAATTTACGGAAGATACGGTCCATGACAAAAGCAATACGCGCCATATAGCCGCAGGCTTCCAAAAATGCAAGGAAGATAAAGAGCACCAGCATCTGCGGAACAAAACCGAGCACCGCGCCGACACCGCCGACAATACCGTCAAGAATCAGTCCCTTCAGCCAGTCTGCACAGTGAACGGCATCCAGTCCCGACTCGATCAGCACCGGAAGCCCCGACACCCAGACGCCATAGTTCGCAGGATCCGGTTCTTCGATTGCAGCCGCCTCCTGATAGGCCGCAAAGTCCACAGGTATCGTCTTTATAACTTCGCCGGTCTCATCGTCATGCAGATATGCAGTTGCAGTCAAATCGGCCGCTGAAGCAGGATCAACACCCGCCTCCTCAGCAGCGGCCTCAAAGGCCTCCACCATGGCGCCTGGTTCCACATAGGCATCTGCCGCATCTGAATAAGCGGATGAACCGATGCCGAAAAGATGAAAGCCTTCGCCAAACACCCCGTCATTCGCCCAGTCGGTTGCCCAAGTTCCCACCGTGGTAACGGAAACAAAATAAACGACAAACATGACCACCGCAAAGATGGGCAGCGCGAGCCATCGGTTGGTGACAATCCGGTCGATCTTGTCAGAAGCCGAAAGCCTGCCTGCATTTTTCTTTTTATAACAGCCCTTGATAATGGATGCTATGTACACATAACGCTCATTGGTAATAATGCTTTCCGCATCATCATCCAGCTCTTTTTCCACGGCCTTGATGTCTTCTTCTATATGAGCAAGCACGGCCTTGTCAAGCCTGAGCTGTTCCAGCACCTTTTCGTCCCGTTCAAAAATTTTGATCGCATACCAGCGCTGCTGTTCAGCCGGCAGACTGTGAACGGCTGCTTCCTCAATATGTGCGAGAGCATGTTCTACAACGCCGCTGAAGCTGTGCTGCGGAACGGTTTTGGCTCCTTGGGCAGCCTGAACCGCGGCCTCTGCCGCCTCCATGACGCCGGTTCCCTTCAGTGCAGAAATCTCAACGACCTTACAGCCCAGCTCGCGGGACAGCTCTTCAATATTGATTTTGTCTCCGTTCTTTTTTACGATGTCCATCATATTGACCGCAACGACAACCGGAATGCCGAGCTCTGTCAGCTGCGTGGTCAGGTAGAGATTACGTTCCAGATTGGTTCCGTCGATGATATTCAAAATAGCATCCGGCCGTTGATTGATCAGATAGTTGCGCGACACAACTTCCTCCAGCGTGTAAGGAGAAAGCGAATAAATGCCCGGAAGGTCCATAATGATAACATCACTGTGCTTTTTCAGCTTGCCTTCTTTTTTTTCAACCGTAACGCCGGGCCAGTTCCCGACAAACTGGTTGGCTCCGGTCAGCGCGTTGAACAGGGTGGTTTTTCCGCTGTTTGGGTTGCCCGCAAGCGCGATTTTGATTTCCATGCTGTGTCTTCCTTTCAAAATATTAGTTTAAACTAACTATATGACCCTAAAATAAGCCGCTTAGCTCTTAGCGCCGTCACTGCACCTCGACCATTTCCGCGTCTGCCTTTCGGACAGACAGCTCATAGCCTCTCACCGTGATTTCGACCGGATCACCCAAAGGCGCCACCTTGCGGACATAAATGTCGACGCCGCGTGTGATCCCCATGTCCATAATCCGGCGTTTGACCGCACCTTCGCCATGAAGCTTTACTACCCGGACTGTTTCGCCGATCCTTGCCTCTTTCAATGTTTTCATGCAAAAACCATTCCTTTCCATTGCGCTTAAAATCTGTCGTCAGACCATAATTTTGCCTGCCATCTCCTTGCTGATGGCCACGCGGGACTCCTTGACGTTGACGATCAGATTTCCGCCGATGGCAGAAACCACTGTCACACTTCCGCCGGGGACAAACCCAAGTGTTTCCAGATGGGCGCGGACCTCCGGTTTCCCGCCTATCCGAAGGATCATACTTTCCTCGCCGATATTGGCAAGCGTCAGCGGCATCATATCCATCCCCTCTTTTAGCATATCAATTAAATTAGTTGTAACTAACCCAGATATATGTTAGCATCTACTAACTTATTTGTCAAGGACTTTTCTGAATTTTTTGAAAATTTTTCCGCTGTTTAAACAGTCAAAGATGTGCTACTAAAAAATTCAGCCGGATGCGGCAGGAGGGAAATTCTGTCCAAATTGAATTTTGTGACAAAACATGCTATAATGGCATCACAACAATGACTTCAGAAGGATGCCGCTTATGAGACGAATCATCGCGTTTTTCAAAAAAGAAACAGTCCTTTGTATCGCGGCAGTATGTGCAATACTGTCTATGTTTGCTGTACCGCCGGATATGACTTATCTGGAATATATTGATCTGCGGGTCTTATGCCTGCTGTTTTGTCTGATGGCGGTCATTCTTGGAATGCAGGACTGCGGCCTGTTTGGACTGCTCGCCCAGAAACTGCTGCGGGGGCAGAAAAGCCTGCGGGCGCTGCTGCTGATTCTGGTGCTGCTTCCGTTTTTTGTCTCCATGCTGGTGACAAATGATGTCGCGCTGATTACCTTTGTCCCATTTACCCTGATGGTGCTGGAGGCGGCAGGGGCAGAACATCTGATGATTAAAACCGTAGTCTTGCAAACGGTTGCCGCAAATCTCGGCAGCATGGCAACACCGGTGGGAAACCCGCAGAATCTTTATCTTTACTCGTATTATCAGCTGACAGGCAGCCAATTTTTCGGCGTTATGCTGCCGCTGACGCTGGTCAGCCTTCTGGGACTTACCTCCGCCGCGCTGTGTACCAAAAACAGCCGGATATCGGTTTCTTTTCCCCAGGCTGCAAAAATTTCAAGCCCCGGCAGGCTGGCCGTTTATACAGTTTTGTTTCTGCTCTGCCTCTTGTCGGTGTTCCGTATTCTGCCCTATTGGGTGCTGACCGCTGTGGTGATTGTCTGCTTTTTGTTTGTCCGCCCCAGGCTCCTTCTGCGGGTAGATTTCAGTCTGCTGCTCACCTTTTGCTGCTTTTTCATCTTTTCCGGCAATCTGGGACGGATCCCTGCTGTCAGCAGCTTTTTGAGCGGGGTGCTGGAACAAAGCACGCTTTTGAGCTCCGCTCTGGCCAGTCAGGTCATCAGCAACGTCCCGGCTGCCGTACTGCTTTCCGGCTTCACCGGCGACTGGCGCGGGCTTCTGGCAGGCGTGAATATCGGCGGCCTGGGGACCCCGGTCGCATCCCTTGCCAGCCTGATTTCCCTAAAGCTGTATTTCCAGTCAAAAAAGCACAGGACAGGGCGCTATCTGGCTTGGTTTACCGCAGCCAACCTGATTGGGCTTGCCGTTTTACTGATGCTTGCCCTGTTGCTGGGATGGTAGAAAAATCGTCCCGTCTGCCGGCAGACGGGACGATGCTCCTGCTATTTTAGCGCACCCTTTCGTTTTTTTCCTGTTTTGCGGGGCTTTTTGCGGACAGAAAAGCCGAATGACCCGATTTTCCGTCCCAGTTCAAAATACTCGCCGTGTGCAAATGCTGCCAGCCCACAGCGGTCTAGATGCAGCTTACCGTTTGCGTCAAGCAGCCGCTCGTCTACCTGTACAGCCAGAATATCCGCCAGAAACATCTCATGGGAACCGAGCGGAATCACCTGTGTGACGCGGCATTCCAATGATAAGGGACACTCGCCGATCAGCGGCGCGGACACTTCTCCTGCCGGCATGGGCGTCAGATGCATCTGTTCAAATTTATCGACGTCCCGGCCGGAACGGACGCCGCAGTAGTCAACGGCACGGATCAACTCCGCCGTCGCAAGGTTGATGACAAACTCTCCCGATTCCCGAATCAGCCCATACGAAAAGCGGGAAGGGCGAACGGAAATATAGGTTTTCGGCGGAATGGTGCTGATGATCCCTGTCCAGGCGACCGTGAACACATTTGGTTTTTCCGCCGTCCCGCAGGAGACCAGCACCGGCGGCAAAGGCGCCAGAAGGGCGCCGCCGCGCCATTTTACTTTCTTCATGTTCGTTCTTCCTTTCCTGAAAAGAGACCTAAACAGTTTCCTGTGTCCAAATTTGGGGGAATCTTTCAGCAAGAAACCGCGCATAGCTGTTTTGCGGGTTCTCTATCAGCCTGTGAACACGGATTTCCTTTGCTATCAGCTGTTCGATGCCAAGCAGCTCCCGCTCTGTTAATGCTTCATACCGCCGGACGAGAAGCGCTCCCGCCTGTTCCTGCTCCAAAAGCCAGCGGTACATATCCGCAATCTCCAATACGCCGGCCACATCGACCGGCTGTTCTGATACCAGTACCTGCTCAATCCCGGTCGGGTTTTCCAGCGCCCCGGCAGGACTGCAATGATAAATATATCCCTGCCTGCCGCGGTAAACATCCGCCAGGGCATTTTTATAATACTCTGTATATATGGGAACGCCATCGGAGAATCCATATGGGAACCAGCTGTAAGGACGTTCCACACGCCAAACCGTGTAAAAACCCGCGACCACGATACTGGATGAAAGATACAAATATGGCCTGCCATGTTCAGACAGAAAAGGACACAGCTGCGTCAGTCCCCTGATCGAACTGCCATGATACAGCTTCATATATACTTCCCCCACTTTTTTGCAAAGGATGATATCCATGCTGGAACTGCTCAATCATTGCCGTCTTTGCCCCCGCTGCTGCGGCGTCAACCGAAACAAAGGAGAACGCGGCTTCTGCGGTGCAGACAGCACGGTCAGAGTCGGCCGGGCGTCGCTCCACTACTGGGAAGAACCGTGTCTGTCGGGAGAACGCGGCTCCGGAACGGTGTTCTTCTCTTATTGTACCCTACAATGCGTTTATTGTCAAAACAGTCAGATCAGCCATGATCACCTCGGAAAGGAGATCACGCTCTCCCGCCTTGCCGAAATTTTTCTGGAGCTGCAGAAAAAAGGTGCGCACAATCTCAACCTTGTCACCCCGACCCACTATGTTCCCCAAATCATCACCGCACTGGACGCCGCTAAAGCAGACGGGCTGTCCCTGCCGGTAGTATACAACACAAGCGGTTATGAGCGGGCGGAAACGCTCCGTCTGCTTGACTCCCATGTGGATATCTATCTGCCCGATTTCAAATATGCGTCTGCCGGCTCTGCCTCCCGTTATTCTGCGGCAGGCGATTATGCAGACGTGGTGAAAGCCGCGCTGGACATCATGACAGAACAGGCGGGGCTCCCGTCCTTTGATGAGGACGGCATGATGAAAAGAGGGGTAATCGTCCGCCATCTGATCCTGCCGGGGCACTATGAGGAAACGCGGGAGATTCTGCGTTATCTGCACAAACGGTATGGGAACCGGATTTATATCAGTCTGATGAACCAATATACCCCGTTTGCGCGGGCAAAGGCTTATCCTGAAATCAACTGTAAAGTCCCGCAGCGGGACTACGATGCATTGGTGGACTACGCGGTGGAGCTTGGCGTGGAAAACGGCTTCATTCAGGAGGAAGGGACGGCGGAGGAAAGCTTCATCCCGCTGTTTGACGGACAGGGATGTTAAAAACAGCGTGCAATTTTGAATTGCACGCTGTTTTTATTTATCCCGTTCCGTCATCAGCAATTGAATGAATCCGTCAATCAGTCTTTTTTCCTTTGGGGTACAGTTTTTGATCTTATCATATAATTCATCCGTCAAATAGTCTTTGGAAATATTAGACGTTCCAATCAGCAAATCATTCGGCGTAATATCCAAAGCAGTACAGAGCTTGACGAGAGTCTCCAAGCTTGGAATAGACCGGTTGTTTTCGATATTGGATATATAGTTATTAGCAAGGTCCGTGCGTTCGGCCAGCTTTTCCTGTGTCAGCTTCTTTCCCTTGCGAAAAGCTGCCAGACGTCTGCCGATGAGAGAGTAATCATTTACCATCAGAGCATCACTTCCTTATTAATAGATTATCGGAAATGCCAATAGTAATTAAGCTATTACAAGTGTATTTACACTTGACATAATTGTGTTTTTGTTTTAAAATACACTTATAGTAATAATTTTAAATTGTTTCTTTTTCGCTTTTCTACTGCCTCTGATGATGTGCAGTAAAAATATCAATGAAAGAACAATGATTATGAAAAAGGAAATTCCTCTCAGGCGCTTTTGGGCGGCATGTCTCTGTCTTGCACTTATGATTACAGCGGCAGGAGGCATTGCCTATGCTCAGTCTAATGAAGCTGCTGTGGTTTATATCAGCGACAGCGGGAACGACAGCAATGACGGCAGCAGTGTTCAGACCGCAGTAAAAACTTGGGAAAAGGCTTATGAGCTGGTTCCGGACGAAAGCAAAATTATTGTCGCGGGGACCAGCACGGTTCCGGATTCCTTTGTTCCGCTGTCAGAAAAGGCCGTTACCATTTCCGGAGACTATGACGAAACGGATGAGCGCGGAACACTGATTCCCGGCGAAGCAAGTATGACAGCACTTTCCTTTGGCGCAGACACGGTTATGGAGAATCTGATCATTGACTGCAGCAAAAACACCAGCAGTATCGGAATGTTCAGTCTATACGCCAACGGGCATGATCTGACGATCGGCGCAAACATGACGATGCTGCCCTATCCAAACAGTTCTTACACGCCTTATCCATGTGTTGCGGCAGGCAGCGCCACCATTTATCCCCCGCTTCCAACGGAGCCAGAAGCCGGAAACACCATACAAATCCAAAGCGGCCGGTATACAGAAATTATCCCCAACGGATTTGCAGATAATACCGGGCTGGATGCAGAAATTTTTCTATCCGGCGGCGTAGTTGTGGAATGTCTTGGCGTCAGTGAATGTGGAAAAGATGCAGAATACTATATTATTGACGGTTCTGCGGACAATCCAACACAAATCAAGGGGATCGACAGCTATAATTATGGGATCGTCATGGGAAAACTCGAAGTCCGGGACGGCGGATATCTCACACTAAGCGGGGACGGAGACTTTTGGGACGGCTGGGAAGACGGCGGCATCTATCCGGCATCCATCATCGACCTGTCCGTCGCAAAGGGCGGAACTCTTTGCCTGATGAACTCTCTTTCCGAGGGAGTTACAGGAGATTTTTACGGCGGCGGCACCATCATAATGGACTCCGGAGCAAAATTTGCCGTTCCAGGTGCAGTTCATGGTGAAACAATGATCGAAATCATACCGGGAAAAGATACGGGAGAAGACGTGATCGACGGCGTAAAGCCGGGAACATACATTACCGCCGGGGCATCCGGCAGCGGCACGTTTACTTTAAAAAACAAGATCGGCGCGGTAATCATGCCAAAAGACAGTCAGGACAAAAAGGAATGGGAGCTGGTCAGGGCTTTTTCTGTTACTTATACGGACGGCGTTGCAGACGAGGACATTTTTGAAGATCAGGTTTACAGCGGACTGGTGCAGGGTGCGCAAACTCCCGAATTTGACGGCGCTCCTGCCCGTGACGGCTACCGGTTTGACGGCTGGACGCCGGCAGTATCCGAAACAGTATCAGCCGATGCTGTTTACACCGCTCAATGGACGCATGTGCATGAATGGTCCCCATGGAAGCAAAATGAAAACCAGCATTGGAAAGAATGTACATTCTGCGGCGAAACAACCGAAAAAGAAACGCATAAGTTCGGCGATTGGATTGTGACCGATGAACCGACCGAAACAAAGGAAGGCACAAAGGTACAGACCTGCACAGAATGTGGGTATCAAAAAACAGAGCAGATTGCAGCATTAGGTCCGGACTCTGCAGATACCGAAAGCAAACCGACAGAAGGGCAGCCTGACACAGGTGCAGAAGCACCGGTCTGTGCTGCGGCCGGTCTTCTGGCTGCAATAACGGCGATTGGCGTCTTCCCGGCAGTTCGCAGAAAAAGAAAAATATAACCAGCCGTTATAGATAACCGAATGGAAAATCAGCGTGCAAGTGAAAATCTTGCACGCTGATTTTTTCGTTAAAATGCAAAACTCAGGATGTCCTTGCATGTCCGTTTCTCCTCATGATATCGTTAAGGTGCAGAAAGTGAGAGAACCGTTATGGAACCGGACGCATCGCCGGCGGAAGGGCAGACCGCCGCGCACAGCACCTTATATAACGGAATACAGCCGACAAACACGCCGTTTAGGCAAACATTCCCGACAGGCGGCAGACTTCCGTTGCAGCTCCAAACGACTCTCCCCCTTCAGCACCGTATCAAACAATACGCAGAAAGGAATTTTGTCATGACAGAAGAATTTCAAAACCGGCAGACAGAGTCTGCCGCCAATGACACCGCAAGCAGCATTACCGGGACAGACGGTGTACCCGAACCAAGCAAACCATTCAAAATATTTGCCACGCAAGAGGAGTACCAACAGCATTTTGACAGAATTTTAGGACAGCGTCTCAAAAACGCCAGAAAAACCGCAGAAAAGCTGGAGCAGCTGGAATCCTTGCTGAAAGGAATATGGCCGCAGTCTGGTGAATCGGATAAGGCATCGGCCGCACGGCATGGACAAGGCATGGAAACATTGACAAAAGAGCTGGCCGATCTGGCCCAGCAGGATTCCGTCTATGACACGGTCGATCCCGCTGAAACGGCAGCAGATCCAAAATTTTTGGCTCTGCTTTCCCAGGGCTTTACAGTCAAGGAGGCCTATGACGCGCTTCACCTCAAAGATGTTACGCGCAGGCTCGCCGAACAGGCAGAGCATCGCGTCATCTGCAATATTATGGCCAGAGGCAGCCGGCCGCCGGAGAATGCAGCGGCCGGAAGCACTGCCGGGACATTTCATCCGGACGTTGCCGCAATGAACAATGACGAGATCGACGCCGTTCTGGAGCGCGTCCAAAGAGGGGAAAGCATTTCCTTTTAGAGAGGTGCGCATCCTGCTGAAAGTGTCTGGCTTCTCAGCCTGGCAGCCGCAAGCCGGAGAGAAAAATTTTCTCTCCGGCTTCATGAACCGAAGAAAGGAAACATAAGCATGAGTAATGTCAACACAACCGTTCAAACCGGGGACGGCAAGGAAATGTCCCCGCAGATGAAAACCTTTTACGATAAAATTGTCATCAAAAATGCTGTGCCCAATCTGGTACATGACCAGTTCGGCCAGAAAAAGCCAATTCCGCCAAACAGCGGCAAAACGATCGAATTCCGCCGGCTGAACCCGTTTCCCAAGACTACAACGCCGCTGACGGAGGGTGTGACGCCTGACGGAAAAAATCTGGACTGGGAAAAGGTTTCTGCCACAGTAGAACAATACGGCGATTATGTGACCACCTCCGATCTGCTGGACATGACCGCAGTCGATTATAATATCGCAGAAGCGGGACGTGTTCTGGGCGATCAGGCAGGTCTGTCGCTTGACAGTGTTGTCCGCGAAATTCTAAACGGGGGCACCAATGTCCAGTATGGAGAAGGCAGCAAAGTCTCCCGGTCAGCCCTGACCGCAGAGGATGTCCTGACCGTCAAGGCAGTCAAACGCGCAGTTACCACCCTCAAGCGAATGAACGCGAAGCGGATCGACGGCGATTATGTTGCGATCATTCATCCGGATGTGGCTTATGACCTGATGAACGATCCCAAGTGGGAATCGCTCAACACCTATCAGCCCAAAAACGTCTATGCCGGGGAGATCGGCAGGCTCTACGGCGTACGGTTCGTTGAAACATCAGAAGCAAAAATCTTCCACGGAGATGACCTCGCCTCCGACAGCCGGACGCTGACCGTCAACGGACAGGTAAACGCATCGGCTACGGTCTCCTTTGACGGAGGTACGGTCGCCGAAAATGCGCTGACCGGCAGATATGTCCTGATCGGCGATACCCGGGCGAAGGTCACTGCCAACACTGCTTCTGCGCTGACGCTGGATACCGCTGTAAGTGCACAGGATAACGCCATAATTTATCCGGGTGAAGGCGGCAGCAACGGAATCGACATTTATTCCACCCTGTTCCTTGGCGCAGACGCTTATGGCACAACCAGCATCGAAGGGGGCGGTCTGGAAATGATCATCAAGCCAAAGGGCTCCGCAGGTACGGCCGATCCGCTCAACCAGCGCTCCTCTGTGGGCTGGAAGGCAACCAAAACGGCCTGCATCCTGACCGATGCCTTCATGGTAAGGGTCGAGACCGCGTCGCAGTACGAAATCTAAGCATCAGGCAGACAGACAAATTCTGACTGCCCGCTTATCTTATCTGTCATCCCGCGGTCCCACCCGGCCGCGGGATACTATTTCATTGATTCAGAAAGGAAGAATGTCATATGGCAGCAAACACCAAAGAAAAAGCACCCGCAACCAAAACAATCCGGCTGTATAAGGACAGCGACCGCTACAAAAGAGACGTCCAGGTCATCATCAACGGCAGAGTCTATCTGATCCAGCGCGGTGTGGATGTGAAGGTCCCCGTCTCTGTAGCCGAAGTGCTTGAACATGCACAGGCACAGTCCCAGCTGGCGATCGAAGTCAGCGATTCCATCGGCAGGCGAAACTAACATCAAAAGAAAGGAAAATACCGGGCGCAATAACCGGTATGGCACAAAGATAAAATGTACGACGAACTGATCGAAAAAATCAAAAAGATCCGACCGACCGAGCTGACGGATGAGGAGCTCCTTGGCTTTATCAACGATGCGGTCGCCAGAACCTGTGAAGACAGCTATGATAAAAACAGCAATGCCTATAAGGAAGACCTGCTGCTGTATTATGTTTTAGGCCAGCTGGCTCTTTACAGCGGCGATCTTGCGGAATACAGCAATTACTGTATCCTGTACAACAACGCGGCAGCCGCTTTCCGAAGGATTTCCTTTGAACAGTCGCCGGTCCGGTTCGACTCAAACGTCAACCTGTGGTAACACCGGAGAAAGGAGAACGGCATGTTCTTTTTGCCAAAGCTGGAACAAATCCAGCGGACGATCAAAACAGAAACCGCCTTTTCCGGGCTGGACAACAGACCGGGAGCATCTGACGACTCGCTTTCCGACTGCTGCGGCATTTCGGCGTCCGGTTTTCCCGTTCTAACAGCCTGTAATCCGCGGGTAAAGCAGACAGGAACACCTGGAGACGGCTGTGACCTGCTCTCCCCGGACGGTCACGAAATGCTGGAAATACCGGGCGGCGGTCAGCCGGTTGTCCGCCGTTTTTTTGCGGCGGACGGTTCCCCCGCTCAGGCCGGTATTACGCTGGAAAACGGGGAAAGCATTCTGGCGGCCGCCTGTTTTTTGGGTGATCTGGTGATTCTGGCGCAAAAATCGGGCAGCATCCGGCTGGTCCGCTTTAATTCTGCCGGTGCACAAACCCAAAGTGTTGATATGACGGCCCTGCTTGGCAGTCCGCCGTTCGGTTCAATCGGGATGCTGACATACCGCAACCGGCTGATGATCTATCAAAACGATGCGCTTCACATCGGATACTATGGTTCCCTGGAGGACTGGGAAAAATATACAGAGGACAGCGACGCGCTGAAGCCGCTGGCCGCTCAGAAGCTCCTGATGCCGGGCCGCAGCTTTACCTGCGGGATCCTGTACAAATCGCGTCCGGTTTTCTTTCAAAAGGATGCCATGTATTTGCTTTATCAGGAGAAAAAACCGTTTGAACTGGTGAAAGCGGCTGACATCGGCTGTATCAATCCGCGTACTGCCGCAGTCTGCAACGGTGTGTTATATTTTCTTTCCGAAGGCGGCGTTATGGCATATGCAGGCAGCGGGATCCCTGTCCTTGTTTCCCAAAAACTCCCGCTGCTGTCGGACAGACTCGCGCAAAGCGGCGCCTGTGGCTTCGACAATACCTATTATATCGGCGAATTTTCCTATGACTCCACATCCGGAGAGTGGACGAAACTATGGGAGCCCTTGGAGAACGGTGCGGTCGCCGCAGCCTGCAGCTATGGCGGAAAGATTTATTTTCTGGATAAAGCAGATAACAGCGCGGCAATATACCGTTATGATCCTGTGCGGTTTGATCATGCCGCAGCTCCCGTGTCCTGGCATTTCACGACACAGGAGCTGTACGAGACAGAGCCGGGAAAGAAAAAGCTGTCTGCCATTGCATTTCGTGTTCAGCCGGAACAGAATGTATCGCTCAGTGTGTCTGTTTCCGCTGACAGCGGAGAATGGCAGACGCTTTTTGAAGGGACTATAACGCATGCAGACGCGCGGGAGCTGCGCGTCAGGATTCCGCCCTGCGAGCATTACCGCCTGCGGTTTGAGGGCACGGGGAAACTGACAATCCCATATATCAGGCGGATCTACCGTATCATTCCGGATGGGAAAATCCATCCGTTTTTATAAAAGCTACAATGGATGAGGGGGAAAAATATGGCAAGAGTCTATTTTACACCGTCGCGTGAGATTTCCTCCGCCCGCAGCACAGAGGAAAAAATCATGCTGCTGAACGAACGGCTCGAGCTGCTCCAGCAGGACCTGGAATACATTCTGAGCAATCTGGACAGCGAAAATATGGCAGAACAGGAAATTTAAAAACAGGGGGTAACGGCAGTGATACGCCGTTACCCCCTGTTTTTTTATTGACAAAGCAGATGAAACCGACAGCTTGCCTCATGTCACCGGTGAGCTCCTTGCAGCTCATAGCCGTTACGCAAGATTCACAATGGCAGAGCAGGCAGCCGCATATTTCCCGCCTAAAAATGCTCTTCTTATATAACTGGTTTCCGAATAGCCGACCGGGCTGCTGCCGTTCTATACGCCGGCCAGCAACGCCTTTGCCTGACTGACAGATTTCTGGTCCGGCAGAATGACATAAAGCTTCCGTCCCGGCATCGAATAGGTCTCCCGGGAAGCACCGGTACCGCTTACCGTATAGGAGGATACCTTCCATTCTCCGCCGAATGCCAGCTGCATCCTAACGAGAGAAAGAATCTGATCTTCGGGCATATTGGTGGAAAAGCTGCCGGCAATCCCGTCCATGACGGAACGGTAATTTTTCAGCAGTGCAGGTGAGGTGCATTTGTCGATCACGGCGCGGATGACCTCCATCTGGTTTTTGGCACGCTGGTAATCTCCGTTGGCAAAGCTGTACCGCTCCCGGGCAAAGGCCAATGCTTCCAGTCCGTTGACCTGATTCATCCCTGTCTGATATGTTTTGATGTTCTTTACGGTAAAAGTATGCTCTGAATAGATCTCGACCCCGCCGAGCGCGTCAATAATCTCCACGAACCCCGTAAAATTCAGCCGGAGCCAGTAGTCGATCTCGACGCCGTATAACCGTTCCAGTGCGTCAACCGACATTTCTACCCCATAGATACCCGCGTGGGTCAGCTTGTCCTTTTGCCCCTTCGCCCGGGAAAAAGTCACATAATAATCCCGCGGGGTTGCAACAAGCTGCATATTTTTGGTTTTCGTATTGACAGCCGCAAGAATATTCACATCGCTGCGGGAGCGCGCTGTCAGTCCGCCGTAGCGGTCGATTCCGCTGATATAGACCACAAAGCCCTGCGGCAGTTCGGACGGGGGCCGAACAGATTCCTCAGCCGTACCGCTCTGGCCTTCTGTATGCTCTGCTGTCAGTTCTTCCTGCCCGATCGATACGGATTCCAGCTTTCGAAGTCCCTCCGCCGTCCACTCATATCCTTCTGTTTCCGCAAGGCTGTCCAGAAGCGCCTCATTCAGCAGGATGACACGAATTTCCTGTTGCTGAAGCCCGTCCGCGAGGGAAAACAGACTATCATAGCCGACCGTATGCAGTTCTTTGCCCAGCATTTCGCCAAGCTCGCCCAGCGCACGCGTCATGCTGTCCTGATCCGGTTCCGAGCGATTGATGCCGTAAGAAAGCGCTGCGGTGTCCTCCAGCCCCTTTGCGGCGTCATCAGCCAGGACATAGACGGAAAAAACAACGTTTTGCTTTTGCGGAGCGGCAACCTGTTCCAGCGTCCGTTTTAGGATGACGGAATAATAAGCGCCCACGGCGGCTGCGGCCAGCAGCAAAAACACCAATACGCCCGCTATAATACCTAAAATCACTTTTTTGCGTGCTGTCATCCCTGTTTCTCTCCTTTCAGCAGAATATCGGCAATCTCTTCCGCAGAGGCGGCTGTCATTCCCACAGGCAGCTGTTTCTGCTCTTCCGGCGTTTGAAAACCAAAGCCATAGGTGACTGCCAGAAAATCCACGCCTGCTTCCTCTGCGCCTTCTTTGTCAAACAGACTGTCTCCCACCAGAACCGTTTCCTCCGGCAAGACGCTCAGGGCATTCATGCACCGCCGCAGCAGGCCTGCTTTCGTAAAGCTGTCACGCCCGTCGGTTCCGCAGATCAAATCGAATAGAGACGACAGCTGAAACTGCTCCAGTATTTCCCGGGCAAAGACTTCTTTTTTCAAGGTAGCGGTTCCTATCAGACAGCCCGCGTGCTTCAGCCGTTTCAGCATGCCGCCGATCCCGTCATAAACGGTGACGCCGCATTTCCCTTTTTCGGCATAATAACTGCGGTAGTACCTGATCGCTGCCGCAGTCTGTAAGGCGTTCAGCCCGCACAGGTGTTCAAACACCCATGGCAAAGGTGCCCCGATGGCTTTTTTGACAAATGCATCCCCTGAAAAGGGAATTCCCAGACGCTGAAATGTCCATGCATAGGAATCAAATATTCCCGGATAGGAGTTGACCAGCGTACCGTCCATATCAAATACAACGCACCGCTTCATTTCGTTCGCCTTCCGAAATCCGAAAAACACGCCGGCGGGATGGCATTGTTCATCGGTTCGTTCCTTTCTCTCTGATTATTCTGCTGTGTTTTTCCACTCATATGCAGAAGGAGTCAGAAACTCCAGCTGAGTGGTGTGCGCAAATTCCTGAAGTTTTTTTCTCATTCTGTGCTGTTTTTCCTCTGCTTCCCGCTGGTCTGCACCAAAGTCCAGATCCTCGCTGTAGTAATTTTCCCCATAGCTGTGGCGGAAGCCGTCAAATCCGGCCAGCATGACATGCTGCACACCGCATTTCTTCAGCAGGCTCAGCAGCATCAGTCCCGCATTGTCGGAAATCATTTCATCACCGTTGGTGTAGCTGTCATAGTCAACATACAGACAATCCCTGATCCCGGCCGGCAGGTTGGATGTCAGGATGACCGGAAGTTCTTTCCACGCGGCAAGTTCCTGACCGATGGTGTCCAGCCGTTTATGGTTGCTGATAAAGCAGGCATTTGGACGGTAGAGCGGGTCTGCAAAATTAATGGTGATAACAAACGGATTTTCTTTTTCGATCCGGGACAGGACTGTGCCGCGATGCTGCAAGAGACTTTTCCCCGGAGCCAGAAGCAGCAGCTTTTTCCCCGCCATCATCTGAGACAGTGTGAACACAGATTCACTGTCGTCGATTTTTCTGCTCTGGAACCGGACATACAGCTCTTCAATCAGCTTCTGGTCATATAACACCCGATACTCCGCCGGGATCGACTCAATGATTTTTTTGATATCCTTCATGGTGAGGGTCTGTTTGTTCAGCAGATAGGAAGCATAGTTCGGATGGCAGACGCTGCTGGCTGCAATATGATAAGGTACTGCATAGCCCCAGTCGTATTCTCTGCGGATTGCCGCGATATATCCGTCATAGATGTCCATGACCGTTGTCACGTCATACCGCGGTGCAATGCTGCGGTTGATATACTGGGTGATCAGTTCGGTCGGCAGATTGCCCGCGCCGCGTCCCATGCCATAAACCGAGGAGTCGAGAATCAGCGTCCGCGGCGTCTGGATTTTCCCCAGTACCTGCGCGTTGGAAAAGGCAAGCTGAAGGTTGTTGTGCCCGTGGAAGCCCAGACGGATTTCCGGTGCCATATTTTTGTCAATCAGATAAAAACGGTGGGAAACATCTCCGCGGTACATACTGCCCAGGGTGTCCACAATATAAAAGGCATAGGGCCGCAGTGCGTTCATTTTTTTCACCAGTTC
The DNA here is from genome assembly GCA_944386455.1 of uncultured Clostridia bacterium. Classification (GTDB taxonomy): domain Bacteria; phylum Bacillota; class Clostridia; order Oscillospirales; family Ruminococcaceae; genus HGM13222. Next base: position 80,596 of record CALXBC010000003.1, on the reverse strand, counting down.
CAGCAGCTCGATGTCGCTGTAGAACGCTGTCCCGACCGGCTGCATAAATACCTTGTAGCCCTTATCCATGATGATGCCTGCCCATTCGACGGCCTGATTGATCTCCTGCCTGTGAAAGGTCAGCCGGATCCCGCTGATGCTTTTGCCGTCACAGGGCGGCAGTTCTATGGGATGCAGCTCCTTTTCCCCGATTGCAATCATAGCGACGATCATTGATGTTCTTTCCCGTTTCGGAAGCAATCCCTTGATTTCGTCGGGTCCGCCAAACAGGGAGCAGCCGTCCTCTTTTACCATACGGGTCAGAAACCCGCATTCGATAATGTCGATGCCCGCCTGCTCCAGCTTGTCAAGAACGGCTGCAATGGTCCGTCTGCCGAACCGCCAGTCGTTGATGTAGCCGCCGTCCCGCAGCGTGCAGTCCAGAACCTGAATCCGCGGCTGGCTCATAATCTCAGCTCCCCTTTCTTTATCTTTTCCGCAACCACATGACGCACATAATCCAGATCCTTGAGGGTATCCACCGAAAGGGTGTCCGCATCCACCGGAATCATCCGCAGCTTTTTGCCGTGTTCCACAAACCGAAGCTCGTTGATGTCCTCCACCTGCTCCAGTCTGCCTCTGGGCGTCCGGGCAAAAAAGCGCAGCGCCTCCGGTGAATAGGCCAGCACGCCCAGATGCTTGTAATAATCAAACCGGATGCTGGCTTTGGGATGCGGGATGGGACTGCGGGAAAAATACAGTGCGTCTCCCGCTTCGTCGGTCACGACCTTGATGTTGGTGTCATCCACCGTTTCCACCGGACTGGATATTTTCGTCATCAGATTGGCGGCAAAAAATCCCTCCACACGCTCCGGTACGACCTTTTCCACAATAGACGGCTCAATCAGCGGCTCATCGCCGTTGACACAGACATAGATGTCCGCAGGCAAAAATTTTGCCACCTCATACACCCGCTCGGTGCTGGTTTTGTGCTCCTTGTCCGTCATCATACAGGGAATGCTGTACTGACGGCAGGTCTGCATGATTTCATCATGGTCGGTCGCGATATAAACGCCGTCAATGCTTCTGGACTGTCTGACCCGATGATAGACCCACCATAGCATCGGCCGTCCGCAGATGTCCATCAGGGGTTTTCCCCGGAGTCTGCTGGAGCCGTACCGTGCCGGAATGACTGCGATTGTCCGCATGATTTTCACCCTTTCCTTGCTATTTTTTTGACGAGATCGGACAGCGCCCGAACCGGGCGTGTGATCCGCCAGCTGGTCGAATTTTCGTAAAGCTTTGCCAATTCATGAAGCTGTCTTTCCAGTTCCCCTTCGGTAATTCCGCCGAGTGCAGCAGGCGGGGACGCATCCGGCGAAAGCGGTTTGCCGCTGCCCAACGCTTTTTTATAGAGATTCCAGTTCTCCAGAATCCGGCCGGACCAGAGCCTCAGCACATCGTCCTCTACCGCCTGATAGCCCTCCGGGACCGGGATATCCGCCCGTTTGCAGCAGTTTTCCCCATTCTGCATGTCATAAGAAAGGACACTCGGCAAACAGACCTGTATCTCCTTTTTGAGCAGCTGGCTTTTCCCGTTCGGCTTCAGCCCGAACCGTAAAATCAAAAAGTCCCGCAGTCTTTCCCTGAGAGGCAGGAACGCCTGATTGTAGAGATTTTCCGTTTGATAGGTCATAAGCAGTGCCTGAATAACGTAATGGCTTTTCTCTGCACCAAAGCATCCGGTTTCCAGCTCCTCGCCGCCTCGGAACCCGAAGAAAATACGATTCAGCCGGAGCCGCTTGAGATTCAAATTCGCCCGCATCCAGGGCATCAGCACGATCCCGCCCTGGTCGCAGAGGATCCGCAGGGCGAGATATTCCTCGGCAAAGGCGGTGTTTCCGGCCGTCATGGCCGCACGAACCGATGCGGGCGGCTGCTCTGCTGCAAAAAAATTTTCATCCGCAAGGACAAGCTCTGCGTGAGGAAAATGCTCCCGCAGCTGCTCGAAATATGCCGCGGGGATTTCCCGTCCGATATGCGGGCAGATGAACCGTTCCGGCAGGACTCTCTGCTCCAGAAAGTCCAACAGCTTTTTGGTCTGCGGGTCCTTTGGCAGAAAGCGATTGAGCCGGAAGTCCTTTTCATTTTTTTGCAGAAACGTGATAAAATCCGCCTGGAACAGCACCCGCGACTTTGTCATGTTCCAGTACAGCTGTTTGGCGATGCAGTAAACCGCCTCTTCCCGGTATGCCGGGCTGCTGTTATCCAGAAACATCTGGAACGCGCGGATGATATCCGCCATACTCCCCGTAAATGATGTGGAGATGGTGTTCGGCCGCCGGTAATAGTTGTAAAACGCTTTCTGGACGTATCCCACCCGTCGGTACCGCGTCATCAGCGCAGGAATCAGTGCGATATCCTCAAACAGCATTTTTTCATAGCGGTTTTCTTCCCAGATTTCCCGCCGAAACAGCTTGTTGACGCTGTATGTGATATTGTTTCCGTTCGCGATATAGTCGGGCAGGTCAATCTCTTCCGATGGATAGGACCTGGACAGCGACTGTCTGTTTTCTTCCACATAGATAATGTTCACATCGCACATCACTATGTCATAATTTCCTGCTTCCGCTTTTTGATACAGCTGCTCATACATCTCCGTCTCCACCGTATCATCCGAATCCAGGAATGCAACATACTTCCCTTTTGCAGCTTCCACACCGCTGTTGCGCGCCATGCCGAGGCCTGCGTTTGGTTTGTGTATGACCCGGATGAGCTCGGGATACGACTGCGCATAGCAGTCGCAGATCTGCGGAGAGGCGTCTGTGCTTCCGTCATCCACCAGGATGATCTCCTTTTCCTCCAGCGTCTGCGCCAAAACGGAATCAACTGCCCGTTCCAGATAGCTTTCCACCTGATATACGGGAATAATCACCGACACCTTAATCTGATTTTCCATTTTGTCCTCCCAAAAACATCAGTGTGTTTCTCAACGCATACCGTGTCTGAGGCACATAATAATTCCGTCCTGCAAACTCCCGCCGAAACCGCTCCAGATACCGCCATAAGGTGGCGTCCTCCTTCCAGAGCACCTTTCCTTCAAACAGACGGTAGAGCATCACGGTGTTCATATCCAGTCCGAAGACCAGACGGCCGGTCAGCGCCGCATTGGAGCAGACGGTCAGCAAGGTATGCTGCTGTTTTTCATCCTCCGGCAGATTGAGCAGAAACAATTCCCACGGTATATGGTCGGGGTACTTTCTGGTCAGCCCCATTTCCTGCGGCAGATTCTCCCGGTTGCGGGGATGCGGCTTAACGATGAAATCGCCGCCCGCTGCTTCACGGCACTCCCGCATCAGGTCAATATCGTTGGTACGAATGCCCTCGGCGCGAAAGGACTGCTCCAGAAAGATAAAGCGCGGCAGCCGCGCACTGCCCCGATAGCCGAAAATATGGTTGAAAAGCTCCCGCAGTTCGCTGTCCCTGCGGTCGATCTTCGGCAGGGCTACATTGGGGAGTCTGTCCCCCCGCATGGCAAGAGCAGGCTCGTACAGCAGGACGCGTTGCACCTTGTCCCTGATCTTTCGCCCGTCGGGGTGGCGGTTGACCGGCGCACGGTCCTCCCGCAGATAGTCGATCACATAGGTCGAAAAGCCGTCCTCATACCAAATAAAGGCACAGGGCTGGTGATAAAAACGGCAGGCCAGCATCCTGGTCAGCACGTCATAATTGGAAAAATAAATCTCTGCATAATCCGTTAGTTCATCGCTCAGCGCCCAGCGGAGAAAATTCGCGGTATTGTGGTAGCATTCGCTGAGCTCCGGCTCTTTGGCGCCCGCATATTTTTGATTGGTCTCCATGCTCAGCGCAAAGATGACCCGGTCAAACAGGCCGGTTTGTTCCAGCCGGGGCAGATAATCCCGCGCGTCCGGCAGGATGTCGGTCAGCAGAAGGTCGGCGGGTCTGCCATGAAGCAGCGACCGCTTGATCTGGACTGCATTGATAAGCTGATACACCGAGTTGACGATCACCAGCGCTCTGTTTTCTGACATAGAATCACCTTCCTGCCGGCTGTCCGCTGTCCAGGCGGACAACCGAGAAATATGGGCTCAGGCTTTCTGCTCCGGTCGAGCTGAAGGTGTAGACCGTTTTCGGTTTTCTGCGGAACACGAACGGCAGCAGCTCGGACGGAAACACCTGTCTGATCACCCTGGCATCGGGAAAAATCAGACGATAATCCAGCGTGTCATCGGGATGTTTTTTAATAACCAGCCTGACGCCCTGCAGCGGTCCGTCCCGCAGAGATGCATACAGCTGCCGCTGTCCGTTCTCTGACAGAATCCCCAGATTGGCAAAATGCTGGGTCAGCAGCACTGCATCCGCCGATGTATGGAGCGGATGCTTCAGGAAAATCCGGCAGAAACGCCGCCTCTCTTTTGGGGAAAGCCCCGCCAGCGCATCCATAACCGAAAAATTTTGATATTTATGATCTGATACGTCCCTGGTTTGCGCTTTTTTCAGACAAACGATCTGACTGACAGCGGGACAGCTTCCGTCAAACAACCCGTATTTTGCCGCGATTTGAGCGTGAAGCGGAAACCTGACAGACAGGTTTTTTTTAAGCTCTTCTGAACGGCTCAGCATTCCGGCGGCGTCCTCAAAAAACACAAATGGGATCTGCTGCTGAATCAGACAAAGAGAAAAATAAAAATGTGCACCCGCGACATAGACTTCCTGAAAAGCGGTCAGAGGGTACGGCAGAACAGTACGGCAGGCATCGAGCGTATCAACCGTTACCTGTGCTTCGCTTGTATGCGGGATATGCAGATAGGGGAACAGGTACACCTCATCAAAAAAGTGACAGGAAGTCAGCTTCCGGTACCAGGGGTACTTTTCCGTAATAAAGTCGGGCAGAAGCAAAACCGCCCGTTCCTGAGAATGAACCAGTTTCCGATGGAGCATGACTTCCAGCAGCTGATAGGAGCTGACTGCATGGTACAGTACCATCGGCCGCTTAACAGACGATCTGCGCTTCATCTAAAAGATCCTCCAGTTTTCTGCGGGATGTCCGGTTATGTCTGCCGAAAAGAGCCGCCATCGGCGCATAGGCGTCCCGTCCGCTGATGGGGACGGTTAACCCAAGCCTTTTTTCCGTTTCCAGAAACAGTTGTACAAAATCCATGGCGCCCTGATGAATTTGGTTGATTTTGGCAGGATCGGCATGGCTTTTTTTCAGGCGGCACTGCCAGCCCCGTGCGTTGTTCCGGTTCGGATAGAATCCGATGAGACTTCCCTCCGGTGCCCCGAGCAGCAGCTCCCAGTACAGGTTATGTTTCTTGTCTGCGTCATGAAACCGCCATAAATCCCGGTTATTTGCCTCGGAAAACAAATAGCTTACAAGCCTGCCGCCCCAAAGCAGCGGGGAGGCAGCATCTGCCTCAGGACTGTTTGCCGACAAGGTGCCTGCCAGAATCCCGGTGATGCGGCAGGACAGTCCCCAGATTCGGCTGACGGCACAGTCAAGCATCACCGCGCCGCTGCCAGCCCAGCCGATGTCCACAGCCGCCGCTGTCCGGCAGCCGTCCAAAAGCTCCTGGTAATAGGATTTTGCAGCGTTTTGCTGCTCCGTGTAATGAGACAGTACCTCCTGCCAGTGCTCTGTCAGATATTGTTTGACAACCCGGGCCGTTTTATACGTCAGGACTGTCTCCGGCGCAAGGCTTCGCTCCCGGCACAGCTTCGGCAGGAGATCGGTCAGTTCCATGCCGTCCAGCGCCTGCCGCAGAGTGATATGCGAGCCTGTCCTGTGGAATAAAAAACGCTCAAAATATTCACTTCTGTAAATGTCCGCCGTCAGCTTGACGGCAGCCAGACGGGACCAGCAGGCATATGCGGTGCGGTGCGCTTCTTCGGGATACATCGCACGGTAAGCGCGCAGCAGCAGACAGCCGTCCCGCGACAAAAACAAAATTTTTTCGATTCCATAACATTGACAATATGTGTGAATAAATCTGCAGTATCCTGTCACAAACAAGCCGCCGTACAGGAATCCATATTCATATTCAGGGGAGTATTGCATTAACCCGCAGTGAATGTGCGCATTGACCAGCCCGCGGTAAATGCTTCCGGTCAGGGCGGACATGTCTCCGGGGCGGAACGGCTTTCCCACGCTGTTAACGTTGGGATACCAATCTGTTTCGACGCCGTGAGAAGAAGCAGATTTCACATCTGAATATATGTTATCCCCGATATGGATGATTCGTGCTTTTCTTCCATACCGCTGCCGCAGAAGATCATACAGTCCGCCGCTGCTTTTGGAGCAGCCGTACTCGGAGGAGACAAAAAGCTCCGTCAGCCGGGGAAACCCGTTCTCTTTCAGAAGCAGTTCGATCTGTTTTCGGGAAAGGTACATATCGGAGACCGCAATCACGGTTTTTCCCATTTGGCAAAGCGCTTTGACAGTCTGCAGCAGATAGGGATTGGCAAAACAGCACCGCCGCTCCCATTCCCATTCTGCATCCATTCCTTTTTGCCGCGGGATTCCGGTTTCCCGTTCCATGATTTCCCAGATGTCACCAAGGGTGACCTCCCGCGTTTCACCGCTCTCCCATTTCTTCCGTCTTGCCTGTTCCTCAGCCTGGATGCGCAGCTTTTGAAAACCGGGATAATTCAATTCCAGCCCGATCAGGCCGAACATATCTCTGGGATCGGAAAACGGGCGGAACAGCAGAGTATCGAACACATCAAAGGAAACGATATCAAACTCGGCCAGCCGGCGGGCAAACTGCTCCGGGGCTTCCCGTGCCGACCGGGACGACTCGCTTCTCTCCCCGGGAAGGCGCAATGCGGTATCCGGCAGAAACATGTCCTGCCGCCGGCCGGGTATCAGCCCATAGCGCAAATTCAGCCAGACAAGATAAGCAAGGCCGGACAGCCGGCCGGTTCCGCTGTTTCGACGGTTCAGATACCGCTCCTTTATCTGCGGCGTGCGGCTGACCAACAGACGGTAAAGCCATTCCTTCATATCATCCTCCCCTTTTTCACGGGTTACTTTCTCATGCTCTCATAGCCGTCACAGACCGTTTTTGGGTCTCCTGCGGCGATCAGCCTGCCCTTTTCGATCCAGACCGCTTTGGTGCAGTTGCTACGGATAACCGAAGGGGTATGGGAAACGATCAGCACGGTGGATCCGCCGTGGATCATCTCCCGGATCCGCGCCTCGCTCTTTTTTCGGAAAAACAGATCGCCGACGCTGAGCACCTCGTCCAGAATCAGAATTTCGGGTGCGTCACGCGCAGTCGCGACCGCAAAGCCAAGCCGTGATACCATACCCGAGGAATAGTTGCGCACCTTTTCCTCCATAAAGCCATCCAGCTCCGCAAAACGGACGATCTCGCCATAGCGGCTGTCGATCTCCTTTTTGCCGTACCCGATCATGGCGCCGTTCAGATAAACATTCTCCCGCCCGGTCAGCTCAGGATCGAAGCCTGTACCAAGTGTCAGCAGCTGAATTTTCGAGCGGTCTGCCAGCACCCTTCCCGCAGTAGGTATCAGCGCACCTGAAATGATCTTCAGAAGCGTGCTTTTCCCGGAGCCGTTGGTCCCGATGATTCCCACGACCTCACCGCGGTTCACGGTAAAGCTGACGTTGTCCAGCGCCAGAAACGTTTCATATCCATGCTCCCGCCGCACCATGCGGATCAGCATTTCCTTCAGACTCGCCGCCTCGTCTTTGGCGCGCCGAAACTGCATGGTGACGTTTTCAACCACGATCTCCGCCTGCGCAGTCTTTCCCTGTGTTTCCATATCGTTGCAGTTCCTTCCCTTCCCGCTGATCCCAGTTTATATATGCTGCATAATTTTGTTTTTGTTTTTCCGGAACACCCAAAAGCCCAGCAGCAGCATCCCGATACTCCAGACAAGCATTTTCAGAACCCGATCCGTTCCCGGCAGCCGCCCCAGCATGACGGCTGTCCGAAGACAGTCAATAAAAATAAACAGCGGGTTATTCTCAACCAGAGTCCGCATAAAGCCCTGAAGCTGCCCGACCGGGTAAAAGACGGCGGAGCAGTACATCCACAGCGTCAGAAATACCGTATAAAGGTGCCTGATATCGCCAAAAAAGACATAGGCGGCCGCCAGCAGATAAGAAACGCCCAGCGCAAAGAAAAACAGGCACAGGATCACTGCCGGGGAAAACAGCATGGTCCAGCGCGGCGGGACCCGGAAAACAGCCAGCATCACCGCATAGGCGATCAGCGAATACCCCAGATTCACCATTGCGGTATAGACTCTTGCCAGAATGAAAAGATCCATGGGAAATTTTACCCGAAGCAGCAGCATTTTATTGTCAGCCAGCGTGGTCATTGCGGCGATCGTTGCTCCGGTAAAGGTCTGCCATAGGATATACCCCGTCAGATAATAAATGGGATAGTTGTCGATGGAACGCCGGAACAGGCGGGAAAAAATAAGGGACAGCACGGCCATGGAAAGCAGAGGGTTGAGCACGCTCCATACCACCCCCAGATAGGACCGCGCGTATTTCCGCTTCAGCTCCCGCGATGTCAGCTGTGCGATCACAAAGCCATAGTGCCCATGCTTTCGTTTTTCAATGTGCTCCAAATAAAACCGCTCCCTTTCCTTTTGGCTTATTTTTTCGCCTTCATCAGCCGCCGAACCGATACCGCAGCTGCCTGTCCAAATACAGCAGATACTGATACAGCGTATATCCACGGATATGACGGCGCGGCCGGGCGCTGTCACGAACAGCGCTGCCTTCATACCACGCGCTTTGCCTGATAACGCTTTTTCTGTGGAACAGACGGAACAACAGATGATTTTCCATGAGCTCCTGCTCTGTCATCTGCGCCGCCAGAAAATTTTCTTTCCCCTCCAAAACATCATCCGAAAAAGGGATCTGCCCGAACACCTGTGCTTCCTGTGCGGACGGATGCTTCATCAGCATAGCCAGCAGCCTTCCCGCCGTCGCCCGCGCTTCCCATATTTCCCTGCGGGACGGTGCGGCGGCAGCCGTCTGGTCTGCAAACACGCGGATAAACGCCAAAATATAGCTTCCAAGCAGTTCAATAAATTTGACTCTTTCCTCACTGATACCGCCATAGCAGGGAAGATAAACGCCGTTTTCTTCTCGGTAACCGACCGTCATTCCATGCGGGGCGGTAAATACCGCCTCAAATAAACAATTATTGAACGCCGCTTTTCGCAGCAGGCCGTTCCCGGGACCGAAGTCGTACCAGTGATAATTGCGGCGAACAGCTTCCGGCGGCAGACCGTACAGCCCCCAGTAATACCCGCTCAGCGATTGGGTACGTCCCAGCCGGGACAGAACGGTGTCCAGCGTCTTCTGCATCGAACCGACCCATCCGCTGTCCACCAATGCATCCGGCACCCCGTCAAGCAGCCCCTCCTGCCGCAGATAACCGCAGAGGAACGGATACGCGGTCCCGGAATGCTGATCCATATCTGCAAGAAATACACGGCAATTTGCCAGAAGACGGCGGATTGCTGTCAGCTGCCCGGCAGGGAGCACGTCGTCAAAGCCGCATGAAAGCCGCAGGCAGTCTGCCGTTTTTTTCTGTTCTTCTGCAGTCAGTCCGGCCCGCGCAAGAATTTTTTGCAGGGTAACGCCGATTCCGCCCCGGCAGACATAATCAAGTGCAGACTCGTGATCCAGATGATAAACAGGTACCCGCAGCGAATAGCGCGAGCAGCTCAGATAGCGGCATTCCAGCGGCAGGCATAGACGTTCGCAGAAAATCAGTGCGGCCTGATACATGAAATAACCGTCCCGTGCCAGAAAATACAGCCGCTTTTTTCCGCTGTTTACTGCTTCACGAAGCAGCCAGAGCATAAATCCGCTGAGTGCAGGACCAAATACATGACTGCCTGCCAGTGCCGGCGTATAGTTTTCGTCCGTTGTTTCCGGCAAAGGTACTGCCTGTACCGCATGAAACAGACGCGAGCTCTGCTTCAGGATTCTGCGGTACTGCTCCATACGGCCGGACGGCATCCGGGCGCTCAAGTCTGCTTCTCCCGCGAAGCTGCCGGGCCTGCCTTGACACGGCGGCGGATATAGTGGTGAACCGGCGGCGGGATCACACCGACCAGAAGCGGTTTTAATACATAGCAGAAGGTCCCGCTGTTTAAAATCCCCAGCCCGCGGAAACCATGATACCGCAGCTTTGCTTCCCGTATCCGGCGGCGATAGGTCCGCTTTTGATAGGATGCGTAATCTTCCCAATAACGCAGCAGCGGCTCGGAAAGATTATATCCCCGCATGCCCAGCCGGTGCAGGCGAAAAAAAAGCTCATAATCCTCTACCTGTAAAAAAGCCTTTGCGGTGCAGTATCCGCCGCCCCGGATCAGGGCGTTCTTTCGAAACATCACAGAAGGATGAATGTAAGGGGAATGAAAAAGGAAATCCCGGGGCTGCGGGATCTCAGGCATCCTCTGAAAGCCCCAGACCCCGTTTTCATCTATAAGCTCGGCGCCGGAGCCTACCCACTGGTACTGGGGACGGGACTCCAGAAAAACAAGCTGCCGCTCCAGACGATTTGGCAGAGAAACGTCATCATCATCCATTCTTGCGATATATTGTCCTCTTGCCCGGAGCAGACAGCGGTTAAGCGCAGCAGCAAGCCCGCGGTTTTCTGTTCCGCGGAGCAGACGGATCCTGCCGTCCAGCATTGCGGTCTCGCGGATCAACGGCACAAACTGGCCGTCCGAGCCGTCGTCATAAAGGAGCAGTTCCCACTCCGGCACGGTTTGCAGGATGAGCGACTGCACCGCCCGCTTCAGCTTTTTTTCATCGGGATTGTATGTGCCCATGATAATACTGACTTTGACCTGCGTGCTCTTCACGGCTTCGTTCCTCCTTTTGCGCAAGTTTCTCTTTCGCCGCGTAATAGATACGCTGCATTGCCGCCTCAGAATACTCCCGGGCAAAAGGACGGACCGATGCGCGGCAGTAAGCCTGCATCCGGCGCTTTTTTTCTGCATCTAGTCCCATAATGGTCTGTATGCCTTTCATAAAGCCCTCTGCGTCGTCATAACGGCAGACGTAGCCGTTTCGCCCGTGCTCCATATACTCCCGTGTTCCGCGGTTGTCTGCGGCAATGACCGGGATCCCCATCGCCAGCGCTTCCAGTCCTGCCATACCAAGTCCTTCCCTTCTGGAGGGGAACACCGCCGCGTCCGCGCAGCCCACCACCTGCGGAATGTCTGTCCGATAGCCGAAAAGCATTGCCACATCGGTCAGACCATATTTTTGAATCTGCTCCTGCAGCCGCTCCCGAAAAAAACCGTCCCCGCAGATACCATAACGGATGTTATCAAGGCGGATGCCGTTCTGCCTCATTTTCAGCAGCGCTTCCAGTACGACCTGCTGATTTTTATTTTGGTTCAGTTCTCCCGCCGATACCAGAAAAAAGGCGTTTTCCCCGATCCCAAGACGACGGCGGTTTCGCCTTTTTTGTTCCTCGGATATCGGAGAAAAGCGGCTGACATCCAGCCCAGCACCCGGTATTTTATAGAGCTGACCGCCTTTTTTCAGCCGGAAATGCTTTGCCGCGCGGTAGTCCTCTTCGTTAATCACGATCAGGATATCGGTTTGACGGGCCAGAGCCTGTTCGACCCGGTAATAGGCAAGCTGATTTACAGCGGGCGCGCCTTTATAAAAGTGAAAGCCGTGCGCGGTATAAATCACAAGGGGCGCTTGTGTGCTCCATGCCCCGGCCAGCCTGCCGCAAAGTCCGCCAACCGGGGTATGGCAGTGGATCAGCCGGATCCGATATCTGTGAATCAGCCGAAGAACCTGCCGGAGCGCTTTTTGATTATACTGCACCATGAACGGGGAACGCGCGATATCGATATGGTGCACCATGACGCCTGCCGCCTCAATCGCACCGCGCTCGGACAGATATGCCGGTTCGTTCATATTCGCGGCATAGTGGACGCAAAAACCCATTTTCTGCAGCAGCACGGCATTTTGCTGCTCAAATTTTCCAAAAAAATCCTGCGTTGTCGCCAGAATCAGTGCATGAGCTTCTGTATTCATCTGCCGCCTCCTGTTCGTTGCAGCTTGCAGCTGTCTTTTTCCAATAGTTTCTGCTGTCCGCTTTGAATTATTCCCTATATCAAATGGAAAACGCCATATTTGACAGCAGAAATTTCGTACCGCGGCAAAATTTTTATTTTTCTATAGTTTTACAAAAATTTTGGTAGAAAAAATAATTTTTGTGTGATATAATAATCTTAATTTGTGTTCCGTTCCAGAGAGACGGAATTGAAAATAGCAAAGGAGACTGGCTGGAATGAAGTATTATATCGGCATTGACCTTGGCGGAACCAATATTGTGGCAGGTGTTGTCAACGAAAACTATGAAATCGTGGCAAAGGCAAGCTGCAAAACCAACTGTCCCCGTCCGGCGGACGAAATCATGGATGACATGGCCGAGATGGCGCGTAAAGCCGCGGTACAGGCAGATATTCCCCTGGCAGATATTGAATGGGTCGGAGCAGGCTCTCCCGGCGTTGCAGATACCGAAACAGGCATTATCTTGTTTGCAAATAATCTCGGATTTTATGACGTGCCGCTTCGTGACGGGCTGAAACAGCGGCTCGGCAAGACCGTGTTTATCGGAAATGACGCCAACGCGGCAGCATTCGGTGAGTTTATGGCGGGTGCCGCCAAAGGCTCTAATAACATGATCGCCATTACCCTCGGCACCGGCGTCGGCGGCGGCATCGTACTGGATTCCAAAATCTACACCGGCTTCAACTTTGCGGGCGCCGAACTGGGGCATATGACCCTTGTGGCAAACGGACGTCCCTGCAGCTGCGGCAGAAACGGCTGTTTTGAGGCATACGCTTCCGCAACCGCACTGATTGATTTTACCAAAGAAGCGATGGAGGCCAATCCCGACAGCAAAATGTGGGCGCTTTGCGGCGGCGACATCAGCAAGGTCAGCGGCAGAACCGCCTTTGACGGGATGCGTGCCGGAGACAAGGCCGCCAAAGAGGTGACCGACCGCTATATCGGTTATTTTTCTGAGGGGATCATCAGCATTGTCAATATTTTTCAGCCTGAGATCGTCTGTGTCGGCGGCGGGATCAGCAAAGAAGGCGACATTCTGCTTGATCCGGTGCGAAAGCTGCTGAAAACCGAATGCTATTCCCGATTTTGCAAAAAACAGCCCCGGATAGTGACCGCAAAGCTGGGCAATGATGCGGGCGTCATCGGAGCCGCACTTTTAGGCTTTGCAGAATAAAAAAGCGAACCAGAAAGGAAGCAGAAAGCACATGGAAGAATATGTAACGCTTACCATTGGAAAGCAGAAAAATATCGCGCTGATCGCGCACGACAATATGAAGCACGAGCTGGTGGAATGGGTGAAAGAAAATGCCGAGGTGCTCAAAAAGCACTTTCTGATGGGGACCGGAACCACCGCGCGGCTGATTGCAGACGAGGCAAAGCTCCCGGTGCGGGCATACAACAGCGGCCCGCTGGGCGGTGATCAGCAGATCGGCGCACGCATCGTTGAGGGACGGATCGACTTTGTTATCTTCTTTTGGGACCCGCTTCAGGCACAGCCCCATGATCCCGATGTCAAGGCACTTCAAAGAATTTGCGTCCTCTATGATATCCCTTTTGCATCCAACCGGGCGACGGCGGACTTTTTGCTTCACTCTGAATTTATGGATAAGGAATACGAACGAAAAATCTTAAACTTTAACAAGACTATCGAGTCCCGTCTGGACAGCTTTAAATAAGGAGGTATACGCTTATGGAACGGTACGCATGGAAAGCCGTCGTGAAAGACGGCATGCTGGAGGAATATAAAAAACGGCATGACAATATCTGGCCGGAACTAAAGGCGGTATTGAAGGAAGCCGGTATCTGTAACTACACGATCTGGAATGTCGGCAATGAACTTTTTGGATATTATGAATGCGAAAAAGGCTGTGATTACGCTGCAAAAGTCCAGGCGGAAAGCCCTGTTGTCGACCGCTGGAACGAGTATATGAAGGACGTCATGATTATGGAAATGGATCCTGTAACCGGCGCTCAGCCCAAACTGACACAGGTCTTTTTGATGGAATAACAGGGCGCTGTAAAAGGACAAAAAACGGCCGTTCCTTTGTTTATTGAAAACAGACCTGGAAAGGACCGATCAAAATGAATCACATCAACTATACAGAAATCAACGCAAAAACATGGGACGACTGGGCGGACAACGGCTGTCCCTGGTCTATTCCAATCACTCATCTGGAATATTTAAAAGCACAGGCCGGAGAATGGGAGGTTTATCTTACCCCCTGCAGGCCTGTGCCGCGGGATTGGTTTTCTCCCTTTTCCGGGGCGGTCATCCTTGGACTGGCATCCGGCGGCGGACAGCAAATCCCGATTTTTTCCGCGCTGGGGGCGGACTGCACTGTCTTTGACAATTCTGCCCACCAGTTGAAAAACGAGCAGTCTGTCGCCGACCGCGAGGGGTATTCCGTTACCTGTATCAGAGGCGACATGACACAGCCGCTGCCGTTTGCAGATGAAAGCTTTGACATGATCTTTCATCCGGTTTCCAATTGTTATATCGAAAAAGTAGAGCCCGTCTGGCAGGAATGCTACCGCGTCCTCAAAAAAGGAGGCATTTTGCTGGCCGGCTTTGACAATGGTCTCAACTTTTTGTTTGACGAGGATGGCTCGCTGCCCCTGACCGCCAAAAACAAACTGCCCTACAATCCGCTGCGGGACAAGACTGCGGCGCAGTTGCGCCAGATGGTGGAAAAAGGCGAAGGCGTCCAGTTCAGTCACTCTCTGGAGGAAGAGATCGGCGGCCAGCTCAAGGCCGGATTTACCCTGACAGGACTTTATGAGGACTGTGATCGTCCGGGCTGCGGCCTGCTGCGGGAATATGCCCCTCAATATGTAGCCACACGATCGGTTAAAAATTTCTGAACAGTGTGCGTCTGCGGTTGCAATCCGTCCCCTGATATGGTATCATGATTTTGTTGGAAACCGTTGCAGGAATGCGTTGAACGGTTGTTTCCTTCCTGCGGCCGGATTTCATATTGCGGCTGTGCTGCTGCTTTTTCTTGCGCCGGATCGCAGTCATTCTGCAATTGCTTTCAGGCAGCAGAGCAAAATGATTCTAAGGCAAAAATATTTTGACACCACAGCAGCCGTCAGACCAGGCGGCTGTCGTTTATTTTATACCGAAAGGCGGTTTTTGCGGATGGCGATCAACAAGGCGATGAAAGCGGCGCTTAAGGCGCTTTCTTACCCCGATCTGAAAACGCAGCAAAGTTATCCGCTCCAGCGGACGGTCATCAATCTGACCCACAAGCACCTGTTAAAGCCGCTGTATCGCATTTGGGATCACAAGCTGGATGCCGGAGACCATGAAATTCCCATGCGGATATTTCGCCCGGAAATTGCGGGCGAATTTCCGATTTTGGTGTTCTTTCACGGCGGCGGCTGGGTAACAGGCAACATTGACAGCTATGACAAGGTGTGCTCCGATCTTGCCAGACATACATGCCGCACCATTGTTTCGGTGGATTACC
The DNA here is from genome assembly GCA_944386455.1 of uncultured Clostridia bacterium. Taxonomy (GTDB): domain Bacteria; phylum Bacillota; class Clostridia; order Oscillospirales; family Ruminococcaceae; genus HGM13222. The sequence continues at coordinate 65,032 of CALXBC010000003.1, read as the reverse complement.
GTCTTGCGCCGGAGCATCGTTTTCCCGCAGGGCTGGAGGACTGTTATCTCGCTGCGCAGGAAATTGCAGAATTTGCCCCTGCGCTTGGCGGCAGCCCGGAGGACATCACGCTGATCGGGGACAGTGCTGGCGGCAATCTGGCCGCAGCGGTCTCGCTGCTGGCCAAGGACCGGGGCGGACGAATGCCCAAGCGTCAGATCTTGCTTTATCCTGCGACTTGGAATGATCATTCAGAGTCCTCTCCTTTTTCCTCCGTGCGGGACAACGGAACAGGATATCTGCTGACCAGCAAACGGGTCTCTGATTTTATGGAATTGTATAAAAGCTCCGACGAGGACCTGCTCAGCCCCTATTTTGCCCCGCTTCTGGCGCAGGATCTGTCCGGCCAGCCGGAAACACTGGTCATCACGGCGGAATATGACCCGCTGCGGGATGAGGGCGAGGCTTACGGCGAACGCCTGCGCGAAGCGGGAAATTATGTGGAGATTGTACGGCTCAAGGACGCGCTGCATGGTTTTATTTCCCTCAGTCCGCGCTACGCCCACGTCAAACAGAGCTATTTTCTGATGAACCGTTTTTTGAACCGGGAAAAGAATACCAGATCGGAAAATTGCAAAAATAAACGCTGACAACGACAGGCCAGCATCGAAAGGACCAGCAGCATGAGCAAAAAACCGATTGCATGGAACCGGCTGGACAACGCCGCGAAAATATTTCCATCCAATACGACAAAACGGGACACAAAAGTGTTTCGCTTTTCCTGCGAGCTGTTTGAAGAAATCGACCCCGCTTTGCTTCAGGAAGCGCTGGATGAAACAATTGAATATTTTCCCTTGTACAAATGCGTACTGCGCAAGGGCGTGTTCTGGAACTATTTTGAGGAAAGCCGCCTGAAGCCTGTGGTCACAGAAGAGCACCGGCCGGTATGCAGTCCGCTGTATGACCCGAACGTCCGAACGCTACTGTTTGAAGTGACCTATTTTCATAAAAGAATCAACTTTGACGTCTTCCATGCGCTGACTGACGGCACCGGGGCGATGCAGTTCCTCAAAATGCTGGTATCCCAATACCTGCGCCTCCGGCATCCTGACAAAGAGCTCCCCGCGCTTGATTATGACGCCTCACCCACGCAAAAGAGCGAGGACAGCTTTCAGAAATATTATAATCCCAGGGACGCCAAAAATCCCGATAAGCCAAAACGGATCCGTGCCTGCCAGCTCCGCGGCGCCAGACTGCCTGAGGGCAGGCTTGGCGTGATCGAAGGCCGGCTGCCGGTCGGACAGCTGCTGAAAATTGCCCATCAGTACCATACCACTCTTACCGTGCTGGTGTCGGCGGTTTTGATTGATGCGATCCACAAGCAGCTCCCACCCCACGACTGCAAGCGCCCGGTCGTACTGGCGGTGCCGGTCAACCTGCGCAACTATTTTGACTCAGAAACCGCGCGGAATTTCTTTGGCGTGATCAATGTAAGCTATTCGTTCGCCGAACGGTCAGGAGAGCTGTGTGATATCATTGAGCAGGTAGATCAGGGCTTTCGTGACGGTCTGACCCGGGAAAACCTGGAGCGAATCATCAGCGGCTATACAAAAATTGAAAAAAACGCAGCCGTGCGGATCGTCCCGCTGCCTCTAAAAAATTTTGTACTGAAGCAGGCGGGCAGAATGAATCTGGCTGAATCCACCTCTACAGTCTCCAATATCGGAAAAACCAACATTCCCGAGGTTCTTAGACCCTATATCCGGTTGTTCAGCGTCATATGCAGCACCGACCGGCTCCAGGCTTGTCTCTGCTCCTGCGCGGATGTGCTGACCGTCAGTTTTTCCACCGCCTTTGAGAGTACAGAGGTACAAAAGCATTTTTTTCGTACTTTTACCGCCATGGGCGTTCCGGTTGAAGTAGTATCGAACACCTGCGAGGATGACGCAGAGATTGCGAAGATTAATCCGTTTAAGCCACAGAAAGCGGATTCCTGCGCCACTCCGGAAGAAGAAGCACGCAGAATGAAAAAGCAGGCCCGGCAAAATAAAAAGGACGCGAAAAAAGCAGAAAAGGCCTGCCGAAAGCAGGCAAAAAAAGAGGCAAAAGCCGTCAAGAAGGCGGCCAGACAGGAAAAGAAGAATACCAAAAAGCAGAAAAAGCAATGATGATATACAGACCCTATCTGAGAAAGGAGCGGCAGCCGCAATGAAGAACTGTGAAAAATGCGGGATCACCGTGCCGGACCCGAAAAAGCACTGTCCGCTCTGCGGCGGGATGCTGACCGGCGGGGACGGCACCGAGACTGAAACCTATCCGTCGATCCCCACCATCTATAAACAGTACAGCCTGTATTTCCGTATCCTGATTCTTGTTTCTGTCGCAACAGGCGCCATCTGTGTGATGATCAACCTGCTGCTTCCGCAAAGCGGTCTTTGGTCAGTCATCGTGCTGCTGGCACTGGTATGCATGTGGATTCCTCTTTGGACCGCGATCCGCAAAAAAAGCAATATTTCCAAAAACATCCTGTGGCAGACTGTGATCCTGTCCTTGCTTATGACCGGATGGGACTATTTCAGCGGATGGCACCGCTGGTCTGTCAATTATGTGATTCCTGCCGTCTGCATTGCCGCTATGCTGGGGATTGGCATTGTGGGCAAAGTCATGCACCAGAAAGCGGAGGACTATGTCTTTTATCTGCTGGTCGATATCTTTTTCGGTCTGGTCCCGCTCATTTTCTTTCTGACGGGACTGGCCGACACCGGCTGGCTCTGCCTGCTTTGCGTGGTGGTCAGTATCCTGTGTCTGACCACAATCTTTCTGTTTTCTGAGATCAACGTGATCCAGGAGCTGAAAAAGCGGTTCCATCTATAAGCAAGCCCTGTACCGCACCACTGCGGCCGGAAAGGAAACAAGCATCCATGCAAAAAATCAAATCTGTTCTTTTTCAAAAGAAAACACTGGTATATCTGATTACAATTGTACTATCCATCCTCTATGTTGTGATTGGAAACCGGATTGCCACCCGCGGTCTGGAAACAGCGGAGGGCGCTGATACCCGCGTTCCCGTCAAGGCCGCAGTCACAAAGATCATATCCCGCAGCGATCTTGCCGAGGACGGCTCTTTCAGCGGAATCACCACTGTGACCTTTGAGGCCAGGGTCACAAGCGGCGAAAGAAAAGGCACGGTGCTGACTGCAACCCAGCAGATTGACTCGGTCTATCCCGCTGAGCTGAAGGAAGTCGAAATCGGAGACAAGGTTTTGCTATATGAGGACACCGAATCCGAAACCCGCGGCTGGATCATGGGAGAATATGTCCGCTTTGATCCGCTGCTGATTCTGGCGGTTCTGTTTGGAGTGGGGCTTTTGATATTCGGACGGATGAAAGGTATTAATACCATTGTCTCTCTGGCGTTTACCTTTTTAGCCGTGTTTCTGGTCTTTATCCCTGCGGTCATGTCTGCACAGAACATCTATTTCTGGTCTATTCTGACCTGTATTTTTATTACAGTCATGACCCTTCTGATCATCAACGGTGCTGACCGCAAAAGCTTTGCGGCAGGAATCGGATGCTTCAGCGGCATGGCGGTTTCCGGTTTGCTTACCGTTGTTATGGACAGTATCATCCGCCTGACCGGGTGGCTGGAAGAAGACTCCATCAATCTGTATATGCTCAATCCGCATGGTCATATTGACCTTAAGGCAATCATTTTTGCCTCCATCATCATTGGGGCGATCGGGGCAATCATGGATGTTGCCATGTCCGTTGCATCCGCTTTGTACGAGCTGAAGGTCAATCTGCCGAATGCGTCCGCCAAGGATCTTTACCGTTCGGGCATCACCATCGGCCGGGACATGATGGGAACAATGGCCAATACACTGGTGCTGGCCTACATCGGCAGTTCTCTCTCCATGACGCTGCTGATGATCGCCTACACCAGCTCGCTGACCGGACTGCTTAACCGGGAGGCCATTGTGGTCGAAATCCTCAATGCCCTCGCCGGAAGCATCGGCATTCTGCTGACCATCCCGCTGACCTCTTTTGTCTGCTCGGTTTTATACACCCGGAAAAAGATGCCTGCTGCCGCCCGGCGGGAAGAAGACGATGAAGACAGACTGCCCGAGCCGGAGCATGGCCGGCCGCCGATGCCCGAACCGAAATCTTATTTTTCAATGGATGATTGGAAGGATGGCGACGATTACGACGGAATCTGAGCAAAAGAAACGGCTTTTGCGGAAATACGCCGTTTGCCTGGTAGCAGCACACGGACAGGCGATCCTCTGCTCCAGAAGCATGCAGGCGGAAAAGCAGTTTTTTCAGCATGGCAGGATCTCATGCTATGATCATTCGGTTGCAGTGGCATATTTCAGCCTGCTGCTGGCGAAAAAACTGCACCTTCGCGTCGATGAAAAAAGTTTGATACGGGGTGCGCTGCTCCATGATTATTTTCTCTATGACTGGCACATCCCCCATCCCGGCCGCCGGCTGCACGGACTGCATCATGCGAAACTGGCGCTCCAAAATGCAGAAAGGGATTACACACTTAACGCCAAGGAACGGGACATTATCGTCAGGCATATGTTCCCTCTCAATCCGATTCCGCCACGCTGCCGCGAAAGTGTTCTGGTCACCGCGGCAGACAAATTTTGCGCGATATGTGAAGCATTTTCCGCCGGATTTCCAGCCGCTGCCGTTCATGAAATCAAACGCCGCTGCTCCTGCAACAAAAATGCTTGACAAACTGATCTTATTCCGTTATAATCTTAATGAGAATAATTCTTATTAAGGAAGAAGTCCTGTGAAAGCTACCAGAAACACCATGCAGCGGAACATGGTACTCGCCGCCGTAAAAGAACTGCGATGCCATCCGACCGCGGAAGAGGTTTATCAGGCGGTGCATGCAAAGCATCCTGCTGTCAGCAAAGGCACGGTTTACCGTAATCTTCACCTGCTGGCACGGCTGGGAGAAATCCGGTGCGTTGCAATGCCAAGCGGCGCTGACCGTTTTGATTTCAGAATGACGCCGCACTGCCATATCCGCTGCGAAAGCTGCGGAAAGGTCTTCGACGCTGAAATGGAAAATCTTGATGCAATCGGAAGACAGGCACAGTTTCCACAAGGATTTGTGCTGCACGGATGTGATATTGTATTTCGGGGCATCTGCCCGGATTGCGATAAAAACAACAAAAATATGGAGGAATGAATCATGGAACTCAAAGGAAGCAGAACAGAAGCAAACCTGATGGCAGCATTTGCGGGAGAATCCCAGGCCAGAAACAAATATACCTATTATGCCTCAGCTGCCAAAAAAGAGGGTTATAACCAGATCGCCGCCCTGTTTGAAGAAACCGCCAACAACGAAAAGGAACATGCAAAGATGTGGTTCAAGCTGGTACATAACGGCATCGGTTCCACAGCTGATAACCTGAAGGATGCCGCAGAAGGCGAAAACTACGAATGGACCGATATGTACGCGGGTTTTGCGAAGGTTGCCCGGGAAGAGGGCTTTGACAAGATCGCCGAGCTGTTTGAGGGCGTCGCTAAGATTGAAAAAGAGCATGAGGAACGTTACCGCAAGCTGCTGGCCAATTTGGAAAAGGGAGAGGTGTTCCGCAAGCCCGATATCGTAGTCTGGCAGTGCGCAAACTGCGGACATATTCATGTGGGGACCACTGCTCCGACAGTATGCCCGGTCTGTGCACATCCGCAGGCTTACTTCCAGGTCAAGGCAGAAAATTATTGATTTCATTTTTGAGTCGTCCGGCGGGTTTCCATTTTTGGAGCCCGCCGTTCTTTTGTAGGGCATTTTTTGCTGCTTAAGGGGAATTTATGTTCTCTTCCCCGGAACATCTTGTCTTGGCCGCTTGATTCTGATATAGTAGAAGTATCAAAGCATTGGGAAGGAGCAGCTGTCTTATGAAATCTGTGATTCAAAAATCCCCTGAAACCATGACCGCAAAGAAACGGGTCAAGCAGACGTTTGCTTTTGAAAAAACAGACCGCGTGACGATTGGATATGATACCAATGCTGCCATACACCACCGCCTGTGTGAACATCTTGGCATTGCAAACGACAGCTTTTTAGAGCTGTATCAGGCATTGGGGGTGGATTATGTCGGCATCAGCGCGGCTTATACAGGAGAGCCAGTATATCCGGCCATTCCAAACCGCTGCCGCAATCCCGAAAACGGGGCCGTGACCCGTTATATTGAAAATGAATATGGCGCATATTATGACTTTTGTGATTTTCCGCTTAAGGACGCGGACAGCGAAAGTATTGCTTCCTATCCTTTTCCCGATCCTGACCAGTATGATTATGACACTGCAATCAACTATCTGCAAATGATAACAGATATGGGATTTGCTTCTTATGTCGGCGGTCCCGGCCTTGCCGACATCCTGAATGTCACCGGAATGCTGATGGGAGTGGAAGATGCACTGGTGAATCTTATGACAGAAGACGAAGCCACGCTGGAGATGACTGACCGGCGGATCAACCAGCAGCTGGCGGTAACAGAACGCCTGCTGGACAAAGCAAAGGGACTTGTTGACTTCGTCTGGATGGGAGAGGACCTCGGCACCCAACATAGTCCGATCATCAGTCAGGAGATGTACGACAGGGTACTCAGACCCCGACACCAAAAATTTATTGATCTTGCAAAAGCCCATGGTCTTCCTATTATCATTCATACCTGCGGCTCATCCAGTTGGGCTTATGAAACGTTTCTTTCCATGGGGATGAATGGCGTGGACACCTTACAGCCGGAAGCAGATAACATGTCCCCCGCGTATTTGGCGGAGCACTTCGGCGGCAGGCTTTGTTTCCGCGGCTGCATCTCGACAGCAGGACCGCTCGCCTATGGAACGGCACAGGACGTCACGGACGTCTGCCGCCGGACACTGGAAACCCTGATGCCATACAGAGGCTATCATTTTGCACCGACCCACCAGATTCAAGACAATACACCTGTTGAAAACATTATCGCCATGTATCAGGCAGCGCATGATTTCGGCCGGTATTGAGCGACAGTATTACAGACAAAAGTCAAGCCGCATCATGATGAACTTCCGTGCCTGAAATGAGCGGCGTATTCAAAAAGCCCAGGGCATCAAATCAGCCCCGGGCTTTCAATTTAAAATAGTTGAACAAATTAGATGCGCCCCGGCCGCAAGAAACTGCCCTGATAAAAGAAATGAGCCTGAACGCGGAATGCGTCCAGACTCCTTTTGGTGAAGACAAGTGGACTTGAACCACCGACCCCCTGCATGTCAAGCAGGTACTCTAACCAGCTGAGCTATGCCTTCACAAATAAATTACTATAACAGTATATCACAAAAATAAAAAATAGCAAGTCCTTTTTCAAAATTTTTTTATTTTTTTGGCTTGATAAAACCAACAAAACGGTGTATACTGACAGTGTGATTACGGTCGCTGATATACCGCTGGATAAAAGGAGTGTCTGATATGGCTATTGTGAATTTAACATCTTCCAATTTTAATCAGGAAGTACTTGAAACCCCGCAAACGGTTTTGATTGACTTTTGGGCAAGCTGGTGCGGTCCCTGCAAAATGCTTTCCCCTGTCATCGACGAAATCGCAAATGAAGTGGGGCCAAACGTAAAAATTTGTAAAATCAATGTGGATGAGGAACGCGATCTGGCAATGGAATTTAAAGTCAGAAGCATTCCGACCCTGATGGTAATCCGGGACGGCAAAGTGGTTGAAACCTCTGTAGGAGTAAAAAGCAAAACTGAAATTCTTCAGATGTTGGGCTGATAAAAAGGCATGGTCTGCACCATGCCTTTTTATCAGCAAAAAACACGGAAAAGACTTGTCAATTCAGATCTGTTCTGCTATAATCGGTAATATGCAAAATTTTTATTTTATAGAAAATCAGAAAGGAAGTATGAAATTGACAGCGGGCGCAAAAAAGAAAGGGGTGTTCTGGGATAATCCGACAAGAATTATTGTAGGAAGCTTTGCTCTGATGATCATAGTCGGCACATTTCTTTTAACACTGCCTATTTCCTCAAAAAGCGGCACCTTTACGAATCCGCTTGATGCTTTGTTTACTGCAACCTCGGCCAACTGCGTCACGGGACTTGTCGTTTTTGATACCTTTACCCATTGGACCCTGTTCGGTCAGCTTGTGATCTTAGCATTGATTCAGCTGGGCGGCCTTGGACTGGTGACACTCGTCACCTTTTTTAACATTGCGATCGGCAAAAAGCTGAGCTTTAAACGGCTCCAGCTGGCACAGGAATCCGTCAGCTCTGAGAATGCAGTCGATGCCAAGCATCTGGTGAAGATGATCATGATCTTAACATTCTCCTCAGAACTGATTGGCGCTGCGTTTCTCTGTATTACGTTTGTCCCTGATTTTGGCGCTGAGGGAATCTACATCTCTATATTTTTGGCGATCTCCTCCTACTGTAATGCAGGGTTTGACATTTTAGGCCGCGAGACGCCTTTTTGCAGCCTGACAGAATATAACAGCGATCCTATGGTTCTGCTGCCGATTGCATTTCTGATTATTTTTGGCGGTCTTGGTTTTTTGGTCTGGCAGAATCTGTACTTGTACCGCAAAACCAGACGGCTTTTGCTTCACACCAAAATCGTACTGGTCACCACTTTATCATTAATTGTCTTGGGAACGCTGCTTTTCCTTTTGCTGGAATGGAATAACCCAAACAGCCTCAAGGATATGAGCTTCGGCGACAAACTGTTAAACTCATTTTTCCAGTCCGTAACCGCTCGAACGGCCGGATATAACAGTGTGGACATGGAAAGCCTGCATGGCGCAACCAAGCTGCTGATGATCGTCCTGATGTTTATCGGTACTGCGCCCGGCTCCACCGGCGGCGGCATCAAGGTTACAACCTTTGTCGTCCTGCTGATGACAATTGTCTGTGTAACCCGCGGAGCTGAGGAAACCAGTATCCGCGGAAAGCGGATTTCCCAGTCCACCGTCTATAAAGCAATGGCCATCACCGGAATAGCCGGTTTTGCCGTCGTGCTGTCTACCTGTATCATTTTCTTCTCCATGAATGAAGCCACACACGTCAGTGGTATAGACGCACTGTTTGAATCCGTATCTGCTTTTGCAACAGTCGGACTGACAGCGGGTGTCAGCGGAGTGGCAAATACGATATCTAAAATTGCGCTGGTCCTTACCATGTTTCTCGGCCGTGTGGGTCCGGTTTCACTTGCTCTGTCTCTCGCCATGCGTTCCGCCAAAAACAAGCACCAAGTTATGCCTGAAGGCAAAATTTTGGTTGGATAGCAGCCATGCTCATCCGGATTATCTCAACCGAATGATTTCAAAAAAGGAAGTGGGCTGCCATTTACGGTTCTGTCGATCCTGAGCGGTTTCAAGCCGCCTGCTGCGCCGTGCAAAAGGGCAGCCGTGCATCATCCGGCGTCGGAACGCTGCGTGAGAAAACCCTGCACGCCGTTCTAAAGCGGTATTATGAACCGCATTCTGACAACCATGAAATAACGGTTGGGCGTTATGTCGCTGACATCGTGGGAGAAGACGGCATCATCGAAATCCAAACCGCGGACTTTTCCCGGCTGAAGGACAAGCTGTCGGCATTTTTAGAGGTCTGTCCTGTCACAGTGGTTCATCCTGTCGTACAAAAACGGCGGCTGCGCTGGATCGACAAGGACAGCGGCGAAATTTCCGACACCCGCGGAGCGCCATGCAGGGATCCCCGCGCTGATATTTCTCTGGAACTGATCCGGATTCGGGAGCTGCTCGGGCATCCGAATCTGCGGTTTTGCTTTCCTTTGCTGGAAATCGAGGAGCTGCGCTATCTGAACCCAAAACAGAAAAACCCGCATAAAAAAGCAGCCCGCTGTGATAAAATCCCAACCAGGCTGCTGGATGAATGGTGGTTCTGCTCACCAAAAGACTACCAAAGGTTTCTGCCCGCCTGCCTGCCCAAACAGTTTGTCTCGCGCGATTATGCCAAGGCTGCCGGCTGTGCGCTTTCTACCGCTCAGCTGGTGCTCAATCTGCTGTCTGGTCTCGGCCTGACAGTCCGAATCGGGAAACAGGGCCGCAGCTATTTGTATGAGCTGCCGTCAACAGCATTTGCAGAAGAAAGGATACTGCCATGATTTACGAAGACGAAGCCTTTATGCGGGAAGCACTGCGGCTCGCCGAAAAGGCTGCCGCCGCCGGGGATGTTCCGGTGGGTGCTGTCATCGTAAAAGACGGCAATATCATTGCCCGCGGCTATAATCAGCGGGAAGCCGGGCACAGTGCGACCGCACATGCCGAGCTGTCTGCCATTGAGGCTGCCTGCCGTGCGGCGGGAAGCTGGCGCTTGCACGGCTGCACCCTTTATGTTACACTTGAGCCCTGTCCTATGTGCGCGGGTGCAATCATCAACGCCCGGCTTGACCGTGTTGTCTACGGCGCCAAAGATGATAAAGCCGGTGCCTGCGGCTCGGTGGTCAATCTGTTTGAAATGGGATTTAATCACCGGCCGATTCTGAAAAGCGGTATCCTTGAGGAAGAATGCGGCACTGTTTTATCCCGCTTTTTTGCTGCGCTCAGAGCCAAAGGAAAATAAAAAGGCAGGATAGCCTGTCTTTTTTATTTGCTTTACTTTTAGCACTCACGCAATGCAAGTGCTAACGTTTACAAATAAATCATATTTTATGTGTTGATTTTTAACAGAATCGGACTATAATAAAAGCATAAAAAGAAAAAAGAAAGAAGATGGTCAGCATGGGCTGGTCAAAAAAGCTTTCCGGCTGTAACCGCCGGGAAAATAAATGATAACGGAACAACACATTGATAAAAATTGAGGAGGAATTGATATGTTTGATTTAATGCCGTTTGGACGTCATGATAGAAATTTTATGAGAGCGTTTGATGATTTTGACCGTAACTTTTTCGGGGACTTTCCCGACATGAGCAAAGCTTTTGCAGGATTTCGCACCGATGTGCTGGATAAAGGTGACCGTTACATTCTGGAAGCGGAACTTCCGGGCTTTGACAAAGAGGATATCCACATCGATATCGACGGCGATTACCTGACTGTCCGCGCCGAGCACAACGGCGAAACCAAAGAAGAGCGCAAGGACTTTGTACGGCGGGAGCGCCATTACGGTTCATATGCAAGGAGCTTTGATATTTCCGACGTCTGCGAGGACAAAATCACTGCTTCCTACAAGAACGGAATTCTGACCCTGACTCTGCCGAAACAAGAGGGCAAAAAGAAAGAAACCAAATCCATTTCGATCGATTGATGGAAAGCAATAAGGCAGGACAGCTAACAGCTGTCCTGCCTCATTCTGTCGAAAAAGCCGGTGTTTTGCGCATGCTTAACACCGGCTTTTTTCAATCATACCGCTGCTCAATTATTGACATTTCACACGGTCACAGGCTATAATGGAAGCAGGCCAAAAATAACCTTCAACAGGAGGAATGTAGCATGGGAATTATCAAAGCATTGACCAGTGCCATTGGCGGCAACCTGGCGGATCAGTGGCTCGAGGTGATCGAACCGGACGAAATGAGTGACACCACGGTCTTTACCACCGGCGTCAAGGTCCGCAGGGACGACAAGCGCGGCTCCAACCGAAAAGGCACCGAAAACACGGTTTCCAACGGATCGGTCGTCCACGTTTATCCCAACCAGTTTATGATGCTGATAGACGGGGGCAAAGTCGTCGATTATACCGCTGAGGAAGGCTATTACACCGTTGACAATTCTTCCCTTCCCTCAATGTTCAACGGAAAATTCGGGGATTCGCTCAAAGAGGCTTTCAACCGTATCCGGTACGGCGGTGTGACGCCGACCGCGCAAAAGGTCTGCTATATCAACCTTCAGGAAATCAAGGGGATCAAATTTGGCACCCGCAATCCAATCAACTACTTCGATAACTTTTATAATGCCGAGCTGTTTCTCCGGGCACACGGCAGCTATTCCATCACCATTGAGAATCCGCTGCTGTTTTTTGCTGAAGCCATCCCGCGCAATATGGACCGCGTCGATATCAATGACATCAACACGCAGTATCTTTCTGAGTTTTTAGAGGCTTTGCAGTCCGCCATCAATCAGATGTCTGCTGACGGCACCCGCATTTCCTATGTCGCGTCCAAGGGACGGGAATTGAGCAAATACATGCGGGACATTCTCGACGAGGATTGGATGAAGAACCGCGGAATGCAGATCCAGGCCGTCGGTATCGCCAGTATATCCTATGATGAGGAATCCACCAAGCTCATCAATATGCGCAATCAGGGCGCTATGCTGGGCGACGCGGCTGTCCGTGAGGGATATGTCCAGGGTGCGGTCGCCCGCGGAATGGAAGCGGCCGGTTCCAACCCCAACGGCAGTATGGCCGGATTTATGGGAATGGGAATCGGGATGAATGCGGGCGGCGGCTTTGTCGCAGCGGCTTCCGCATCCAATCAGCAACAGATGCAGCAGCAGGCACAGCAGGCCGCTGCAAATGGCTGGACCTGTTCCTGCGGGACACGGAACAACAGCAAATTCTGCACCAGCTGCGGCAAGCCGAAGCCTCAGCAGGAAGGCGGCTGGACTTGTTCCTGCGGCACGCAGAACAACGGCAAATTCTGCACCAACTGCGGCAAGCCGAAGCCGCAGGAAAACAGCTGGACCTGCTCCTGCGGCATGCAGAACAACGGCAAATTCTGCACCAACTGCGGCAAACCAAAGCCGCAGCAGATAAAATGTGCGAAATGCGGTTTCGAGCCGCCTGCCGGACAGCCTGCCCCAAAGTTTTGTCCCAACTGCGGAGATCCGATCGATGTAAGCGATATGAAATGAGATTTTGATTGATGGAGCGTGACAATCCAAATGAGTGTTGTTACCTTTAAATGCCCCAACTGTGATGCAGAGCTGACTTTTGATCCTGAAACCCAGCGGTTTGTCTGTAATTATTGTCAGGGCAGCTTTACCCAGACAGAGCTGGAAGCAGGACAGCCTGCATCCGCTTCCGATGATACTGCACAGGGCGCGGAGGCACCGACCGTCTCCGCAGACACCGGAGCGGCGGTTTATTCCTGCCCAAGCTGCGGCGCAGAGATCACAGTGGATGCTACAACTGCGGCAACCTATTGTTTTTACTGTCATAATCCCGTTGTACTGGCCGGAAGGCTGGAGGGCAAATTTATGCCCCATAAGCTGATTCCATTTAAAATCAGCCGCGAAGAAGCGATGGAACGGTTTATGGCCTGGACAAGAAAGAAGTGGTTTGTCCCCAAACATTTCTTTTCCAAAAAGCAAATCGAAAAGCTGACAGGCGTTTATTTCCCTTATTGGCTGGTAGACTGCGACGTTGCCGGGTCATTGACCGCTAAGGCTGAAAGGGTCCGCAGATGGCGCTCCGGCAACACAGAGTACATTGAAACAAGTCATTATATGCTCACCCGCGAGGGCAATATTCACTTTGAGGACGTCATCAAATCTGCACTGAAAAAAGCCAACAAGGGACTGGTCGAAAGCGTTCAGCCCTTTCAGTCATCTGATCTGATCGGGTTTTCGATGCCCTATCTTTCGGGCTTTCAGGCTGAAAAGCGGGACATCGAGCGGGAAGAACTGCAGCAGGAAGTGGTAAACGACGTCAACATTTACAGCCGCCAGCTCCTGCTTGATACGGTGCAGGGCTATACATCTGTTACGCCTCTCAATTCAGGCGCGCATTTTTTCAATGAAAACTGGGATTATACACTGCTGCCGGTTTGGGTGCTGACCTATCAGGGCAGTAACGGAAAAACCTATTATTATGCTATGAACGGACAGACCGGAACGGTTTTTGGCAGACTGCCCGTGAGCTTCGGCAAGCTGTCTGCACTTTGCGGCGGGATCTTTGTGATTCTATCCGCCATTCTCCTGATTGCGGGGTGGCTGTTTTGAGAAAACGCTTGTTCTTTTTTCTGCTGCCGGCGCTTCTGCTGATCCTGCCGACAGCTGCGGCTGACAGCGGTGAACGGGTGTATGACGATGCGTCTCTCTTTACCGTTGAAGAAGCGCAGCAGCTGCGGGAGCAGATCGCACGGGTAAGGGAAAGCACCGGACTCGATTTTGCAGTTGTGACGACCAATGACGCCGGCGGACACACCGCAAAGTATTATGCAGATGAGTTTTACGACAGTCACGGCTTTGGAACCGGTGAGCAAAACAGCGGCGCGGTTTTGCTGATCGACATGGACAACAGAGAAGCCTATATTTCCACCGACGGGTATGCGATCGGGTTATATGAAGACCATATCGAAGACATGCTGGACGACATATTTGAGTATCTGCCGGACGGATATTACTATGAATCAGCGGCAGCGTTCCTGGACAGCGCAGAGCGATACGCGCTCGGTGGTGTCAGAGGAGCCGACGGCTTCACGGAACGGTATGATCCTGTTACCGATACCATGGTGGTGTTCCACGGCTATCAGCCCGTTGAGATCCTGATTGCAGTTATTGTACCGCTGGCAGCCGCAGGTGCCGTCTTTCTGGCTGTTTATCTTGTTTATAACCGGAAGGAAAAGACGGTGCCCTATCCGTTCCGCCAGCAGAGCAGACTCCAGCTTACACGCTCGGATGACCAGTTCATCAACCGCACGCTGGTGACCCGCCATATCGACACATCCTCTCACAGCGGAGGAAGTTCCTCCGGCGGCGGTCGCAGCGGCGGGGGCGGCGGTCACGGCGGAGGCGGCCGCAGCTTCTGAGGCGTTATCAGAAAAACAAAAAGACTGAGCGTGCCGAAAAAGTCGACACGCTCTCAAGGGACAAACACAATCACTGCGGCAAAGCCTTGTTCTGCGTTTTTCTCCCGACTCCCCTTTTTCAGTCGAAAACCGGCTCCGCAGAAGACTTTGTCTCTGCTCTCCGCCGGTTTTCTCTCAAGGTGTCACGCAGGCGGCGCATGTCCGCCTGCGTGACGATTTTTTATTTTTTACCCCTTTTTCTACAGACTGAGACTGTCCAACAGCCGATAACAGCTGCCGGACAGTCTTTCTATTTTTTCGGCTTGAAATAGCCGTCACTGCCAAATGTGGTATCAATCGAGATTTTTTCCATGAATTTCAAAATTCTCTCCCGCTCTGTCCCGTCCACGATCTGCGTATAACAGTCCTTCTGAACCGCAGGGACAAATTCATAGGAAAGCCCGCCGTTTTGATCCAGATGTATTTTCAGGATTCCCGTGTCCATCGTCTTTGCATTGAAGATAAAATTGCCCAAATTATATACGAGCGGTTTCCCTTTGTAAAATTCTACTCCCTGTAATACATGAGCATGCGCGCCCACCACGATATCCGCCCCGGCATCGATAAATTCCCGTCCCTGTTTGATCTGTTCCTTCTCCAGAGAATGGGAGCCTTCCCGTCCCCAGTGCACATAGGCGATCACGATATCGCTTTTTTCCCGCGCCTGTCGGATGACTTCCAGAAACCGCTTGGTATTATAGGTTCGCAGTACGCCGGGCGTGTCCTTTCCTGCCTCGGGCGTCAGAATATTCTTCTCTGCCCTGGTCGCGGCCACAAAGGCGATCTTCCGGCCGTTTGCCAGAAAATAGACCGGCCGCATGGCTTCATCCAGATTTTTGCCGCCGCCCATATAGGGGATATCTGCCTGCTTCAGGGTGTCAAGCGTGTCATAAAACGCGTCCTCTCCGTAATCAAAGGCGTGATTATTGGCCAGCGAGACCAGATCAACCCCCATCTCATGATAGATGCTGACCCGCGACGGATGGGCGCGAAAGGTATACATTTTTTTCGGGATCGGCGTCCCGCGCTCACTGAAGGTAAACTCGCTGTTTACCAGCAGAATGTCCGCGCTCCGCAATTCTGCGATCGTAGGCTCCGAGAGAATGCCTGCCAGCCCCTTGTTCCGCTGGTCATAGGCCGGCATGATCTTCCAGTTGTCTGCCAGCGAAACGTCGCCGGTGATCTCAATCACCAGAGAACCATTCTCTGTATCCGGGACCGTCCGTACCGTATCATTTTTTGCAACTCCGGAATAGGCGTCCCAAAGCACAATAAATGTATTTCCCGTCAGACGGTGCCAGTCTTCCTTCTCCCACGTTCCGCCGGACAGCTTGTCCCGCAGCGCAAACAGGCACTCCTGCCCATACTGCTTTTCCACCCAATCCAGAAAAGACTTGTCCAGCCGCTTTTGTGAAGCATCGTCCAGCTTTTTTCGCAGGGAACCGAGGATCTCGTCCTTGGCCTGCACCGATGGACTGATGACAGCTGAAGAGGACTGCGGCGGTTCCTGCGGGACAGAGGAATTCAAAGACTCCGATGGCGCTGATTGCTGCTGGAACGCCACAGACTGCACGGAGCTGGTATCCGCTATTCCTGTACTGGATGACAGAGGCAGGTCTGCCGAAACAGTGCCGTCGCAGCCCGCCAGAAAAAGGAAAGCCGCAGCTGCCAGTGCTGCCGCGCGTCCATTAATCCTTCCCATTTGTATACTTCTCTCTTTCTGATACGATTTGTATTATTTCTTCCGATCCATCAGCAGAATCCGGATACTGTCCCAAAGAAAGCCAATCAGCGGCAGCAGCACCCAGCCGTACAGCAGGACCGTCTGCCAGACAGGACGGCAGCAGATCACACCCTCTTCGGTTCCAAACAGCATCCAAAGATAAAACAAAACTGCAAACACAGCAGCCGCCAGATTGATCCCGCCTTTGGCGCGGCGGCCTGTCTTTCGCAGCATTACGGCTCCGAACACACCCAATACCGCAGCGGCCGCAATTCCCGTCCACGCCAGAATCCACGGCAGCAACAAGGGGTTTGTTCCAACAAAATCAGTCAGCATGGGGCGTCTCTTCCCCCTTTTCCTTGGTCCGATCATCGACTGGTGCAGAAGGCCGTTTTTTCGACAGGCTGGAGCATACTGCACCATGCGGACACGCTTTTTTACAGTCGCCGCAGCGGATGCATTCGGGGCTGTTCGGCTTCCGGTACACAGGGATATCCAGCTTGCAGGCCTTTTGACAGAGCCCACATTTGGTGCATTTTCCCTCATCGATTTTGAAGCGGTAAAATGCAATCGGGTTAAACAGACCGTAAACCGCGCCCAGCGGGCAGAGATAACGGCAGAACGGACGGTAAACCAGAACCGAGAGAAACAGCAGCGCCACCAGCACCACTGTCTTCCAGGCAAACAGCCATCCCAGCGCCGACCGGAGCAGCGGATTGGAGGCAATCAGCGGAATCCCGGCAAAAAGAGTGCCGGACGGACAAATATATTTACAGAACCACGGCTGTCCCTGGCCCACAATGTCCAGAACTGTCAGGGGCAGAATGATAACGAAACCGGTTAAAATCACATATTTTAAATATTTCAGCCAGCGGTCGCCCGGGAGCCTGCGCAGCTTTTTCACAAACGGGATTTTATACAAAAGGTCCTGCAAAAGCCCAAACGGACATAGCCAGCCGCAGACAAATCTGCCAAACACTGCGCCGGTCAGCAGAAGAAAACCCACGACATAAAACGAAACCTTATGATCGCGGCTGGCCAGCACAGCCTGAAGCGAACCGATGGGACAGGAACCAAGCGCCCCCGGACAGGAATAGCAGTTTAGCCCCGGGACGCAGAGGGCTTTTGTCTGTCCCTTCCAGATTTTTCCTTTGACAAATCCCATCAGATATCCGTTTGTCAGGGCGGTGAAACACAGCTGGACCCATGTCCGAAGGTGCCGTCTGACAGATAACCACAGCTTACCCAAGTCCAATACACTCCATACAAATATTGACGGCCTTGCGGAAAACGATCTCAGCCTCCCCGGTCAGGATACCGGCCGCAATCAAAACGATCGCCAGCAGCAGCAACAGCAGTGCCGCCAGATTTCTCTTCCAAAACGCCATACGATCCCATCCTTTCCGTGAAAGGCGCTTTACAGCTCTGCCAGCGTCTGTTCGATAATGATTTCCCAGTCCTCTTTGCTCTGCGCACCCAGATATGCGCTTCCAACCTGTTCTCCCTTACTGTTGACAAAAAAGGTGGTCGGCACCGACGAAATCTGGCTCAGCAAGCCGAACAATTCCTCTGACGGCAGCAGATGCCGGTAATCCGCTTTGGTCTGTTCCACAATATCGACTGCCGTATCCACCTGTGTTTGATCCAGCTTTCCTTCCATATCCAGCGTATCGGAAACAAGACCCATGATCTGGACTCCCTTATCCTGATACTCTGCCGCAAGCTCTCCAAGATCGGGCATTTCACTCAGACAGGGCTTACAAAACGTTGCCCAGACATTCACCATCGTCATCTGATAGTCGGCAAATACGCTTTCATCCACGGTATTCCCTTCCAGGTCTGTGGTCGTAAAGTCAGACATCACGCCCTCCCCTGCACTGCTGTTTCCACAAGACGAAAACAAAATCCCCAGTGCCGTCACACAGGCCAAAAGCAGACAAGCCTTCTTTTTCATCCAACTTCCTCCGGCGCTTTTATGATATTATGCTGTCATCATACCAAATCCCCAATGTCCTTGTCAAGGGAAATCGAGAATATGATACGGTTTCATTTCGTTTCACGATGTGCATGATAGAGAACATACCCCGTCACGGTGCCGGCAAGGAGCAAAAGTCCGATCACAGCCGGTTCCGCCCGGTAGATAATTTCCGTTTCTATCAGGCCGCCGCCCGCATGATACCGCGACACTGCTGAAAAAGAACAAAGCCCAGACAGTGCGGCCGCAGTCAGGCCGGCGTTGCGGACGCCACAGGCAATGTTCCTCCCGCAGTTTCTTCTGTTTCTCCAGGCGTACCAGATGACCGGCAGGACAACCCCCGCCAGAAGCAATATAAGCCACAGCACACTGCCGCCAACGGATCTCCAGCCAGTCAGTATCCCGGCCGCAGGTACCAGTATCGAAAAAACCGTCTGTAAAGCATTCTGCTGCCAGTATTCCCAATCTCCAAAAAATCTGCGACGGCAGAACAAATAAACGATGACACAGACCCATAGGACCGTCAGCCCCAGCAGCGGCAGACGGGACAGATAACCCACAAAAGGAAGGGGCGGTTTTCCAAATATAGCCAGCGGAATACCGCTCACAGCGGCGGAAACAGTAAACGCTGCTGCCGTGAGAATCAGCCGCAGTTCTTTCCGGCGAAATCGCTCATCCGGTTCTCCCTGCTCTTTGCTGGATTCAGAAAGACGGCTGCAGGCCAATGCGGTCAGCAGGATCCCGGCAACAGCCATAAGCAGCGACAGTCCCAATCCGACCAACGGAGATTCCAGTCCGTATGCCGCCAGAAACAGCAGAATGATTCCTGCCGTGTCCAGTGCGGCCGCAGTCATCACTGCCACAGTCAAACGAGACATTGCCTGTTTATGAAGGCTCTGCTCCTTTTGTACGTTGTTGTCCTGATCTCTGCTTTTGAAAATGCGGCCGCCGCCAAGCAATTCATCGCAGGAAACGCCGAATAATGCGGCAATTTCAGGCAGCAGGGAAATATCAGGTGCCGTTTCATCCCGCTCCCAGCGGCTCACTGCTTTATTGGAGACCCCCAGTTTTTCAGCCGTTTGCTGCTGAGTCAGCCCCTTTTCCTTGCGCAGCGCGGCCAGAAAACGCCCCATCGTGCTCTGCTCTGTCATTACAATCCATCCTCTCCTGCGGTTGAGCCGGTTTCTGCTTTTATTTTACTGCCGCCCTGCAGAGAATGACACCCCGCAGACCGGGAATTGCTCCCGCAAGCCGGGAACGGGATCACCCTTCCGTGTTTTCTTCCTGCTCCCGTTTTATGCAGTACCGCTTCAGATGAGCGAGCTTTTCCTCGTCGCTGAGCATTCCGACATCCGCGGCAGAAAAAGATTCCCAGAACGAGGATATATCCAGCTGAAGCGAAGCGGTATCCCATACCGCAGTGTAATCCTTTTCCACGAGGCCGAACAGTTCTTTTTCAGGATCGTTGATGTCGAGAGAAAAAAAGTCCTTTGCTGTGATTTTCTGCTGACCGGGATCGGTGCAGTGGAGATAGGGACTGGTGATAAACCGGCTGTCCACCTTATAGGTGTCGTTAAACAACGGCTTTTCGGTCATTCGGACTTCCAGCACGGTATTATACTCCTGCACACACCTGCAAAGATCATACAGCACCTTGATGTAGTTGTCCGCCACAGGCTCTTTTCCATAAACATAGCGGAACGTATCACTCCAGGGAGCGACAGTCAGGACTCTGACCTTCAACCCGCGGGACCTTCTGCATGCGGTGCAGAGTGCTTCCCGAAAAGACGCCTTGGAGGTCATGATCAGACGATAGCCTGAAATCCAGATTTCATGAGAACAGGACGGAATGGCGGACTCCAGCAGCTCGTCCTTTTGAAACCGCAGATTTTCAATGCCAAAGCTTTTGAGGGTATTGATATATTCATCGTTTTTCGATTCCCGATATTTCAGCAGCGTTTCTGAAAGCAGGCAAAGGGCTGAAGCAATCAGCGAGGTGGAAAACGCAATCGACAGTTCATGCAAAATCCCGCCGTCCGTTAGCAGCCATATCAGCAAAAACAAAACGGTCAGTCCTACCAGCAGAGAAAGGAACAGCAGACTGCCTGTCAGACGGTACTGACGGACGACCTGCCATCTGGTGCGCTTGAGCGGAAGATGATGGTAATAAACGGTATCAACGCCGGGTCCGCGGTCATTCTTAATGCGGCAGTATTCATAAAACTTATGATCAGACAGAATACCCGCATGAGAAAGATTGGTAGACCAGGTGCGGGTAAAGATATGATAACCGATAAACCGCTCGATCAGTTCGTGGTAAAACCGGTTGGTAATCCCTCTCCTGCGAAAATCGGGATGAACAATCACTGTCGTAATATAAAGATTCGGGGAAAAAGACGGCGGAATTTCCGGGCTTACATAATTTCTGCGAAAGGACATAAAGCCAATCACCTTTCCGTTTTCCAGGGCAATCAGCGCCTCCTGAAAGCGAATCCCCGAAAAATAACGGTCCAAGGCGCCGCCCGGTTCTCCGTTCCCATTCAACCCCCGCTGCGTTGTGGATTCTCTTTGGGACAACGGCGGAATAAACTCCTTGTCACACAGTTCCAGCAACGATCGGATCCCATCCAGAATTTTTTTCTGTTTGAGACGCTTTTCATATCGAATCCACATGATTTTGTCCCCTTTTCATTATTTGATCTCATTATAGCACAGAAGAAAAAGGAAGTCGACTGCTTTTGAACAATCGGCTTCCTTTTTTCAGGCAATCCGGCTGTGACACCAAGACGGATGATCCACTTGTGAGCAGGTACACTGAATCATCGTATAAAATCCGTTTTGTCATTGCGCAATTACAATGTGGCAACATTTATTACAATCCCGTAATAGCCCTTGCAGCCTGCACATTCTTTGCTATAATTAAAAGAAAGAGAGGTGAGTGCGGTGAAAAAATACGGTCTGTTGTTTCTGCTTTTCGCTCTGTCTGTTCTGGGGCTTCTGCCGATTGCAGGATGTGTTTCATATAAAACGGTCATGACAAATAAAGCGGTCTCAGACAGTACGTCAGACCGGGCAGAATCCACTGTTTCTGCAAAAGCATCATCCAAAGCCGGTTCTTCATCCGGTCACTTGTCCTCTGCTGCTGCAATCAGTTCGGCCGAAGCAGTGACACAAAGCAGCCCGGAAGCAGCGGTGAGTATACCGTCAGCCATCATGTCCTCATCAGCTTCGGCAACGCCTTCGTCTTCGGCAGTGGAGCAGCGCCCGGAGTCAAAACCATCTTCAGAAGGACAGAGATCGGCCAAGCCTGTTCCAAATCCGCAGAATACAGCCTATCTGACCTTTGATGACGGTCCTACGGCACTGACGCCGCAGGTACTCGATATTCTGAAGGAACAGGGGGTAAAAGCCACTTTTTTTGTGGTCTGTAAGCAGGACCCCGCGCCGGAAGCGGTCATGAAGCGTGCATACGATGAGGGACACGAAATTGCAGTGCACAGCGCGACCCATGACTATCACAAGATTTATGCATCCAAAGAAGCGTTTTTAGCGGATTTTCAGACCGCCCGGGAATGGATTCAAAGAGTGACCGGGAATCCGGAGCCCACGCTGCAATACCGTTTCCCCGGCGGCAGCAGCATTTCCAAAAAGTATGCTGATCCAGACATTCTTAACAGCATCCTGTTTATGATGAAGGAAATAAATGCCATACATAACGATTGGAACGTTTCTGCCGGAGACGCCTCCAAAACTGTGCCCACCAAGGAACAGCTGCTGGCGCGGATCATACCGGAAGCACTCAAGTATAATGAGCCTGTGATTTTGATGCATGATGCACAGCGCAATGTCCATTTGTGCGAAGCACTTCCTGAGATCATATCCGCCCTGCGCAAGGAAGGCTATGTATTCGATACTGTCAGCAGGATACAGAACCCAGTCCAGCACCGGATATACGGCCAGGACGGAAATCTGCACTGCGGCGGGGGATATCTGAAACGGGTAAAATAAGGTGAAATAAAAACAGGGTGGAATATGTGAATTTCCGCCCTGTTTTTGCTTCTGTAGGGAAACGGCCCGGATCAGTCAATATAAAGGCTGTCGACTGCCCCAAAGCCGGTTCCGCCCTTGGGGGTGGTTTTGGGATAATCAGGATTCACGGTAAGCCGCCTGATATACAGCAGCTTGTCGAGATCGGTACAGCGCTCTCCGTTGACAGAGATATCCTCTAACGCCAGGCGGCTGACCTTGCATATACTGTTCGCTTCAAAGAAATCGATCCAGTCCTTGGGGTCCTCTGTTATTTTCCATGTGACGGACATCGGTCCCACGGCAACAGCGTGATAACCGCTGTATTTTTCATCACAAAGCGGATAGTTGAAATGAATATTATGAAAGCTGATGTCATATGTATCGGCATGCAGCTCAAATGCCGCGTCTTTCTGTGTGTAATAGTCTTTTTCATCCAGATAGTCAAAGGTGATGTCTTCAAAGAAAATATGATACAGGCAGCCGATTCCCGTGCTGTGATCCTTGTTTTGTCCGGGCATCAGATTGGGCTGGTTGTACAGCTTAATGGTATGCACGCCGCTGATGTTCTTGAAAATGATGTTGTAAAGCGGGCATTCAATGATTCGGCCGTCCGGGAGCTCTTTGTTCCCAGGATGCAGCCGCATTTCCGACCAGAGATATCCGGGCTCACAGGCGATATCCTCCACGATCACGTCGTGGATTGCACCAAAGGTCAGGCTTGCATTTGTCCAGTCCCATGCATTCAAAGCCACCGCATCGTCACCGACGCGGCCTTCAATTTTTCTGACGACGCCGTTTGCCGCAGGACCTTCCAGATGGATCCCGTCCCGTCCTGCGTTTTCAAATCGAATATCCTGTACGACGAAGCCATCACAGTTACCCAGCTGCAGCCCCATCCTGTTGGTATTGCGGATCAGCATGTTTTCCACCCGCACGTTTATGATGTTGTGCAGCACAAATCCCGCATCACAGCCCGGATAGTCCCGGTATGGGTCATCATTGAGACGCACGGTGTCCGGCAGTTCCCAGATCCCGCCCGAAACGGATATGCCGCGGTCGCTGTGCGGACCCGGGGACAGCACATTATAGTGCCCGTCCATAACATTGCGGTTATGGAGCATGCAAGTGTCTCCTATGAGGATCAGGCGGGTATCCGGATGGACTTTTAAAGAGTTGCCGCTGTTCAAAACGATAGGCCCTGTCAGATACAGCGGATGGTCAAAATAAGGGATATAAACGGCTGCTTCGTTGTCCAGCGCCGTTTGGATCGCCTTGCTGTAAACCGGAACGGATTCATCTTTCCGCTTGATTTCATAGACCAGATCCAGATATTTTTCAAGATCGGTGTATGGTTTGTCTTTTTCCTCCTGCGGCAGGGAGGATTTGATTTTACGGTAAAGGATTTCCCTGGCCTTATTCAGTTCTTCGCATCGTTTTCGGTAAATTTCCATGGCGAACACCTCTGCTCGGATGAATCCTGACTGTTATATAATCTAAATATAGCAAAAACAGATTTAAAAATCAACTGATTTAACAATTATAAATAAAGCAATCCTTAAAAATGAGACAAATCATCATATTTACAGTAAGAAAAATAGTAAAATATAGATTTGAATGCGTACAAGGCTGGTAGCTGCAATGAGCTGTTTCAAAGGCGCTTGCAGCCGAGCGGATACTTATTGTGAAAAGAAAAACGCAACAGAATGTGTGCGGCAGTGATTTGTAACAAAAATCGCCGCCAGCTGCATATTGCTTGCGGCGAAATGGGGAGCAAATAAATCCCCACTGAAAACACGAGGAAAAAGGCAAAATAAAAAACTGAGCCCAGAACGCGAATTGCGTCCAGGCTCAGCCTGGTGGTACGCCTGACTGGATTCGAACCAGCGGCACATGGCGTCGGAGGCCATTGCTCTATCCAACTGAGCTACAGGCGCTTATAAAGCTTATTTATTATAGCACATCAAAAAGCTTTTTTCAAGGCTAAATGATAATTTTTTCAAAAATCAGTTTTTCACCTGAAATCAGCCGCGCATTGCCTGCTCCATGGCGTCAAAGCAGCGCTGTTTCAGGTCATCCGCAGCTTCCCGTTTTCCCAGTGACGGATCCGCTTCAATAGGCGGCAGGACCTTTAGAGTCAGGCAGGGCTTGTTTTTGTACAAGCGGTAAATGCCAGACGGCTTTCTCTGTACAATTACCATCGGAAGGATCGGCGCACCGCTTTTTACGGCCAGCCGAAAAGCACCGTTGCGAAAACTGCGCAGCTTTCTGCAATATGGCACCATCACACCTTCCGGGTAGATCTGCACGCAGGCACCATCCTGAACCGCCCGTGCCATGGCGTCAAACAGCTCCCGTGAGGTATGACTTTTATGCGGCAGCGGAACAGCCCCCAATATGCGGATCAGATGGCGGATTACGGGGATACGAAAGTTGGCTTCCAGCGTAATATAGTAAATCCGCCGCCGTCTGACCGCCAAATCCACCATGGAACAGTCCAGCGGATGAAGATGGTTGCATATGGTCACTGCACCACGCTCTCCCAATAATTTCAGATTTTCCTGTCCTTCTATCCGAAAACCAAACGCGATCTTGTCAAAAACACTTAAAATAAGATCAACAAATATCCGAAGCAGCGCATTGCCGGTGCTGGGCAAAAGCCCCTTGCGCTGATAGTCATAGCCCTGCACGGTCTCAAACCGCAAAGGCTCCCACATGTGAAAAACGCGTTCAGCTTCTTCTGCTTCAGCCGTCTGACGAGTCTGCTGCTCCATGATTTTCACACCTTTCTCTTTCTGCTGCCGCGGCCGCCAAACAAGGCGCATTCATTTTTTGGTGTTTTCTGCAACAGCCGCTTCAAACATTTTTTCGATTTCTCTGACGCAAAACTCCAGATTATATCGCCTGCCCAGCTCGCTGTAGGCGTGCTCCATTTCTTTTCGCTGTGCTTCATGCTCGATCCAGTAATCAATTTTATGGGCAAGCTCGGTACTGTCATCTGCTTTGAACAAGCTGCGTTCATCCAACGCAAACTGGGGTGTGGCGGATTTTTTGCTGTTCGCAATGATTGGAACCAGTCCGCTTGCAAACGCTTCCATACAGGACATTGCCTCGGCTTCCATACTGGCTGCATGGACATATAGGTCACTCACGGCGATCATATCCAGCAGCTCCTGTTTTTGAAAAAAGTGAATATACACGGGGTTCGGCAGCTTGCTGCCCTGCCGCTTCAGCGGTTTTTTCCGCGGCCCCTCTCCCGCAAGGACCAGCTGAATCCGGTCGGCGTACTTTGATTTTGCCACCGCCTGAATCAGAATGTTCTGCCTCTTTTCAACAGAGAGACGCCCCACCATCAAAATCACGAATTTTCCGGCGAACTGGTCTGTCTTTGGCAGTTTGCGGTAAACAAAATCGGGGTCGATCCCGTTGGAAATAACATGAAGCTGTTCCGTGTATCCCCGCCGCTTCAATTCTCCCGCAATAAAGTTGCTGGGACAATGAATATGGCTGCAGTGACGGTATACATAATGATGAAACCAGCGGTAAACGCCTGCGTTAATAAACTGCACCTTCGCCATATGGATGGAAGAAGTGATGTTTTCCGGCTGGACGTGAAAGGCGCCCGTATATGGCTTGTGCATTTCCTGCGCAATTTTGATGCAGCGGTGCGACAAGGCAAACGGCAGCAGAACATGAACAAGGTCAGCCCACGCCACAGCCTTCCGAATAATATCTTTATCCGGCCATGCAAAGGTCATGCCCTGTGCAGAAATCAGGCCGTCAAAAATGGGGACAGTCAGCTTCGGCAGCAGGTAAGCGGAGTCCGGGTCCGAGACATCCTGTTTTTCCCCATAGCTTAGAATGCGCACCTCATGTCCGTGCTCACACAATACTTTTGCAAACCGCCTTGCAGAGATCGTGACTCCGTTATTGGCGGAATAATACTGGTCCGTTACCAGCAAAATTTTCATGAATGACAATTCCTTTCCAATCTTCTGCCGAAGGTCAAAGGCAATATGCCGCTGATCTTCATTTTCTCCACAAACTGCCGCGTCAACTGAAAGAACAGGGTTGGATATCCAGCCCTGTTGCATCTGTTTTTATATTCCCGTTTGGACAAGCATGACGCGGCTTTTGTCAGATAACGTCTCTTTTTCCTTTATGTATCATTTTAGGCATTCAAATGCAATTTGTCAAGTTTTTTACTGTCTGAAATCCAAAAACAATATATTTTTGCAGGAGCGAACTGCGTCAGTATGCATGTGCTGTTTTTACATCCGGCAGAAAAAGAAAAAATTTATAAATGTAGGATTGTCAAACATATTGGACAGTGAACTCAGGGAAGTTGTTGGAGCGGCGGTTGTGGACAGCGAGCTTTCCAGAAGTAGATATACGACCGGCTTTTGTTGTACTTCCGGCTGGCGCGGCTGACGCCATATTTCTCTGCATATTTCATCAGGGATTGCCGATATGCCATGTCCTGTGTTATACTCTTATTCATGAAGGATCTGGTCTCCTCTCGTATAGTTGTTGTGTCGTAACTTAACTATAACCGATGAGGCCTTATCCTTCATCCTTTTTTTACTCTACCTGTCCAATATCTATTGTAACACCTACAATTCCCGGGAAGGAAGTGCTTTTTCTGCCGTTGACATCCATTCTGTTCTGTGTTAAAATAGTTTATATATACTTTCATAATTAACCACGTTAAATCGATAAAATCAAAGAGGGGACTATCATGTTTTTTCAAAAGGACATCGAGACGATGCCGCGGCAGGAAATTGAAAAAATGCAGCTGGAGCGGCTCAGGCGGATGGTCAAATATTGCTATGACAACGTTCCGTTTTATCATGAGCGGCTCACAAAGGCAAAGGTTACGCCGGAAAAAATCAAACAGCTGTCCGACATCCGGTATATCCCTTATACCACCAAAGACGATATCCGCGACAATTACCCGTTCGGCCTGTTTGCACAGCCGATGAAAAATATCGTCCGCCTTCACGCGTCCAGCGGTACGACCGGGAAGCCAACCGTTGTCGGATACACCAGAAACGATCTGGATATGTGGTCGGATGTCGTGGCAAGGCTTTGCGTTGCTGCCGGTGCGACCGATGAGGACATTGTCCAGATTTGCTTTGGCTACGGACTGTTTACCGGAGCGCTCGGCCTGCATTACGGTTTGGAGAAGATCGGTGCCACCGTCATTCCAAGCTCAAGCGGAAATACCCAGAAGCAGGTGATGCTCCTCAAGGACTTTGGTACGACTGCGATTGTCAGCACCCCTTCTTATGCTCTGTATATGTCGGAGGTCGCACATGATGCCGGAATCACCAACGACCAGCTCAAGCTGCGGTTGGGGCTCTTTGGCTCCGAGGGCTGCACACCAGAGATGCGCACCGCTGTGGAACAGGGCTTTGACCTGTTTGCAACCGATAACTACGGAATGAGCGAGCTGATCGGCCCGGGCGTTTCAGGCGAATGTACATACCGCGAAGGAATGCATATTGCAGAGGATCATTTTCTTGCTGAGATTATCGACAGCAATACCGGTGAGGTGCTGGAGCCGGGAGCGACCGGAGAGGTCGTCATCACACCGCTGACCAAGGAGGCGTTTCCTCTGCTGCGTTATCGGACAAAGGATATCTCCCGCATCAATTATGAGCCCTGCAAATGCGGCCGTACCATGGCGCGGATGGACAAGATCAAAGGCCGGTGCGACGACATGCTGAAAATCAAAGGGGTCAATGTGTTCCCGTCCCAGATCGAAAGCGTACTGATGACGATCCCGCAGATCGGACCGCACTATCAGCTGGTGGTGACCCGCAAGGGCGTAATGGACAATCTGGAGGTCAAGGTGGAACTGACCGACAATTCGCTTCTGGAACAGTATGCCGAACTGGAAACGCTGCAGCATACCATTCAGGATAAAATCCATACGGTACTGGGACTGATGCTGAAGATCACGCTGGTGGAGCCAAAAACACTTGAACGGTTCCAGGGCAAGGCACAGCGTATTTTGGACCTGCGCAATCAATAAATTTTCGTCATAATTTGTAAAAAAACGGCTGGATTTTTCGCTTCACCGTGTAAAAGCGAGAATCTTGCCGTTTTCTGTTGCATTGATGTTTGGTCTGTGATATACTGAAGTTGTTCATTTACAAAAACTGAATAGAAAGCAAATCAGGGGTGCTTGATGACTCAAGCTGAGAGGAGTCCCATTGATACGAAAACCCTAACACCTGAAATGGATAATACCAGCGTAGGAAGATTTGTGAACCGCAGGACAGGAGGTTTCCTGTGCTGTCTTTCCTTCTTAGTTGGTGTTCGTTTTAGGTCTTTCACCAAATTTTAATCAGAGAAGGAAAGATTTATAATGAGCACAAAAATATCACAAAAAACACAAATGTTATGTGTCAGCGCGGTGATGATCGCGTTGGCAACGATTTTATCGTTAATCAAGATTATTGAGCTTCCGTTCGGCGGCGCCGTTACTCTTTGCAGCATGGTGCCGATTGTCTACATCTCTTACCGTTACGGCGTAAGATGGGGACTGCTGAGTGGATTTGTGTACAGCCTGATCCAGATCCTGACCGGATTGAGCGCCTTGAGAGGCATCAGCGGATTTTCCCTGGTCGCTTCCTTGTTCCTGGACTATTTTATTGCTTTCACCGTATTGGGACTGGGCGGTATGTTCCGTAAAGCGATTCCTAACAGGGTCCTGTCTTTTGGACTTGGATTCGCAGTTTGCAGCACGCTGCGTTATTTATGCCATATCCTTTCCGGTTTTGCCCTTTGGGCGTCCGCGGAAAGCATTGCGGATTTCTTCGGTGACGGCGCACTGACTACCGATCTCCCATTCAAGCTGGTACAGTTTATATACTCCATTGTGTATAACGGAACTTATATGGTGCCGGAAATCATAATCGGCACGGTGGTCTCTGTTCTTCTTGCTTTATTTGCAAAGCCGCTTTTCGTTTTGGATAATGTAAAAGAGAAAAAGCAGGAAGCTTAAATTTTACAGTATGTTTTTGTAAATGACATATGAAAATCAACCATTGAGGAGAGTCTGCAAATGGGCTCTCCTTTTTGATATCCCCAACGGAAGAAAGGAGGATTTTCTAAATGCGGCTGGACAAATTTTTTTCTTCCCAGTCTCTTGCGTCCCGAAAAGAAGTCAAAACGCTTGTTCGGCAGGGACGCATTACGGTCAACGGTGAACCGGCAAAAATTTCCGATATACAAATCGACCCCGAATGTGATATCATACTACTGGATGGAAAGAATGTTTCTTATAAGAAACACATTTACATCATGCTCAACAAGCCGCAGGGCGTTGTCTCTGCGACGGAAGACAGACAGCACACGACCGTGCTTGACCTTGTGCCGCCTCCGTTATACCGCAGCGGCCTTTTTCCGGCAGGGCGTCTTGATAAAGACACAGAGGGATTTGTGCTTTTAACGGATGACGGAGATTTCGCTCACCGCATTTTATCTCCGAAAAAGCATGTGCCCAAAACTTATCAGGCAGTGATCGACCAGCCGGTGAATCAGACAGATATTGCGCTTTTTCAAGAAGGGATAACGCTGGCGGACGGCACCGTTTGTATGTCTGCACAGCTTAACGTGCTTGACCCAGGACCGCAGCCGCTTGTGGAAATTGTTTTGCAGGAGGGTAAGTATCATCAGATCAAGCGGATGTTTGAATCCCGCGGTAAAAAGGTGCTTTCCCTGAAGCGGACAAAAATCGGTGGTTTGGATTTGGACCCAAATCTGGCGCCGGGAGAATGCAGAGAAATATTGCACAAAGAACGTTTTAAAATTTTGGAATCGCCAAAATGAAAATTTTGCCGAAAATCGCAAATTTTGTGTATTATTAGGCAATATCTCCAATCTGATTTCCAAAAGTTTGGATATTCAGGTACTAGGCAGAACGAGACAATTTTGTTATAGTATTAATAAGGCTTTTGACAGTTATAATCTATGAATTTAATTTTTTTAGGAGGTCCATTTTATGGCAAGTTTGAGCTTGAAGGGTATTTATAAAAAATATCCGGGCGGCGTAACCGCTGTTTCTGATTTTAATCTTGAAATCACCGACAAAGAGTTCATCATTCTCGTCGGTCCTTCTGGATGCGGTAAATCTACAACTCTGCGTATGATCGCCGGTTTGGAAGAGATCACAGAGGGCGAACTTTATATCGGCGACCGTCTTGTAAACGACGTTGCACCAAAAGACCGTGATATCGCGATGGTGTTCCAGAACTACGCTCTGTATCCGCATATGACCGTGTTTGAAAACATGGCATTCGGTCTGAAGCTGAGAAAAACGCCAAAGGACGAAATCAAGCGCCGTGTTGATGAGGCTGCCCGCATTTTGGATATTGCACACCTGCTCGACCGGAAACCGAAGGCTTTGTCCGGCGGTCAGCGTCAGCGTGTTGCGCTGGGACGTGCAATCGTTCGTGAGCCGCAGGTCTTCCTGCTTGACGAGCCGCTGTCCAACTTGGATGCAAAACTGCGTGCACAGATGAGAACCGAGTTGTCCTTGCTCCATCAGAAACTGGGTACTACATTCATTTATGTTACCCATGACCAGACCGAAGCTATGACAATGGGTACCAGAATCGTCGTTATGAAAGACGGTTTCATTCAGCAGGTCGATACTCCTAAAAATCTTTATGACAAACCTTGCAACATTTTCGTTGCCGGATTCATTGGTTCTCCGCAGATGAACTTTATCGATGCAATGTTGCTGAAAAAAGACGGCAAAATCGGAATTGAGTTTGGCACCGAGGACACCAAGACCAGAAGAGGTGTGAAATACTTCATCGAGCTGCCGGAATCCAAGAACAAAGATGGCGTTCTGGATGCTTATATTGACAAAGAAGTCGTTGTCGGTATTCGTCCGGAAGACATTAAGGACGAGGAAATGTATCTGTCTGCTGCCACCACCGGTGTTGTCAACTGTAAGGTAGACGTTACGGAAATGATGGGTGCTGAGACCTATCTGTACCTGACCTGTGAGGAAGTTCCGCTGACTGCGAGAGTTTCTCCCCGTTCTACCGCCCGTGCAGGCGATGAGATCCAGGTTGCGTTTGACGTCAACAAGATCCATGTATTTGACAAAGAAACAGAAAAGGTTATCTGCAACTAAAAAAGATAAACTGCCCCGGCATCAGCCGGGGCAGTATTTTTATGGAAAAAGGCAGACTTTCTCATTAATTTCCTGCCAAACAAAAACCGGGGCATTGCCCCGGTTTGAGCGTGTCGACTTTTTTGACACGCTCTCGAGGGACAAACACAATCACTGCGGCAAAGCCTTGTTCTGCGTTTTTCCCCCGACTCCCCCCTTTTCAGTCAAAAACCGGCTCCGCAGGAGACTTTGTCTCTGCTCACCGCCGGTTTTCTCTCAAGGTGTCACTCCGGCGGCGCATGTCCGCCTGCGTGACGATTTTTTATTTTTTACCCCTTTTTCTACAGACTAAAACCGGGACATTGCCCCGGTTTTTTCATTAATATTGTTTTCCCCAATAGACCATTTTCTTGGCAGGCTTGCCGCAGCAGACGCAGACGTCGCTCAAATGCTCTTCCTCAAACGGAATACAGCGGGATTTCACCCCAGTATCATCCTTGATTTTCTCTTCACAGGCCTTATCCCCGCACCACATCGCTTTGATAAAACCATTATGTGCATCTGAAATCTGCCGGAATTCCTCATAGCTTGTCGCCGTATAGGTCCGGTTTTCCCGGTTTTGCAGCGCCTTCTCATATAATCCATCATGAACGGACTGCAAAGCCGCAGGAATTGCAGTTTCCAATTCATCCAACGAAACGACCATCTTTTCCCGGTTGTGACGCTTGACCAGAACACACTGATTGGCTGCAATGTCCTTTGGCCCGATTTCCAGCCGAAGCGGTACGCCCTTCATTTCATATTCTGCGAACTTCCAGCCGGGAGAATTATCACTGTCATCCAGCTTGACGCGGCAAAAGCTGCTTAGCCGATGATAAAGCTCGCCGGCCTTTTCCAGAACCCCTTCTTTATGCATTGCAACCGGCACGATCACAACCTGGATCGGGGCGATCGCCGGCGGCAGCACGAGCCCGTTGTCGTCACCATGGGTCATGATGATGCCGCCGATCAGACGGGTGGATACTCCCCAGGAGGTCTGATGCGGATAAGCAAGTTTGTTGTCCCGTCCGGTAAAGGTAATATCAAATGCTTTGGCAAAGCCATCGCCGAAATAATGAGAGGTGCCGGCCTGAAGCGCCACACCGTCATGCATCATTGCTTCGATGGTGTAGGTTGCCTGTGCTCCGGCAAACTGTTCCTTTTCTGTCTTGCGTCCCTTTAAAACAGGAATGGCCAGACTCTCTTCGCAGAATGCTGCATACACATTCAGCATCCGCAGCGTTTCTTCCTTGGCCTCCTCTGCCGTCTCATGCATGGTATGTCCTTCCTGCCAGAGAAATTCAACATTTCTCAAAAAAGGACGGGTGGTTTTTTCCCAGCGAACCACCGAGCACCACTGATTATAAAGCTTCGGCAGATCCCGATAGGAATGGATCACATGCGCATAATGCTCGCAGAACAGCGTTTCTGAGGTTGGGCGAACGCAAAGCCGTTCTGTCAGCTTATCGTCCCCGCCATGAGTGACCCATGCGACTTCCGGCGCAAAGCCTTCGACATGATCCTTTTCCTTTTGCAGCAGGCTTTCCGGGATAAACATCGGCATATAGACATTTTCGTGGCCTGTCGCCTTAAACCGTGCGTCAAGATCCTTTTGGATATTCTCCCAGATCGCATAACCGTACGGCTCAAAGACCATACAGCCGCGTACACCGGAATAATCACAAAGCTCCGCTTTTTTCACAACATCGGTATACCATTGTGCAAAATCCTCATCCATGGAAGTAATGGCTTCCACCATTTTCTTCTGTTCTGCCATTGTATTCATCTTGTCCTTTCTTATCATCAGCCGGCGCCGGCCGTTATCATTTCTTTTTATTCTCTTTCAGCCGCCATTTGGTCAGCGGGGCATCGGTAATTTTTTGCTGTTCAAACGAATAGCGGGCTCCGCAGCTTTCACAGGCATTGATTCCTGCACGATTGACGCTGCCGCATTTCGAGCAGGTCCAGCGTTCTCTCGCCGTCATCTTACTTTGCGGCGCTTCTGAAACAAATGCGCCTGCCACCGGTCTGTCCTCCGGGGCTGCGAGCTGTCCTTCCAGCTGGTGCAGCCGGTTGCGCAGCGAATACACTTCTGACTGGAGATCAGATACATCATCCATGCAGCGAAGCAAGGCAATCAGCGGCACCAGGGACAGTAAAGCCAGAGCCAGCCCCAGAATCGCCAGCAGAAAATTCTGACCAAGCAAAGCCAGGCTTGCGACTACATCAGCAATTAACTGGATCACGATGATTACAATAATTGCAGTCCGCATTCCTTCATCAACCTTTCCGCATTTTATTCGTTCCAATCGGAATGAAATCAACCAAAGATCTTTTGATACAAGGGGATCCTGAATCAGCTGCGCCGGTTATTGCTTTTTTCAGTATAGCACGGAACAAGCATCACCGTCAAGTCCGTTACCATGCTTCATAACGAAATTTCCAGAGAAACGGGGCAATGATCGCTGCCATATACCTCTGTCAGAATTTTTGCGTCCACGATCTGCTCCCGAATGCGGTCGGAAACCAGAAAATAGTCGATCCGCCATCCTGCATTAGTATCCCGTGCATGGTACAGGTAGGACCACCAGGAGTATGCGTCCGCCCGGTTGGGATACAGATAGCGAAAGGTGTCGGTAAAGCCGCTTTGAAGCAGCTCGGTAAACTTTGCCCGTTCTTCATCCGTAAAACCGGAGTTGCCGCGGTTGTTTTTCGGATGCTTGAGGTCGATCTCCTGATGTGCCACATTCATGTCACCGCAGATGATCACCGGCTTTTGCGCATCAAGCGCTTTACAGTAGGCACGAAAATCATCTTCCCACTGCATACGGTAGGCAAGGCGGCTCAAATCCCGTTTGGAATTAGGCGTATAAACCGTCACTAAAAAGAATGTATCATACTCCAGCGTGATGACCCGTCCCTCGTCTCCATGCTCGGGAATCCCAATATCATATTGGACAGAAAGCGGTCCCTTTTTGGCAAAGACCGCTGTGCCTGAATAGCCCTTTCGCACTGCGCTGTTCCAATACTGAAAATATCCATCCGGATGGTACTCGTTCTGTTCCGGCTGCATTTTCGTTTCCTGAATACAGACAAAATCGGCGTCCGACTGCCCCAAAAAATCGGGGAAGCCCTTTCCTATACAGGCGCGCAGGCCATTGACATTCCAAGAAATCAGCTTCATTGCTTTTGTGTCCTTTCGTTTTCTCAGTTGACAAAATCAAAGGCAAAGCCCATCAGCTCAACGGTGTCGCCTTCCTGAATCCCCATGTTCAGCAGCTCATCAATGATACCGCTGCTGCGCATCACACGCTGAAAATATTGAAGGGACTCATAGTCGTCGATATTGACTGTACTCAGAATCTGCTCCAGCCACGGTGCGTCAATGACATATACGCCGTCCTCGACTGAAATGTTAAATTTGTGGTGTTCTTTTTCCAGCTCTTCGGGTGTCGGCGGTTCGGGCTCATAACGCTTGACCGGCGGAAGCTCTGCCAGCTTTGCGGCAACCGCTCCCATCAGTTCCTTTGTCCCCGCTGTTGTCGCTGCTGAAATCTCATAAAACGGCAGGCCTTTTTTTTCAACATAAGAGCGAAATGCCGCGATTTGCTCCGCCGCGGCCAGATCGCATTTGTTTCCTGCCACAATCTGCGGCCGCCCGGCCAGCTCCTCGCTGAAGTTTCTCAGTTCGCGGTTGATCGCCTCAAAATCCGCAGACGGATCACGCCCTTCCGAGCCCGAAACGTCTACCACATGGACGATCAGCCGGCACCGCTCCACATGACGCAAAAATTCGTGCCCAAGACCCACGCCCTCGCTTGCCCCTTCAATCAGCCCGGGAATGTCTGCCATAACAAAGGATGTCCCCTCGTCAAGCTTCACCACTCCCAGTACCGGCGTCAGCGTGGTAAAGTGGTAATTCGCGATTTTGGGCTTCGCAGCGCTGACCACTGAAATCAGTGTGGATTTTCCGACATTCGGGAAACCAACCAGCCCCACATCCGCGATCAGCTTCAGCTCCAGCGTCAGTTCTAGGCTTTCTCCCTCGAAGCCGGGTTTGGAAAAGCGGGGGATCTGGCGGGTCGGTGTCGCAAACCGGGCATTTCCCTTGCCGCCCTTACCGCCATGTGCAATCACCACAGGCTCGTCTCCCGACAGATCAGCCACCACTCGGCCGGAATTTGCCTCCCGCACCAGAGTCCCGCGCGGCACCCTGACGATCAGCGGTTCTGCGCTTTTGCCTGTACGATTGCCCGAGCTTCCGTCCTGGCCGTTTGGCGCATTGTATTTTCTCTGATAACGAAAGTCGATCAGATTGGACAAATTATCGTCCACCTGAAATACAACATCACCGCCCCGGCCGCCGTCACCGCCGTCCGGTCCGCCTGCCGCAACATATTTTTCCCGGCGAAAGGAAACCGCGCCGTTTCCGCCGTTTCCGGCCTTAACTGTTATTTTTGCCTGATCAATAAACATAAATATCACACTGCACCGGTACGCCGACGTTCCGGAGCCAATACTCCTTTCCGATTATCGTTTATTGGAAAAGCCGGTGGGGACAACGCCGCCACCGGCTGCATACAGTGAAACTCTAGTTTTTTTGCACCACATTGTAAACTGCCTTGCTGATGACAGAACCGATCAGGAATCCAACCGCGATCTCCACCAATGCATTGATCCCTGCAAACAGAAGGATAAACATAATGGGATTGGTCGCGCCGAGTGCATCCACAAAGCCCTGAATGTAATCCGTCTGATAAAAGCAGAGGGTCAGTGTTCCCATAAAAAACAGGGTATTGAAAATAGGCGCGCAAAGAGAGGCAACTCCAAAGGAAAGCAGATGCTTTTTCTCCCGCTTTGCCTCTGCGCGGTAGATCGCCTGAAAAATAAGCCCGGTCAGCCATCCCGCCAGAATGCGGGTCGGCACACAGACCAGAAAGGTCAGAAACGGATTGATGCTCAAAAGCATGACTCCCAGCGCGCTGGCTCCAAAGCACTGGATAAAGCTGGTGATCCCGAATACCGCGCCGAGGATTGCACCGGAAACCGGTCCGAGCAGGATCGCGCCCAACGCAACAGGAAGCATCAGAAACGAGATTTCCACAAACGGGAGCTTGAGATAGCCCAGCGGGGTGAAGGTCATAATGAGAATGACCGCGGTCAGCATGGCCAGAATGACCATTTTTCGGATTTTCACCGAATTGTTTGACATAAAAATTCCTCCTTGCTGCTGCTTTACCATCCAATTATGTAAATGCAGCGCAACTATATATTTGCTCAAGCCGATACCGGCTGAAAGCCTACTTCTGCACCGTGTTTTTCTGATATAAAATCCGCAGTCCGTCCAGCAGCAATGTTTCATCCATGATGATATGAGAGGTGCAATGCGGAATAATGGCGGATGACAGCCCGCCGCAGGCAACCACAGAGACCTGCTCGCCCAGGACTTTCTTATAACGTGCGATCATCCCGTCGATCATACCGGCATTTCCCAGGATGATACCGGATTTCATACAGTCCACGGTATTGGTGCCGATCGGCTGAACCGACTGTGCATTGTCCAGCCCGATTTTCTGAAGCTGTGCTGCAGAGGAGCTCAGCGCTTCCAGCGAAATCATCACACCGGGCATGATCGCACCGCCGCGGAAGCAGCCGTCTTTATCCACGACCGTGATTTTGGTCGCCGTACCCAAGTCGATCACCACAGCGGGCAGGGGATATTTTCCCATTGCCCCGACCGAGGTTGCCAGCATATCGGCGCCAAGCTGTCCCGGATTATCGATTTTAATATTCAGCCCCGTTTTCATTCCCGGGCCGATGGTCAGCACACGGACTTTTTTTACCAGGCAGACCGCCTTTTTCATCACGTCAGACAAAGGCGGAACAACAGATGAAATAATCCCGCCGGTAATATCCTGCGGAGAAATTCCATAAAAGGACAGAATATTTTTGATCAGGACAGCATATTCAAACTCTGTGCGCAGCGAATCTGTACGAAAACGGGAAACAAAGCAAAGCGTTTCCTCCCGGTAACCGCCCATCACGATATTGGAATTGCCAATATCAATTGCCAACAGCATATCAAATACCATCCTTTTCTTTTATTCTTAAACAGTGTACCGCAAATATACCATAAAGTCAAGAGAAAAAGATCGTGCTTACTCTGCACTCAGTCCGAGATAAAGCAGTTCATCAACAGAAAAACGGGGAAGCTCTGCCGCACCCAGGCTGTCCAAAAGCGCTTCTTCGGTCCTGCACCCGACAATGGGCACCACGGGGAACGGCTGACTGATCAGATAAGCGAGGGCGATCTGGTTCACGGTTGCGCCGTATCCGGAAGCAAGCTCTTTGACCCGTTCAAACCTCATGCGGTTGATATCGTTATCATATTGTTCCATCAGGCGGGCACGCTCCGGCTGCTTTTCCAGCTTGGTAAAATACCCCTGCGCCTGAGAGGAATAGGGGACAGCTGCCATCCCTGTCTGCATATGCATCATATACATCTCGTCATCCATCGCCCGCAGTGTTTTATCCGGTATCTGGCCGGGATCAACTGCAGCCAGACTCCACATCGGCTGATTGGCCACGATCGGCTGCAGGCCATGGGACCTGGCATAATCATTTGCCTGCGCGATCCGCTGCGCTGACCAGTTGGAAACACCCAGATACCGCAGCTTTCCTGCTTTCACAAAGTCATTGAGCGATTCCATGATTTCGGCAGCAGTCCGATTCTCATCGTCTCGGTGCAGGTAATACAGATCGATACGATCGACTCCCAGCGCTTTCAGGCTGCTGTCGATGTCTTCCTGTATCTCCTGCCGCGACAGACGGGAACGGGACATATCCTCAAGCGGAGGATGCGCTCCTTTGGTCGTGATCACCATATTCTCACGACAGCCGCGGGATGCCATCCACTCACCGATCAGCAGCTCGCTGCTGTTTTTCCCCTCCGGGAGCCACCGTCCGTAAATATTGGCCGTATCGATAAAATTTCCGCCCTGTTCATAAAACAAATCGAAGACACGAAACGTCTCTTCCTTTTTCGACAGGTCGCAAAAGCCGCCCCCGCCCAGGCAAAGAGCAGAAACCTGCAGGTCTGTATCCGGGATCGTTCTTTTCTCCATTTGCAGAATCAACCTTTCGCTTTGTTTCATTTTTGCCGTTTCTGATAATCCGTGCAAATATCCTGCAGCGTACACTGATCACACAGCGGTTTTCGTGCCTTGCAGACTTCCCGTCCGAAATGGACCAGCCGATGGCAGAAATCACTGGATTCCTCAGGCGGCAGAACTGCTTTGAGCTGGAGCTCCGCCTTATAAGGATCGTCGGTGTCCGCCAGACCCAGCCGGTTGGTGATGCGGATACAGTGAGTATCTACTACCACAGCCGGCTTATGGAACACGTCGCCCAAAATCAGATTGGCTGTTTTTCTCCCAATTCCCGACAATGATGTCAATTCCTCGATCGTATCAGGCAGCTCGGAATGAAAGTTTGTAATCAGCTGGATACACATTTCCTTGATGCTTTTGGCTTTTGTTTTATATAAGCCGCAGGGCTTGATGATCTCCTCGATCTCTTTGATATCCGCGTCTGCAAAATCCTGCAGCGAGGTAAACCGCCGGAACAGATCCTTCGTTACAATATTGACCCGCGCATCCGTGCACTGAGCAGAAAGTCGGGTGGAAATCAGCAGTTCATAGGGCTTTTCATACTCCAGGGAGCAAACCGCATCCGGATACCGTTCCTTCAGCCGCTCCACCGCCAGAAGCGCCCGTTCCTTTTTTCGCATTGCGCTCATCCTTTCCTGTTTATATCCGCAAATTCGAGCAGTTCTTCCGCAGATGCGATCACTGCATCGGCGTGATTTTCCTCCAGTTCAGTTCTGCCCCGGAACCCCCACAGCACGCCGACCGTAAACGCGCCTGCGCCTTTTCCTGTCTGCATATCCGTACCTGTGTCACCACAGTAAACACATTCCTCCGGTGCCACGCCAAGTTCCTGCATCACTGCCGAAAGAGCAGCAGGGTCCGGCTTGAGCGGTATTCCCTCCCGCTGGCCGTAGACCGCGTCAAATATGTCTTTCGGAAACAGCGCGCCAACGATCTGACAGGTCGTGCTGTGCGGCTTGTTGGACAGCACGGCCAGCTTCATTCCCTGCCTTTTTAGTTTCTGAAGCGTCTCCGGGATTTTGGGATAGGGAGCAGCAAGATAGGTTGGAGCGGCATCGTAGCTTTGATTGTAAAACGGCAGGACCCTGTCAAAGTCCTCCTGCCGGTCGCTGCCATTCTCCCGAAGCATCCGCCATACCAGCTTTTTGGCTCCATTTCCCACCAGATAACGGTATCTGTCCTTTTCAATTGCATGGAATCCATACTGCTCCAATGCGCGGTTTGCATAATACGCGATGCTGCTCAGCGTGTCGACCAGCGTCCCGTCCAAATCGAATATATATGCTTTCATCGCCATTCGTATTTCGTCTCCCGTTCTTTTTCTTCCACAATTTTCTGCATCTCAGGGAACAGATTATTTCCTGCGGAATATCTCAGCCAGATTAGAAATCCCCGATATGATCCAAAACAGCGCAACGATCGTTAGGACGATCTGCCAACCGAGGGACAGAGCCGCCGAAAACCAAAAGGTAAATAATGCAAAAATGCTGAGAGACAGACAAATCACCGTTGTCATTAATTTGACCTTTGTCCTTCTGTCCGCACCGGAGCCTCCATTTCCAAAATCCTACTGGTTTTTAAACTGATACGCATAAAGCTGCGCATAAATCCCGTTTTGGGCCAGCAGCTCCTCATGCGTTCCCTGTTCTTTGATTCCCTCGTCTGTAATGACAACAATTTTGTCTGCATTTTTCACAGTGGAAAGACGGTGCGCAACAACAACTGTGGTTCTTCCCTCAGACAATTCTTCCAAAGACTGCTGAATCAGCATCTCGGTTGCGTTGTCAAGTGCAGATGTTGCTTCGTCGAGAATCAAAATCGGCGGATTTTTCAGAAACGCCCGCGCAATTGAAATACGCTGCTTCTGACCGCCCGACAGCTTTACGCCGCGTTCTCCGATATCCGTGTCATAGCCGTTTTCCATCTGCATGATCGCGT
The DNA here is from genome assembly GCA_944386455.1 of uncultured Clostridia bacterium. GTDB lineage: Bacteria > Bacillota > Clostridia > Oscillospirales > Ruminococcaceae > HGM13222. Next base: position 24,300 of record CALXBC010000003.1, on the reverse strand, counting down.
CATGGATATTCGCTCGTTTCGCCGCTGCCACGATTTCCTCTTCGGAAGCTTCCAGGTTTCCATAGGCAATGTTTTCGCGGACGGTTCCCGAAAACAGGAAAACATCCTGTGCCACCATACCGATATTTTTCCGCAGCGTGTCGCGGGTCAGACTGCGGATATCGTGGCCGTCGATCGAGATCACGCCGCCGTTGATTTCATAAAACCGCGGGATCAAGTGGCAAAGCGTAGTCTTGCCGCCGCCGGACGGACCGACAAGCGCTACCGTTTTTCCCTGTGGGATATGTAAGCAGAGATCCTTCAAAACAAGGCTTTCGTCCCCGTCCTTTGTCCGATACTGAAAATCCACATGGGAAAACACAATATCCCCGTGAAGCACCGGCAAAGACAGCTCTTTTCCGGTTTCCGGCTCCTCGTTTTCCTTCATGATCTGGGTGAAGCGCTCAAAGCCGGACATTCCGTTTTGAAACTGTTCAAAAAACTGCACCAGCTTTTTGACGGGATTCAGAAACATATTGATATACAGCAGAAACACTGTAAATTCCCCGACGTCGATAATCCCTCGGAAATAAAAGATACCGCCCGCCACCAGCACAATCACATACAGCAGATCCATCATCAAATCCATGCCGGAGAAAAAACGTGCCATGACCCGATAGGCAGCGGCACGCGCCTTCTGGAAATTGTTATTGCAGACCGTGAATTTTTCGATCTCCCGCTTTCTGGCCGTATATGCCCTCGACACCCGGATGCCGGCAATGGAGTTTTCCACGTTGGCGTTGACTTCGGCGATCTCTTCCCGTGTCCATCGGAAAGCATCGTGCATATCCCGCCGCATCCGGATCGCAAACCATACGATAAAAGGCAGCGCCGCATAAACGATCACCGTCAGCAGCGGATTGATGGTACAAAGAATGATAAACGAGCCAAGCAGCAAGATGACGGACAAAAACAAATCCTCAGGGCCGTGGTGGGCAAGCTCTGAAATATCCATCAGGTCATTGACCATCCGTGACATGATGGTGCCGGTTTTGTTTTCGTCAAAATAGGAAAACGGAAGCTTTTGCAGCTTAAGAAACATGTCCCGCCGCATGTCGGCCTGGATTCGCACCCCGACCATGTGTCCCCAGTACTGGATGAAATAGTTCATTCCCGCTTTTACCAGATAGATTCCGATCAATGCGCCTGCCCAGATCAGCAGCAGATTCAGCCGCTGGTTGGGAACATAATCGTTGATGATATTTTTGGCGATCATCGGGTAAAACAGGTCGCAGACTGCCACCACGAGCGCGCAGAACATGTCGGCGATAAAGAGCTTTTTATGAGGCTTATAATATGCAGCGAACTGCCTGAGCATATCGACAACTCCGTCCATGATGATATTGGCCGGCAAGACGAACTGCCGACTCACGAGTCAACTCTGATTTGACCAAAAGCGGTGCTGCCCGCAGTCGTGCGCTCGCAAAACCGTTTCTGTCCGTATTGTTTTATTATAGCTTATTTTTGCCGCCGTGACAATAGAAAAAGAACACAAAAACCGCTCCTGCCTGAAATGCAGGAGCGGTTATTTAAATCAAAACCTTTGCCAGAAAATCACGCAGACGCGGATGCTCCGGGTTCCCAAAAAATTCCTGCGGCGGCTTTTCCTCCAGAATGTTGCCGTCCGCCATAAACAGCACCTTGGTGGCGACTTCCTTGGCAAACCCCATCTCATGGGTGACCACCACCATCGTCATCCCATCGTCAGCCAGCTCTCTCATGACTTCCAGCACCTCGCCGACCATTTCCGGGTCAAGCGCCGATGTCGGCTCATCAAACAGCATAACATCCGGATTCATCGCCAGCGCGCGCACGATCGCGATCCGCTGCTTTTGTCCGCCCGACAGCATTGCAGGATAGGTATCCGCCTTTTCTTCCAGCCCGATGCGGCGGAGCAGACGAAGCGCATTTTCTTTCGCTTCTTCCTTGGTCTGGATTTTCAGCTTGACAGGAGCCAGCGTGATATTATCCATAATGGAAAGGTGTGGAAACAAATTAAAATGCTGGAACACCATTCCCATTTTGCGGCGGACAAGGTCGATTTTGCATTTCGGATCGGAAATCAACTCGCCCTCAAACCAGATTTCGCCTTCCGTCGGCTTTTCCAACAGATTCAGACAGCGCAGAAATGTGCTTTTCCCGGAGCCGGACGGCCCCACAATGACGATCTTTTCTCCCTTGTTGATCTGATAGTTGATCCCGTCCAAAACAAGGTTGCTGCCAAAGCTCTTTTTCAGATTTTTAACCTCGATCACTCTTTGCCAGCCTCCTTTCAAATATATTGAGCAGTTTCGTCAGTCCAAGCACCAGAATCAAATAAATCAGTGACACAAACAGCATGGGTGTCAGCAACTCAAAGGTAAAGGAACTGACTCGTTCTGCCCATTTTGTCAGATCATACAGCGAGGTAACCCCAATCACGGCGGTTTCCTTAATCAACACGATGAATTCGTTGCCGAGCGCAGGAAGTATTGTTTTGATGGCCTGTGGAAGAATAATAGATTTCATGGTCTGGAAAGAGCTGAGACCTAACGAGCGGCTGGCCTCTGTTTGACCGATATCAACCGATTGTATACCCGCTCGAATGATTTCTGCCACATAAGCGCCGGAATTGATACCAAACGTGATTGCTCCTGCAAGAAGCGGACTGTTCTTATCCTTTAACAGCATCGGCAACAGCGCAAAATAAAAAATCAGCAGTTGGACATAGACCGGAGTCCCGCGTATGACCGTAATATAAAGATTACAGAGCCAACGAACCAAAAACAGTTTTTTGCTATGCGCCGAGGCAACCTTTCCGATTGCGACTACAACGCCGATCACAATACCAATGAGCACGGCAAACAGCGCTAGCAGCATGGTGTTTCCAAATGCCCGCAGCAGCATTTTGTAATTGCCATTCTCAATCAATAATGCGTAAATCTTGTCCCATATCCACTCGAAAAATCCCATCAAATCGTCCTCTCCAAACAAAGCAAAGCTGTAACAATGGTTACAGCTTTGCTTATCTGTACGTTACAAAATCAAAGAGCCGCTTCCGAATGCTCTTGCGTCCACTTCTGGATAGAACCATCGTCAATCAATCTCTGCAAAACCTTATCCATCGCTTCCTTCAGCTCAGTATTTCCTTTCTGAATCGCCATACCATAACTGTCGGTAAACAACTCAGCATCGGCGATTTCCAAGCCCTCTGTTTTTGCTACTAGCAGCTTTGCCGGAAGCTCGTCCATTACAATGCAGTCAATCTGCTGATTTTTCAGATCGGAGGCCGCCTGAGAATACTTTTTATAAGCTCTGAACTCTTTTGGCACTACGCTATATGTAGGATCGTCATAATAAAGCTGTGCAGTTGTTCCTTCCTGGCCCCCGACAACCTTAGTCGCCAGATCTGTTTCTTTGGTGACAGAGGTGTCGCCGGCTCTGACCACGACAACCTGTTTGGATGTGGCATACTCAATGGTAAAATCCATTTTCTCTTTTCGCTCATCATTAATGGAGATACCTGCCGCCGCGAAATCAGCCGTTCCGTTTTGCACGGCAAGCAACGCACCGTTAAAATCCATATCCTGTATTTCAAGTTCTCTGCCCATTTCTTCCGCTATGGCTTTAGCAATTTCTACGTCAATCCCCACAACGTCCTCACCGACCACATACTCATAGGGCGCAAAGCCCGCTTCTGTAGCCATCACCAGCTTTTCCTTTTCTCCCGTTCCCGAGACAGCAGAGGAGGTGTCTCCTGCATCATTGCACCCTGCAAACATCATAACGCACATCGCAGCCGCCAAAACAGCGGAAATCATCTTTTTCATTTTATTCTCATCCTTTCAAAATGCTTTGTTTGATGTATTGTTTTTATATTAGCACGCTTTTGCAAAAAGCGCAAGCCCTTTTTGCAAAAAAATACAGCTGTTTCTAATATTTATGCAAATCGGCAGATTTATATCGAATTATTATTCATTATATTTGTATATATTTCAGATTTACTGTATAAATATACATCTTTACCTGTTACGGGATGTATAAAATGAAGCATCCGGCAGTGAAGCATATGAACCTTATAATCGCTGCGGTCACCGCCGTACATTTCATCTCCTGCCAGCGGATGCCCCAAATAGGCAAAATGCACCCGTATCTGATGGGTTCGTCCGGTTTCTGTCAGGACCCGCACCAGCGTATATTTGGGACCGCGCCCTTGAACCTGATAATGGGTAACCGCCCGCCTTCCGTTTTCGTAATCCACGCAGCGGCGGATCCCGTCCCCGTTTTCGCGCGCGATCGGCGCGTCTACCGTGCCTGTATCGGTCAGCGGCTCGCTTCCGTTTCCAACCAGCGCAAGGTATTCTTTTTCCACCCTGCCCGCCAGCTTGGATGCGCTCAGCATATTCTTGGCGATCAGACAAAGCCCCGTCGTATCCGCGTCCAGTCTCGTCACCGGGCGGAAGACCAGATTTTGTCCGGTCCTTTGACAGTAGGCGGAAAAGAAATTCCCCAGCGTGTCCATGGCGTGGTTGCGGGACGGGTGGACCGGCATATGCGCCGGCTTGTCAAATACGATCACATCCTCGTCCTCATAGACGACGGGGACCGCCAGATCAGGGTTCGGCGGGGTGCGTGGAATATCTTCCAGCAGGATCCGCAGCCGGTCGCCTGAATGTATGGGGTCCACCACTCTGGCATGGACACCGTTGAGCTGCACATAGTCGGGAGACTTTTTCAGCCGGATGAGAATGCGCCCGGAATAGCCATGGACAGAACGCAGATACTGTTCCAGCCGAACACCGTCATACTCGGGCGGAATGATATAATCAAAGGTCCGCACTGCTGATCCCCCTGTCTCAAAATAAATGCAGACAGAGAATTCTCTCCGTCTGCATGATATCATCTAAAAAGAAAGCGCTTCCGTTTTTTCTCATCTGCGGCAGGATTCAGCTCCCAAAGCCGTTCCCGAAGCAGTTTTTCTGCCTGCTCCGGCGTCAGATGCTTTGCTTCTCGAATGACTTCATGCCCGAAATAATCAGCCATGGTGCAAAGCACTGTCGCATTCCAGCCATAGGGCGTCCCGCTTCCGGAAACCTTTTGCCAGGAACCGCAGATCGTCACGTCCAGCCGCATCTGAAGCTCCACAAGTCCGCGCTCAAACCGGGATTTTTCTTCCTTTTTTCCAAATCCCGCCTGTATCCGCAGCAGATGCAGCGGCTGCGGACCGTTTTCCCGCAAAACATCATAAATCCGCTTGGCGCTGCTGCCGATCTCTCCGTCTCTGTAAGCGCTGTCCAGTTCCTTCGGCTGACGGACAGCCTCCGCCCTTTTTCCAAAAAAACTTGCCGTAGGCGATATCGTCCCGCTCCTCCAGTACACGCATCCGCCATTCCCACGGATCCGTATCCGGCTGCTCCGTATGCCACTGGATCTCATTCCCAAACCAATCGGACAGGGAAAACACCCCTCCGCTGTCGGACGCCGGAGTAAAGCCCGCCAGCATCAGATCGTCACAGAAATCTGCAAAGCATCGGATTGGCTTCAACTCCATGACTGCCCTCCGCGAATTATTCCGTCACCGGAACGATCCAGCCGAATTTGTCCTCGATTTTTCCCCACTGGATACCGGTCAGCTCATCATACAGCCGCTGAGAAATTTTTCCGATTTTGTTGTCATTGATGGTCATGACCATATCGCCGTACCGCAGATGACCCACCGGTGAAATCACAGCGGCGGTGCCTGTGCCAAAGACCTCGTCCAGCTTTCCGCTGTGATAAGCGTCCACAACCTCGTCAATCGATATGCGGCGTTCCTCCACCTTCATTCCCCAGGACTGCATGATTTCGATGCAGGATTTGCGGGTAATGCCGGAAAGGATGCTGCCCTGGAGCATCGGGGTGACTGCCACGCCGTCAATCACGAAAAAGATGTTCATGGCGCCGACTTCTTCAATATACTTCCGCTCCACGCCGTCCAGCCAAAGCACCTGGGTATAATCCTGCTCGGCTGCCTCCTCCTGAGAAAGCAGTGAGGCGGAATAATTTCCCGCTGTTTTGGCCATTCCGGTGCCGCCCTTGACCGCGCGCACATATTTGGTCTCCACATATATTTTGACCGGGTCAAGTCCCTCCGGATAATAAGGACCGACCGGCGAAAGAATGATCATCAGCAGATAATGATGTGCAGGGTGAACGCCCAGATGTGCATCAGTCGCAATAATAAACGGACGAATATAAAGCGAGGTGTCCTTGGAGTGCGGGACCCAGTCCTGTTCTACCAGGATCAGCTTTTTGAGCGCTTCTGTCAAAAATTCCTCGTCCACTTTGGGAATACAAAGCCGCTCATTCGACAAATTCAGCCGCTTAAAGTTTTCATCCGGGCGGAACAGCTGGATTTTTCCCGTATCGGTACGGTATGCCTTCAGTCCCTCAAAAACCTCCTGTCCATAGTGCAGACACATGGCGGACGGCTCCAGTTCAATCGGGCCGTAAGGAACGATGCGGGCATCGTGCCAGCCCTGTCCCTCGTCATAGTTCATCAGAAACATATGGTCCGTAAAGATCTGCCCAAACCCCAGCTTCGATTCATCCTGCGGCTTCGCCTTGGGATTTTTGGTCAACTCCACTTTGATTTCCATGATGATAACATCCCTTTCGGAAAAGATTCCTTTTATTTTTTTATGATAGCACTTTTTTTCTGATTCTGCAAGTCCCTTTTGCGGCGGTACTACCGCTGACAGTATTTATGTGTATCCTACAGTTGGCGGGCAATTGTACTGCTGTTCTTCCAATGCATTTATACCTCAATGCCTCTTAAAACTTGCGTGATATAGTCGGCCTTTATGTATTTATTTTTTTGATAAAAGCTATCATCGAAATTTCCTCTGGTGTAATTCTCAATATAGGGCGTGATAAATTCACGATCGTAATTTAATAAGTATTGATAGGTATATTCAAATGCTTCAAAATATCCTTCCCCGACTAGTTGCTCACAGATTTTGATCAAGCAACGGTCTTCTTTTTTATAACTATTGATGTTTTTTAGTTCAATGGCGAAAGCGCTCCCGTTATTCACATATGCAACAGCATCAAAGTCATATCTGTATGCCAAATCTGTTTCTGACAGACTGATTTTCTGCAGTCTACCTTCTTCTTGATTAATCTTTCTGCTGAATTTTAAAATAGGCTGCTCCCCATATCTTAATGTTACTCTGGTATTTTTATAAACAAGTTCAGACTCCGTATAATTAAGCTTTCTTGAAATAGCGGTTATGCTGTAGATATCGTTAATTCCCTTTTTTACGGAATGATTCTGAGTACTGATATTTTCATAATTGTCCAATGATCCAATGGGCCATAGCAGCATTTTGGCTCCCATGCCAATCACTACGGTGATAATAAGGCAAGTCAGCCGAACAATCAATTTTGTTCCTTTATATGGTTCTGCATTTCTACGGCAGTAGGAGCCAAATAAATCAAAATAGAAAAATAACATGATCCACAATACAATACTGAATAAGAGACCGATCAACTGAAGCCTGAAATCGGCAGTGTCGGCTTCAAATACAAAAGAGGGATCGGTATATTTGCTCAGAATATATTGTGTTTCGGCCAAGCTGACATGGCAACAGCAACCATGAAAAACAAGAATCCCGACAAGAATGACTGCTCCCGCTGAAAGGACATATATTTTTTTCTTGCTGCGATGAATCTTTCCCTGAGCCATCGTTTTTTTCATCACAGCAAACGCAGCAAACAAGCTGAACGCTTCGATGAACATTGCGGCTGTTTTCCCGACTTCCCATGCTGAACGGACAGACAGCAAGGACAACTGGATAAAGTCAGTCAAAAATCGGATGAGCAGTACAAGCCACAGACTCTTTCTGAAAAATGTTTTGAATAGTTCTGAAACAGGCATAAGTTGATTTTGTAACTTAAAAAAGAGGGCAATCACAAAAGCGATACAAATGAAGATGATCAAATTACCGATGCTTTCCTCAATACCATACGGTTCATTTTTAAAAAGGCGGATGCTGAGCACGGTCCAGGACATCGGCCTGAGAACAAATGTTGCTAAATGAATGACGATAATGTAAATGACATATTCTGTGCAGCATAATGCTTTTTTCATATTAACCACCTTTCAGCGGCAGTTTTCTGCTGCTATCATTTTGTAAACAGCCGGCTCTGTTTTATGTTTAACAAAGCCGGCTGTTTACAGGGTGACCGACATGATTTGCCTATCTATAAAATGATTCAGCAGGCTCGAAAGACGGTGGTATCATCTTTTTGCTCATAGTGACCGCCGCCCATCTTGCTGCTTCGAGGACTGATTCGTCTGTTGCTTCCGTTACCATAATACAATATGGGATATCTTTTCGATATAAAATGATGTTTTCATCTTGCTCCGTATCTAAATATTGTACCTCGAATATTTCCTGTTCTTCATACCGATATGCTTGGATTTTTTGTAGTACCCCATCACCGCTATATAGGTTGTTAAAAACATCTTCAAAGGCTTCGTAATCGTGCTGAAAAAGCAGATCGACTTGCTCCTGATATATTTCCTCGATTGCCGGAGTATTCCAATTAAAAACAAAAATTATCGCTTCGCTGGATGAACCCGTAGATGGAGGTACAAGAAAATCTCCTTTTTCTTCCCAGTTTTCCGGCACTTCTGCAACAATGTAGTAAATGGTATCACTGTAAAGCGTTTTTTCGGTCAGATCTGCTTCCGGCTTTTGTATCTCCAATATTGATACAGAAGGTGTACAGCCGGTCAACAGCGCAAGAGAAATCATCATACATAGCAACTTTCTGCACCGTATCATGTCAATTGTCGCTCCTTTTATGAAAATTCAATATCAAACATTTGCCTTATCTCTTCCAGTCCATACCCGCCGGTTTATCCAATCAGACCTTACTCCTTTTTGGGAGCAAGTGCAGCAAACACCTCCTGCATGGTGTCCAGCGCATTTTTCCCCTTCTCCATTTTGACCGAAATATAGGGCTTTGTGCCTGCATTGACAAACACCCTGCCGTTGAGCGCGCCCGCCAGCTCAGAGGCCAGCCGCATATCCAGCTGCTCAGGGACGAACATCAGCGTATCGCTCTTTTGTGTGATCTCCGTAAAGCCCAGTCCTGCCGCCGTATTCCGCAGCAGCGCCACATCAATCAGGCCTTTGACAGCCTTCGGCGGCTCTCCGAAGCGGTCGATCAGTTCATCCAGCATATCCATGCTGTCCTCCTGGGTCCGAACACAGGCGATTTTTTTATAGACGTCCAGCCGCTGGGAGAGATTCCCAATATACCGCTCCGGAATATGTGCATCGACCTGGATATCCACCAGGCATTCTTCTGCCTTGCGCTGTGTCGTTTTGCCCTGTTTCTCATTGACAGCCTCGGAAAGCAGACGCAGATACATGTCATAGCCCACCGCTTCCATATGGCCATGCTGCTTCGCGCCCAGGATACTGCCCGCGCCGCGGATTTCCAGATCACGCAGCGCGATACGAAAGCCGGAACCAAATTTGGTGAATTCCCGGATCGCAGCCAGCCGCTTCGCAGCAATTTCACTGAGCACCTTGCCGCGGTAGAAGGTAAAATAGGCAAATGCCCGTCTGCTGGAGCGTCCGACCCTGCCGCGGAGCTGATACAGCTGGGACAGCCCCATATAATCCGCATTTTCGATAATCAGCGTGTTGACATTGGGCACATCCACTCCCGTTTCGATAATCGTGGTACAGACCAGAATATCGATCTCATGCTCCATCAGCTGCCGCCAGACAGCCGACAGCTCATCCTCTGACATTTTGCCGTGCGCGATCCCGATTCGGACCTCCGGCAGAGCAGATGCCAGCTTGGCCGCACAGTTTTCTATGCTTTCCACCCGATTATGGATGTAATAGACCTGTCCGTTTCGCCGCAGCTCCCGCCGGATGGCGTCACAGAGCACACCGAAATCATATTCCATCACATAGGTCTGGACGGGGTGTCGATCCTGCGGCGGCTCCTCGATCACCGACATGTCCCGGATACCCGACATCGCCATATTCAGTGTCCGCGGGATCGGCGTCGCGGAAAGGGTCAGGATATCCACCCCGCGGAACATCTCCTTGAACCGCTCCTTATGGGCAACGCCGAAACGCTGTTCCTCGTCGATGATCGCCAGCCCCAGGTCCTTAAATTCAATATCCTTCTGCACCAGGCGGTGAGTACCGATCACGATATCCACCTCACCGGTCTTCAGCTGCCTGACGATCTCTTTCTGCTGCTTCGGGGTACGAAATCTCGAGAGCAGCTCAATCTTGATCGGAAATCCTTCCATCCGTTTGAGCACGGTCTGATAATGCTGCCACGCCAGAATGGTGGTCGGACAGAGAATCGCGCACTGCTTGGAGTCCAGCACGCATTTGAACGCCGCCCGCAGCGCCACCTCGGTCTTGCCAAAGCCCACGTCGCCGCAGAGCAGCCGTTCCATCGGCACTTCCCGCTCCATATCGCGCTTGATCTCATGAACACAGCGCAGCTGATCATCGGTTTCCTCGTAGGGAAAATGTGCTTCAAAATCCCGCTGCCAGTCACTGTCAGGCGAAAACGCGTGTCCCTTGACCTTCATTCGCTCCGCATAAAGACGGATCAGCTCGTCAGCCATCTCCGCCACAGCTTTTTTGACCCTGGAGCGGGTCTTCTGCCACTCGCCGCTGTTGAGCTTGTTCAGCCGAAGATGCCCGTCCTCGCGGGGACCGATATATTTGGAAACAAGATCGAGCTGGGTGACAGGAACATAAAGGGTATCCGCACCCGCATATTTGATCTTGATATAATCCTTGACAACGCCCTGCAGTTCGATTTTGTGAATGCCGTCGAACACCCCGATCCCATGGGTGACATGGACAACATAATCCCCCTTGCTGATATCAGACAGGCTTTTGATCTCTTCGCCCTTTTTCTTTTTCGGGGGCTTTACCGCCAGCCGCACCGACTTGGAGGAGGTCATCAGCGCCAGCTTGATTTCAGGATATTCAAAGCCGCCGGACAGGTTCCCGGCTAAGACAACCACTTTTTTATAGGTAAACTGGGACAAATCTTTGCTGTAGTCAGCAGGAATATTCTCCCTCCGCAGATCGGCAGCCAGCGTCTGCGCCGCTTTTTCTGTACCGGCCAGAACAATGCAGCAGTAGCCCAAATCCAGCAGCGCCTGCAAGTCTTCCCGCAGCAGACGCAGTTCTCCGCTCCAGCCGGAGGTTTGCAGCGCATTCACCGTAATCAGCTTTTTCAGCCGCAGCTCGGGATTGGTCCGTGCAAAGGTGTCCAGATATACCGTGGGCAGCTTTTCCCATCTGCTTTGCAGCTGGCCGAAATCCAGGCAGAACCGGTCAAGCCCGGCGCACAGCTCGCCCTCTTCAAACAGAATCTTCAAATCCTCGGCATATTGCTGCCAAAAAGCCCGAACGTTCTCCTTCATGGCAGTAAACTCGCTGACGAACATCACCGCGCCGGTCAGATAATCAAATACCGTTGCAGGCTTCTCATAGGCAAGTCCGATATATTTATCCATGCTGGAAAGTCCTGCGCCGCTTTCCAGACGGTCGATATCCTTCTGAAGCGTCTGAGCAATTGCTTTCCCATCCCTTACGGAAAAAGCGGCCAGCCTTTTTTTCAGTTCATCCAGGGAGTCAAACAGGATCTCTGACGCAGGAGTAATACGCAGGCTCTCCAGTGGATCGGTACGGCGCTGGGACTCGATATCAAAGTAAGCCATGGAGTCGATCTCGTCTCCCCAGAACTCAATACGAACAGGTGTGCTTTCGCCGGGCGGAAAGACGTCGACAATCCCCCCGCGGACAGAAAACTGGGCAACGCCCTCCACCTGAGGGCGGCGGGTATAACCGGCCGAGATCAGCGCAGCAGCCAAATGGTCTACGGCATAGCTTCCGCCTGTTTTCAGCTCCATACTGTTTTTTCTCAGCTGCTCCGGCGGAATCGTCAGCTGCATGGCGGCTTCAGCGCTCATAGCCACAATTTTGCATGTTCCGTCCGCTAACCTTGCAAGCACACCCAGCCTGGCGTACTCATATTCTCTGGAGCTGCCCTCGACCTGGCGGAAGCTGAACTCCTTCGCGGGATAAAGCAAAGCTGCCTCACTTCCAACCATATTGTTGATATCTTCACACAAACGGCTGGCATTCTGTTCATCTTCGGTGATGATCGCTGTCACGCGCCCCTGCGGCAGGGATGCAGACAATCCCTCAATAAAAAGCGCCTTATGCACGGCGGAAAGCCCCACCACCAGCGAGGGGGTGAGGCGCTGTTCGACCGCGTCCGCCATTTCGGTAAACTGCGGAATCCGCGCTGCAATTTTTTCGTAAAGTTTCAAGAGAATACAGCTCCTATGTCATGGATTGACAACAGCGTCAGTTGAACCGATTCATCGCCTTATCGATCTCTCCGTTCACCATCAGCGCCACAGCCTCACAGGCCTTACGGATGCTTTCCTTCATCTTTTCCTGTTCGCTGTCCGTAAATTTGCTGAGAACCCATGCCGCCAGATCATAATCCGGCCGCGGCTTTTTTCCGACCCCCAGCTTGATCCGGGGAAAGGTATCCTCCCCGGTCTCATAAATAATGCTTTTCATGCCGTTGTGCCCGCCGTCGCTGCCCTTGCGGCGGATCCGCAGATACCCGGGTTCCAGCGAGATATCGTCGAATATCACGATCACACGTTCCGCAGGGAGCTTATAAAACCGCATGGCCTCAGCGACCGCCTCTCCGCTGTTGTTCATAAAGGTCACCGGCTTCATCAGCAGACAGCGTTTTCCGCTGATGACTGTGTCTCCCAGCATTGCCTTGCATTTCAGCCGTTCTGCTTTACAATCATACGCCGCGGCAAGCGCATCAATTGTCATAAATCCTGCATTGTGCCGCGTGTTCTCATATTTAGGCCCGATGTTGCCTAAACCCGCAATCATATACTCCACAGGGCCTGCTGCCCCCTGAGATGTCTTTCTCAGCTTATCAAAAATAGAAAACATGAAAATACCACGGCGCTGCCGCTGGCGGCGCCGCTCCTTTCTTAAAAGTATCTTGGCTGTAACACCAATATTATACTACAATTTTTCAAAAAAGCAAACAACAAAAAAGCGCCCGGCCAATACCAATTCAACAAAGGTATCGGCTGCGGGCCATCGTCGTTTGCCTATCGTTATAATTGCGCGTGTCGAAAAAGCCGACACGCTCTCTACAGGCTGATCATTACTGCTTATCTGCAGTTTTTGAAACAATCTAAAAGGAGCGCCGAAGCGCTCCTCTGGTAACAAGGTTTAATCCAAGACATAAATGTCCACTTGCTTGGCGCCCCAGTTCACGCTCTCCCGATAGGAGCCGAAGAACAGGTCGACCAGCACGGAAGAATTGGGATCCTGTGCAAAAGCACCGGTATCAGCCGCAACCGCATAGCCGTAGACATATTTTTGATCAGGCGTACAGATCCAGAGCTTGCTGCCTTTTGGGAATTTGCGGTAATCAACCGCCACATTTCCGGGCTTCAGCTTGGTTTTTCTGCCGAGCGCGCTGTATGCAACCGATTTTCCGGTTACTTTTCGTTTATAGCTGGTCGGCACCCCGTTTGCATCCAATTTCAGACTGCTGGGAGGGGTCAAGACCGAGACCGGGCTCTTAGGTGCTATCCCGACCAGCAAAAGCTGTGCAATCGGATTCGTCTCTACTTTTTCCTGAAGCACTTCGCTTTCCACGACCTCGCCGTCCACCAGCTTTTCTTTTGTGACAGTCAGCCGGACACCTTCTTTTCCAGCCGTCGCAATTTTGGTTTTTCCTTTTCCCAACATCAGGGTGCTCTGTTTGTTTACGGTAAAGGGAATCGCCGTAGTCTGGTTCACAGTCCGGTAAGTGACTCTGTTTACAATAATCTCCGTGTTTTCATGCACCTTTTCATTTAGGCCGACATTGATCAAATCGTCCTCGGAAAGCTCTACATCTGCCAGTTCCAGCACCTCTGCCACCGTGGCATCGGTAACGGCAATCTGTTTCGTCTCTCCGTCAGCGGTAACCGGAATATCAAAGGCACGCAGCACATTGATCGTTCCGACATTGTTTTCATCAAACCCGTCAAATTTGATTTCATCGTCAGGCGACAGCTTAACGCCCTGACTCTCTAAAATTTCCTCTGCATCGGTTTTCATGGTATATAAAACTTTGGTTTCATTTCCGTCGTTGATATAAACGACATTGGTTGCTATGGTAATTCCTGTCAGAACAGAAGCCAACACAATGCAGAGGGTACTGACTGTTATTGTCTTGATTTTATTGGATTTTACAAGATCAAACAACATTGGAAGCATTTTGCTTTTGACAAAAACAGTACACGTTTTGAAAACCGTACCCATTCACAAACTCCTTCAACTATGTTTTACGATTTGTTACCATTGTTACCGTTTTGTAGCTATTATATTCACAATAGTAACGTTTGTCAAGGAAAGAAACGGAACGATTTTTGGTGACTTTGCCAAATGGGACTTGTTATTTTTCGCCGTTCTTTTTGGGATTCCAAGTAAATTCAGCAATTTTTGTGGACTATGCCTATGGTTTTCCGAAACTGTTTTTGCCGTTTTGACCAAATCGGGCAAAAGAAGCCAGTTGTGCAGGTTGCTGTGTTTAGCAGGCGCATAAATTTTATGTTTTGTTGTTATTTTATATATTTATCTTCTGTTTTCTTTCCCTGTCAGGAAAAATGCAGCCAGAGATAACACAGCTGCGCCGTCATAAACCAGACTGTAAAAAAGGATTCTGACAGCCAAGGACAAGCAGGTACTATTCTTTCCGGTTCTGTTCTTGCAAATATTCATCCAGCAGCGATGCTGCAAAGGCAATGATTTCTGCACAGGGACGGCTGCGGTAATATTGCTCTGTCCGTGCGGACGGCTCAGGCGTATCGTCTGCCCCCGTACCGCGAAGCAGCTCGCGGCAGAGAAGTGTGCCGTATTTCCGGCGAAAGCTTTCCGCCAGTTCCTGTCCCGTGCGGTACACCCTGGTTTTTTCCCGCAAATGGGTTTCCTCGTCTGTAAACGGCTGATACCCATGTGTCAGTCCCAGTACCATCATCATCCCGGTGACTGCGCCGCAGGTCTCCCGCATTCGGGAAATTCCCCCGCCGAACGGCGAGGCAAGAAGCAATACGGTTTCCTCTGAAAGTCCCATTTCCTGATAGAAGCTGCCTGCCACCGACTGCGCACAATTGCACCCGCTTTCAAATAATGCACGGGCATGTTCTGCTTTAGATAAATGCTGATTCCGTTTCATTTCAACCTCAGATATCGCACAAGCTCCATTTGCACGAAAATCCTTCCTCTGTTTATTATTTCAAAACCGTCTACTATATTATAACATCATTTTTGTCTGTGACAAGCAAAATTTTAAACCGGTTTTACCTGGCTGATTTTTGTATCCAAATAAAATCCGTATCTGCGGCTTTCAAAGCCTTTTGCGACCTGCCGCATCAACTTTTTCCCGCTTTCATAAGAGGTTTGCGGAAGTAAAACTGCAGCCTGGACAGGATTATAAAACGCCACTGTATCGCTTTTTCTCAAATAACGGCAAAGGCTTTTTTTCAGCCGCTGAAATGCATTTCCACCCTTATCTGCTGCAAGGACATCTCCGTTTTTATCCAGCATTGTTAAAAAAACCAGCTGAGCCTGCGCGTCTCCGGGCCGCAGCCAGCGCGCTCCGACGCAATAAATCTGACGGAAGGTTTCATAATCACAAAAATAGGCGCTTTTCACCTCGTTCTTTTCGCAAAGCTCATCCTGAATTACCGTAATATCCCGTTCTATTATTTTTTCCTGCCCGGCAATTTCCCGATACGTTTGAATGGTTTCTGAGGACAGCGTTGCACCATATTCCTGATAAAAAAATGACGATAACCGGCGGTAATATGCAATGGCATCCTGTTCTCTTCCGGAACTGGCATAACAGCGCATCCGTGCACGATGGAAATACTCCTCTGCCGGAAACAGCTGCACGACTTTGCTGCACAACCGTTCTGTTTCGGCAGTTTGATTTTCTTGCATATAAATATCCAAAAGGGCTTCTGCGCTTTTCAGATATAATTGACGGTATTTCTGATCCATTTTCTGAATCCAGTCATATTTGGCCAGCTGCTGCAAAAAGCCCCCCTGGTATAATGATAACACCGATTCCAGATGTTCTTTTTTCTCCTGCCGGGGCAGAGTATCCTGCATGGCTGAGAGGCAATGCTGCTCCAGATCCAGCGCATCAATCTTGCAGGAAACGGCAGGATTCCATTGATAGGCGCCGCCTTTACTGACGATAAAGGGGACTTCTTCATCCAACTCTTTTAATAATAATCTGGCACGGTATACCATATTTTTTACGGCACCAGACTTTTCTTCTGTGTTTGGCTGCCCGGTGTGCTCACCCCATACAAAATCCAGCAGTGCTTCCTGCGTCATTTTTCTGCCCTGATGAAACAGCAGACAGACAATCAGGAGCCACATTTTTCTGGCATGACCTTTTTCGATCTCGACGGTGCGGTTGTGGTAGGATAATGTAAAACTGCCAAGGGTTTTGACTTCAACAACACTGTTTTCCATGCTTACACTTGCCATTTTGATTCCTCCCTTAAATGTTTGTCACCAGTCAGTTTTGCAAATTTTATGTTGTTTTCCAACTGAATACATATATTATATCACGTTTTCATCGTAAATTGTAATGATATTCTATAATTATTTCAAAATTTATATCATTTTTCGGTCATAATAAAAATATAACATATATTATATATCCTGTAAATATTATTGGACAAATTGTTTAACATAATTTGCCGCTATTGATTGTTCATGATTTTAAGGTTGCTTTTTCTGCATGATCTGTGTATAATGATTTTAATTTGTTTCGGAAAGATTGCAGAAAGGAATGGGGTCTGTTTGAAAAAGCTTTGGATTCAATATATTATAATGATCCTCTGTGCCGGTACTCTCTTTGCGGCGTTTCCCGTTTTCAGCAATCAAATCCCATTAGCTGAAGCAGAAGTCGACTGGCAAAACGACGCCTATATCAATCAGTTTGGAGACAAAGTCATTCCTTTGCCGTCATCCGATCTGGATCTGTCTTCAAAATTGCCGTTCTCTGAGCAGTCATCTGATCTTTCCGTTTCTTCAGCTGCAGAAACAGAAAGCATTCTATCCTCCGCAGCCAGCAGACCGCTCTCTTCCGCTGCTACAGACCCGACCGTCAGCACCATACCGATCCCGGAATCCTCAGCCCCGGCATCCTCATTGGGAAATTCATCTGCTGCCTCTTCCAAACCGGCTGCAAGCAGTTCCTCCGCTTCCACATCCTCGGCCGGTATCTCTTCATCACCCGCCGGCACAACAGAAGAAACCGTATACATTTTGGAAAATGGAGAGGCCGTCATATATCGTATTTCGGAGCTTCTTCCAAAAATAGTCGAAGCTGAAATCGGGGGCGGCTCTCCGGTCGAGGCAATCAAAGCACAGGCAGTCGCTTCTCATACGTTGTTGCGATATTACAATGACGTTGCAAAGAAAGCGCCGGCCGTCGCTCAAAAGACACCGACGGATGCGGTGATCAAAGCCTGTATGGAAGTAATCGATAAAATTATAACCGTGGACGGGCAGCCGGCCTATACGCCTTATTGTGCCGCCACGGCCGGGCGTACCAATGCTTCAGAAGAAGTATGGGGCGGAAAACGAAGCCATCTGGTAAGTGTAGAAAGCATTTACGACAGCGAAGATACAACGAACTGGAATCGTCAAACCACGATTCCGGTCAGCACGGTAAAAGAAAAACTAGAGGCCGGCTTCGGCGTCACCATGACCGGGGAACCGTCTTCTTGGATGAAAGTGTTAGATTATACAAAAGGCGGCTATAATAACAACATGTCTGTCTGCGGCAAGCTCACTACCGGCCGCTACATTCGGGAAAGTGTTCTGGGATTAAGAAGCGCGTGCTTTACCTGGAAGGTCGAGGGCGACAATTTTATCTTTACGACCAAGGGCTATGGGCATGGCGTCGGACTGAGTCAGATGGGGGCCATCGGATACGCCAGACACGGTTACCAATATGACTGGATTCTGACCCACTATTACACAGGTGTCTCAATTTCCACTTTATAATTCCGGATATTCTTTTTCATTAGAACAGAAAGGACAATTCACAAACGAATGACGTTAAAAAAAGATTTATCCCATCGCATCGGGCTTATTGATGAAATCCGCGGCTTTGCCATCCTCTGTATGGTGGTTTATCACGCCGTGTATGACGCCGTTTCTCTGTTTTCCGTATCGATTCCGGCATTTCAGAGCCCGTTGATGGGCCTGATCCGTGATATTTTTGCATTTGGTTTTATTTTTATTTCCGGTGCGTCATCCCGCTTTTCCCACAGCAATCTGAAACGCGGCGCCATTTGTTTTGGAATCGGGATTGGAATGACCATCTTTACCATTCTGTTTATGAAGGATCAGCTGATTGCATTTGGTATCCTGCACTGCCTTGGCATCTGCATGATGGCGTATCCATTGTTTGCCAAGCTGCTTGACAAGATACCGGCGCCAATCGGAGCAGCCTTGCTTGCCTTTTTGTTTATACTGACTTGTCAAATCAGTTCCGGGCATCTTGGAATAGAAGGGCTGCTGTCTTTCGATTTACCTGATGCTCCCTATCAGCTGGGATGGCTTTTCCCTTTCGGATTCCCGTCCAATACGTTCTATTCGGCGGATTACTATCCACTGCTGCCCTGGCTGTTTGCATTCTTACTGGGAAGCTATTTTGGACGCTGGCTGAAAAACGGAAATCCCCCTGACTGGATCAGAAAAACACATTTGCAGCCTCTGGCATTTATTGGAAGACATACCTTATGGATTTATGTGCTTCATCAGCCGGTTGTCTATCTCACAATGAGTGGAATTGCTTATCTGCTTCGATAACAAAAGCGCCGGAATCTGTCCGGCGCTTTTGTTATTTCAATATGCTGTTTAAAAAATCTCTGGTTCGATCAAAGGTAGGAGTGGTAAAAATCTGTTCCGGGGTGCCGGCCTCCAGAATTTTTCCGCCATCCATAAACATCACTTTATTTGCCGCTTCCCTGGCAAATCCCATTTCATGGGTCACAACGATCATGGTCATTTTTTCATCTGCCAGCTGTTTCATGGTGGCAAGGACTTCACCAGTTAATTCGGGATCAAGAGCAGAGGTCGGCTCATCAAACAATAAAATCTCCGGGTTTAACATCAAAGCCCGTGCGATTGCCACCCGCTGCTTTTGCCCTCCGCTGAGAACGCCCGGATAAACATCCATTTTATCTTCCAAACCAACCTTTGACAAATAGTATTGACAGCGTTCCTCGTTTTCCTGCTTTGGCAGTTTCTGTGTCAGTCTGGGCGCAAGCATCAGATTGTCGCGTACAGTCAGATGCGGGAACAGATGAAAGCTTTGGAAAACCAATCCCATCCGGCTGGTGAGCTGCTTCATTTTAGCTGAATGGGAATATATCCCGTCTTTTACCAAATATTCTCCGTCAATCGCAATCGAACCGCCCGACACCTTTTCCAAATCAATCAGGCAGCGCAGCATTGTGCTTTTGCCGGAGCCGGAGGAGCCAATAACCGCAATCACGTCTCCCTTATTCACTTCGAAAGAAATGTCCTTCAACACCTCAAGCTGACCAAATGTTTTTTTCAGATTTTCAACCTTAATCATAGACATGAGATAATGTCAAACTCCTTTTTCTTATTGAAACAACCTGGCAGTGATCATTCGGCATTTGCAGCGTCTTTGCCCTCGTTCAACACGGACTGGACAATTTTATCAAAAACCTCTTTTTCATTTTGATACTGTGTCTGTAATTTCTCCCGCTGCCGGTCAACCTTTGTATAATCACGCAGACAAAGGAACAGATCGTCTGGCAATTCTTCCATATTTGCGCCATCATAATACCAATCCGCTGCAAACTGCGTATCTTTCAAATAAAGCTTATCGCCCTGAAAAGCAGGATTCTGCTCTGTATATTCCGACAAATCCAGAAAAACGTCGAGTCTTTCTCCCGTATCGTCCATAACAATAGTGTCATATGTGGACTCGTCCATCAGAAAAATGAACCCCTCAAAGGTTTGGAGACCTGCAAAGAGCTTTGTCGCCGATGCCTGAGCCATTTCAGCATTCATGGTTAAACCGGATGCAGTCGGATTCATCATCTGGTTTCCATTAATTAAAACATTAATTTCTCCGTTGTCATCTGTATCAATTGCAAATTTGGAAAAAGACGCTGTCAGCTTATCTGTATCAAACAGCGTTTGATACTTATTAAACGCCATAATCTCAATATCATAGCGGGGTTTGGTCACCATGTCGGTGATAAAAAACACCAATAGTCCGAGTGCAACCAGAGAGCCAAGCGTCACCCATTTATAATGATACCAAAAGTTCTGTGCCTTTTCCTTTGGGGTATGAGGGATGATTTTTTCCTCATTCAAATCCACATGGGGAGCTTCAACCTGGCCTTGTTTTACTTTTTTCATCTCCACCAGTTCTTTCTGGCGCTTTCTGATTTCGTCTAAATCAAAATCCTTAGACATGATTGATATTCCTTTCCTGATACAAACTCAACCGCCAGCCCGCAGCATAAATTCCAAGGGTGACGGTTGGGCAAAAGAGTCTAATGTAATCATACCGCTTCTGTAAAATAAATCATCGCCGTAATATGAATATTTTCCAAATATTTTGCATATGTTTCTCTGATTTTTAATTTTATCATATTTGCTTAAATTGTGCAAGCGTTTACATATAATACAAAACAAGCCTTTTTCCATTGATCCGGTTCAATGAAAAAGGGCTTGTATCTGTTTGTTCAATATATATTTCATTTCTGCTTCATGCTCTGCGACTTCGTCAGTTTCAGCAAAGATTTCTTCCTTTAATTAAAAAAGCAGGCTGAGGCAGTGTAAAGTAAAGATGAAAAAATAGGGCTCGTAACGAGTTCTCTGTCCAATATGTTTGACAATCCTGCATTTGTTCAAAATCTCTCTATTTATTATTTTATGTAAGCAGCTATCATAAAACGCTCAGCAGCCACTCTTTTTACCGGGTAAAACCAGTCGCTTGTCCCCTTCCTCCCAGTACACCGGAAGCATCGAGCAGTTTAGCAGATATCCGCTTGGATCACGTTTTATCGCTCGAGCTGCTTCAAGATAGCGGCATATCTCGCCATTTGTCGCATACCAGATGTCATCCCGTCCGCCTAACAGGGCACAAAGCTGTTCCAACCGTCCCCAACGGTCAAAATCGTCCTTATCCAGTTCAAACGAATGTCCCCAGATAAAAAGCAGCCGGCACTCCTCCGTTTTCTCCCCAACCAGCCTTTGTGCCAGCTCCAACGCCCGGTTGTCCGCGTCATGACAGCTTGGATACCAGGCAAGCAGCCGGTCCGGCAACGAGCAGCTGCCCGTACTTTGTATGGTCCGGGCATAGTGGATCCCAAGTCTTGTAAGCTGCAACATCAGTTTAGCATCATAAAGACCGCCGGGATAGGCAAAACCTGTAATAGTCTGCCCGCTCAGCTGCTCCAGCACTTTCACGTCCACGGCGACCTCCTCCCGAACCCGCTTGTTCCCCATCCCGCGCAGATCCGGATGCGTCACGCTGTGCGAGGCCACCTCGAAACCCTGATAAAGTGTTTTCACCTCGTCCGGCCGTATCCTGTCAAAGCACAGACTATATCCCTCATGCATCAGCCGTCCCGTTGCGCCCAGATAACCCGAATTCAGG
Organism: uncultured Clostridia bacterium; assembly: GCA_944386455.1. Taxonomy (GTDB): domain Bacteria; phylum Bacillota; class Clostridia; order Oscillospirales; family Ruminococcaceae; genus HGM13222. The sequence continues at coordinate 2,463 of CALXBC010000003.1, read as the reverse complement.
TTGAAGGTTGCCTTCATACCATATCTCCGGAAGCACGACGCCAGACGGATATCCTGTCGGACACCATCATCATAGCTGAAGGTGACCGCTTTTTTCAAAAAGCCCGGAAACAGAAACGGCATAGTCTCCCTCCGAACGGGCAAAGGCGGAAGCGCTGCTTCCGCCTGCCAATTATTATTTCAGTACGCCGATATAAACCAACCGGAAATCTGTTCCCATACAGGCCGGCGCATTTCCAAATTGTACAGTCAATTCAAAGGTATGCTTCCCGTAGGGAAGATCGTCCGCCATCACAATATTGGTAAACCAGGAATCCGGCGGCACCCACTCTGCCCGGTCCTGGCCCTTGATAAAGCGCTCCCCGCCATCGATCCTGCATTGAAACACCGCTGAATACAGCCCGAAGGAAAAGCCGAGGCAGAGTCCCCTGCCCTCAAAGTCAAAGGATACCCTGGCACCGGGCGCCGCCGTATACAAAACCCTGTCGATCCACTGCTGATTGGCATACCGCTGAATCGAAAACGGGCCTTCCCGCCGGGTATTCTCGAGCGGAATCATCTCGGTTTTCTCCCAGTTTTTGGGGTTGAGCGGTGTTGGGAGGCTGTCTCCGGAAGGAATTTCCGGTGCGCCGGGGTGGTCGATCAACTCGTATTGCAGATAGTCGATCACAGCCTGGGCATAAACTGTCCTTTGTTTATCTCCTTTACCGACAACGTAGATTTCTTTTGCGATTAGATTTATCTGGTCAAGTCGAAGATTAACACACTCCGATCTACGAATGCCGGTATAAGTATAGAGAGTCACAATGGCGAAGTCTCGCTTATTACCACCCTCAAGCAGACGTTGCCTGAATGCTTCTACATCCTTCTGCTCGACAGTACAGGGATTGGCATACTGGGTTTGAATTTTCATAAAATCATTCTTTACGATCGCCAGTTCTGTCTGACGACCGGAGAAGATCAGGAACTCATTAAAACTTCTCAAGGAAGACAAATGGTTATTTACAGACTTGGGACTGTATCGCTTAATTGTCTTCATGTATGAAATGTAATCAAGCACATTCGCACGGTACAACTGCTGCGGTTCACTTCCGAAGCTATCCAGGCACCATTTGAAGTAAAGCTTAACCTTGTCACAATAGTTCAGCGCCGTGTTCTCAGACTTACCTATACCGAGCAAATATTGTTTGAATTCATTTAACATCGAATTCACCTCCTACCCTTATTACACGAGACAAGGGGCAGGGATACAACAAAAAGATTATGTTTAACTCGGTTTGGCAGAAAAACATTTTGATTATGTTTAACTCAGATAAGTATTTCAATCGTGTGCATTTTGTGGGTTAAACATAATTATTCTTATGTTTAACTTATTTGTATCGCACTTTCCAGAGCAAAGAAGGGTTAATAAGCATCAAAAAATAGTCGAATTAATTTTGTCCCAAATTTTATGTTATTTTTGGGACATTTGATTTTTGCATAAAAAAGAGTGCTTTGGAAACAATATAAATAACTATTGCAAAACTGTCCCAAATATGATATAATATTTGGGACACAGGAGGTGTGACTATGAGTTCGTTCTATTCTGATATGATATATGAAAAAATTGTAGAGGCAGGAAATGAGGCTGTTTTTATTGCAACCGACTTTCTTGATATAGCCGATTACGAGACTGCGCGTAAAGCTCTTAACCGTCTTGATAGTTATGGAAAAATAAAAAAGATATGCCGTGGTGTCTATTACAATCCCAAATTTAGTGAGCTCCTCGGCGAATATGAAGCACCTTCTCCTCATAATGTCGCTCTTGCCTTGGCTCGTAAATTTAATTGGAATATTGCTCCTTCAGGAAATACGGCATTAAACCAGTTAGGGCTTTCAACACAGGTAACAGCACACTGGACATACATTAGCGATGGACCATACAATAAATTTACAATCGGAAACATCGAGATTGATTTTAAGCACAGAAGTAACAAAGAAATCTCCGGTATGTCCTATAAAACAGCGCTCGTTATTCAGGCCCTCAAAGCGCTGGGGAAAGACAATATAGACGAAAGCGTCATTACTAAACTCAAAAAACAGTTATCCTCAGAAGAAAAGGATAATCTCATAAAAGAGGCCAGACAAACAACCGCTTGGGTTTATTCTGTAATCCGAAAAATTTGTGAGGCGAAGTAAATGTATTCAATAGCGAGATTACCTGAAGATGAGCGCAGAATTCTTTTTAGAAATACGGCTCAAAAGATGGGAATGAACGAAGCCATCATCGAAAAGGACTTTTGGGTCTGCCTGACCTTGGACTATCTTTTCCATCGATGTGAGTGGAAAGATGTATTCACATTCAAAGGCGGCACCAGTCTTTCTAAATGCTATGGTCTTATCACACGCTTTTCAGAAGACATCGATTTGATTTTAGACTGGCGCGCCATTGGTTATTCTCTCAACGAGCCGTGGGAAGATAGAT
>CALXBC010000002.1 GCA_944386455.1 uncultured Clostridia bacterium | reverse complement strand
TATTCTTCCACATTGTCCACGAGGAAATGGCCGACGTCGGATTCGCTCTTTGCGTCGGGAATAAAGGCAAACTCGCCAAGATGCTCTGCGACGGCTGCGATGTTAGCGGCGCTCTTTACATCGGCGAGCTCGACGGCGGCAGTCAGCTTGCCCCAATCCATGTCGCCGGTGTCCAGCGAGCGGAGCATTTTGTTCGCCTCATACAGCCCTTCGGAGCGGATGATGCTTTCGATGCGTTCCTCCCAGGCGTCATCCTCTCCCTGGCTGAGACAGAACTTGATATCACAGTCGCTGTCGGAAGGAGCGCCGAGCCTGGTAAGAGCTTTCTTGATTGCGATTTCTTCTCCGGGGAGCAGAAGCAGTTCGGTGCGGCCGTTGTAGCTGACCTCCGCGCTGGCAAGGCTGTTTTCGTAGTAGTATTCGGGGAAGGTTTGTCCGTCGTACACCTCGGTCAGCTCGTCGAAGGGATTGTAGATGAGCAGACCTTTTTCGGTGATCTGCGCCAGCCCTCGGTCAATGAGATCCTTGCCGATGGCAGCGTATTTCGGATCGTCCTCGTCATGGGCGGGAACAGCTCCTTCCGTGTTCAGCACATACTCTCTGCCGATCTTACCGTAGCTGCTGACATCCTGACACAGTGTGAAATGGTTCAGATTGAATGTCAGGTTTATGAGATCCTTTACATCCTTGCTGTCAAGTTTGGAGATCCCAATGAGAAACTGGTCGTATTCGAGTGTGTCGAAGCTCTCCATACGTTTGCCGAGATAGTTTAGTTCGTCCAGATTGGCGAAGCGGTCTTTCAGCATGGAGAATTCTTCCGGCCAGTAGACCTCTGTCACGAAGGCCGACTGCGGGGCTTCCTTGCCTTCGATGGCATGGATCTCACCAAGCTTTGCAAACAGTTCACTCTCGCTGATAGGGAAGCGGATGTCGATTTCGTGATCGGCATTCTTGATTCTGATTTTGATCATGGTGCTCATTCCTTTCATAGAAAATAAAAAAGGGCTGACTTCATAGAATTACTTCTACAAAGTCAGCCCATAGATTACGGTGTTATTAAGTTAAGTGAGGTTTGCCCCAAAATGTAGGGCAAACCTCTTTTCTGAACAAGTGGGGGAAGACCTCTTAGAAAAAATTTTCTGCGAAAACGAAAAAAGGCGGCTTTCGGAAGAAAAATCCTCTCGAAAGCCGCCTGAAATAGTGGGGGTCGGTAGTTCAAGTCCTCTCAACAAAGAAAAATATCTTTTTGTTTGCACTTGAAAATCGGAGTACGAAAAAGCCCAGAAACCGTTGTGGTTTCTGGGTTTTCCGGTGCAATATCTTTTTTGGTTGCACAACATGGTTGCGGGGGCAGGATTTGAACCTGCGACCTTCGGGTTATGAGCCCGACGAGCTACCAGCTGCTCCACCCCGCGATATTGAATTTTTAATGACTATGTCTTGCAAAAAGAGCTTTGAGAAACAAAAAAACAGGAAAAACATGATTGGGTTATGAGCCCGACGAGCTACCAGCTGCTCCACCCCGCGATAATTTTTGTTGCTTATATAGCATAGCATATTTTCAATCAAATTGCAAGACCTTTTTTCATTTTTCTGATCTTTTTCTTATTCTGCCTCCATTTATCAGTATATGTCCGATCCCCTTTTTTATGCGGCACTGCCTGAAAAACTTCAGGCAGCGCCTGCTTTGTCTTTTATTTTTGACGGTATACTGATTCATATATGTCTTTCAACTGTTTCCCTATATTCTGAATATCCCGTTCCTGTGCAATCTGATATCCGTTTTCTGTCAGATCAGGACATTGATGCTCTAAAATCTGTTTGATTCTCGTCTCAAATTCTTCCAGATTGGACGCCTTGTACACATTTACGCCGTCTTCAAACCAGCCCTCATATATCGGAATATCTCGAATCAACACGTTTTGGCGGGCTGCCAGTGCCTCCAGCAAAACAATCCCTTCTGTTTCTTCATAAGTGGGAAACAAAAACAGATCCGCTCCCCAGTACGCCGTCCGCAGAACCGCACTGTCCACATACCCCGGAAAATGTAGATTCGGAAGCTTCGTCCTGATTGCCTTTCTCACTTTAGCAGGAACTGAATACAGCGGGGTATGACCAAACCAGATAAATTGATATTCGGGCATCCGTTTTGCCAGTTCCACAAAGTCCAGTATGCCTTTACGCTCAATATACAGGCCAACTGCCATAATGATTTTATCTTCCGGTGTAAATCCAAAACGTGTCCTGAATTCAGTCCCCTTCTGTACGTCGCGCTTGAAGAAATCCAGTTGAATGCCGTTGGAAACCGCATAAATCGGCTGCTTCAATCCATACCCTTCCAAAATCCTTTTGGAATATGGTGTCGGCGTAATCAGACAGTCCCCCTGTCCATAACATTTCATCAGCCATTTTTTAAAAGTATGGGAAAAAGCATTGGAAAAAATAAAGGAATTTCGAAAATCCTCTTCTGTGCTGTGCGCATGATAGATGACCTTTTTCCCTTCTTTGTGAGCACGTTTTGCCAGCAGATAGGATTTTGGCCAGACCGTATTGATATGAGCAATATCAAAGCTGTCATGGGGATTTAAGGTATATTCAATGCCGTTTCGTGCCAGTGCGTCCCGCTGATGGGAAAGAGCCTTAGCTACGCCGGAATTCCGGATGATTTTCATTGCCTCGGTATAAAGCAGTATTTTCATACCGTTCTCCCGCTCCTTTAAAAGCATCTTTTTTCTCTATGCCAGTTGTCTATTTTATGATACTCAATCATTTGGCTGCTGTCAACAGGAGCGATACAATTGAAAGGATTTTGAAAGAATATTGTAATTTTTTGCCGCAGATCATTCTCCCTCTTTTTTAACAGATCGACATCCATTATATGAAAAACGGCGTTTCCAGGGCTATCAAATGCCATTTTTGCATGAAACTTGACAACCAGTATTTGATTTTCTGCCACTATTGTTATAAAATAGTAGATAAAAATGTAAAAAATGGCATTGTATCAAGTAAAGGAGTTTTTCTATGAGCGTCACTACATATGGCTATGTACGCGTATCAACCAAGGAACAACACGAGGACCGGCAGCTGATTGCCCTGTCTGAATTCGACATTCCAAAGCATAATATCTACATTGACAAAATCTCTGGAAAAAACTTCGAGCGGCCCGCATACCGCCGTCTGCTCAAAAAAATGAAAAAAGGCAGCCTTTTGATCATCAAATCAATCGACAGGCTCGGGAGAAACTATGATGAAGTCCTGGAGCAGTGGCGCGTTATCACAAAGGAAAAAATGGTGGACATCAAAGTAATTGATATGCCGCTGTTGGACACAACCTATGGGAAAGACCTGCTGGGAAACTTTATATCTGATCTCGTACTGGCGGTGCTGTCTTATGCCGCAGAGCTGGAACGGGAAAATATCCGCCAGCGGCAGGCAGAAGGGATAGCCGCCGCGCTCGCCCGCGGAGTCAAATTCGGACAGCCGCCGAAGTATCTGCCCGACAATTTTCCGGAGCTGTATGACCGCTGGATGGCAGAAGAGTATAATGCCGCCCATCTCGCCGGACTTTGCGGCATGAGCCGCACGACACTGTTCAAACGGGTCAAAGAATATCGCTCCGGGTTGGAGCCGCAGCCGCCGCGGGAAAACAGGCCCAAAAACATCAGCCGGTTTGAAGGATAAAAAAGTCCGGCCGCTCATTTTTCCCTTGACAAACGAATGCGCCCGGGCTATAATAAAAGCAAATCATGATACTAAAAAAGCATCGATGGGGAAAGCAGCAGGCAGCTGCTCATACCGGCAGAGACACCCGCCGCGGCAACGCGCGCTGAAAGCGGGTGGGATGAGCGCCTTTTGCTACCGCCCCGGAGCCCGCGGGAAAACAGAACGTTTGGCGTCTGGCGAACCGCGGCGGAACAGCCGCCGTTATCCTGGCTGACTGGAGCGGCAGACCCTGATGGTCTGCAATTTGGGTGGAACCGTGGAGTATAGCACTTCATCCCTTTTATTGGGGGATGAAGTGCTTTTTATTTATGAGGAAAGGGACGAAAGCAAATGATAAAAGTAACATTAAAAGATGATGTAGTAAAGGAATACCAGAGCGGGATCACCGCGGCAGACGTTGCCAAAGAGCTTGGCATGGGGCTTTATAAATCTGCCTGTGCTGCAAAGGTGGACGGGGCGGTCTGCGATCTGCGCACCCCGCTGACAAAGGACTGTAAGCTGGAGATCCTGACCTTTGATGATCCCGACGGAAAAAAGGCATTTTGGCATACCTCTTCCCATATTCTGGCACAGGCGGTCAAGCGGCTTTATCCGCAGGCAAAGCTGGCAATCGGTCCCGCAATCGACAACGGTTTTTACTATGATTTTGACGTAGAAAAGCCATTCATGCCGGAAGACCTGGAAAAAATCGAGACTGAAATGAAAAAAATCGTTAAGGAAGGCCTGGAACTGACCCGTTTTGAACTGCCTCCGCAAGAGGCAATGGAAAAACTGGGCGCCATGCAGGAGCCGTACAAGGTGGAACTGGCGGATGAGCATGCCTCCAAAGGAGAGCATATCAGCTTTTACAGTCAGGGAGAATTCACTGACCTCTGTGCAGGACCTCATCTGATGAGCACTGCGCCTGTAAAGGCGATCAAGCTGCTCAACTGCACAGGCGCATATTGGCGTGGTGACGCAGACAAAGCACAGATGTGCCGCGTCTATGGGATCACTTTCCCCAAAGCCTCCATGCTGGACGAATACCTGACCATGCTGGAAGAAGCCAAAAAGCGCGACCACCGCAAATTAGGCAAGGAACTGGGACTGTTTACGATCATGGAAGAGGGACCGGGATTCCCGTTCTTTTTGCCGAAGGGCATGACCCTGAAAAATGAACTGATCGATTTCTGGCGGGAGGTTCACCGTGATGCCGGGTATCAGGAGATCAGCACCCCGATCATTCTGAGCCGCAGTCTGTGGGAACGCAGCGGACACTGGGATCATTATAAGGAAAACATGTATACCACCGTCATTGATGACCAGGACTTTGCCATCAAACCAATGAACTGTCCCGGCGGTATACTGGTATATAAGACGCAGCTGCATTCTTACCGCGATCTGCCGCTGCGGATGGGAGAACTGGGGATCGTACACCGGCATGAACTGTCAGGCGCTCTGCACGGCCTGATGCGGGTACGCTGCTTTACCCAGGATGACGCGCACATCTTCATGACCAAGGAACAAATCAAGGATGAGATCAAGGGCGTCGTACAGCTGATCGACAAGGTCTACACCATGTTTGGATTCCGTTATCATATCGAATTGTCGACCCAGCCGGAGGATTCCATGGGCTCCAAGGAAGACTGGGATATCGCTACCGCCGCACTGCGGGACGCTGTAACAGAACTGGGATATGATTTTGTTGTAAACGAGGGAGACGGCGCCTTTTACGGGCCGAAGCTGGACTTCCATCTGACCGACTGCATCGGACGCACCTGGCAGTGCGGGACGATCCAGCTCGACTTCCAGCTGCCGGAGCGGTTTGAACTGGAATATACCGGAGCAGACGGCGCCAAACATCGCCCCATCATGATCCATCGGGTGGTATTCGGCAGCATTGAGCGGTTTATCGGAATCCTGACCGAGCATTTTGCAGGCGCATTCCCGACCTGGCTGGCTCCGGTACAGGTCAAGGTTCTGCCCATCAGCGAGCATCAGCGGGAATATGCCCGGCACGTTCTGGAACTGCTGAAAGCAGCAGGGATCCGCGCCGAGCTGGATGACCGCAATGAAAAAATCGGGTATAAGATCCGGGAAGCACAGCTGGAAAAAGTGCCTTATATGTTTGTAGTCGGCGATAAAGAGGCCGAGGCCGGAACCGTTTCCGTTCGTTCCCGCAAGGACGGCGACAGAGGCGCGGTAAGCACAGACGAAATCATCGCACTGATTCGGGAGGAGATCGCGTCCCGTGCGATGTAACATCTGCTGCTGACAGACTCTGAAAACAGACCCCGCCCCAATACTGGCGGGAGGAGGAGAAACATTGGGATTTCAAAAGGAAAATATTCGCAACTTCAGCATCATCGCCCATATTGATCATGGCAAATCCACACTGGCAGACCGGATTCTGGAAAAAACCTCGACAGTCGCCATGCGGGATATGGAGGACCAGCTGCTGGATAATATGGAAATCGAGCGGGAGCGCGGCATCACCATCAAAGCGCGTGCCGTCAATCTGACCTATCGCGCCAAGGACGGCCAGGATTACCATTTTAACCTGATCGACACCCCCGGGCATGTTGATTTCAATTATGAGGTCTCCCGTTCTCTTGCCGCATGTGAGGGAGCGGTACTGGTGGTGGACGCTTCTCAGGGGATCGAGGCACAGACGCTGGCCAACACCTATCTTGCAATCGAGCATGATCTGGAAGTGGTGCCGGTGGTCAACAAAATCGACCTGCCCAGCGCGGACCCGGAACGGGTCTGCCGGGAGATCGAGGACGTCATTGGGATTCCGGCCATGGATGCACCGCGCATCTCTGCCAAAATGGGGACCAATATCGAAGCGGTGCTGGAGGACATCGTTGCAAAAATTCCGCCGCCAAAGGGAGATGACAACGCCCCCTTGCAGGCTCTGATTTTTGACAGCTATTATGACAGTTATAAAGGCGTTATTGTGTATGTCCGCGTCAAGGAAGGCCGCGTCGCCAAAAATATGAAAATCCGCATGATGGCGACCGGCGCCGAATTTGATGTGGTGGAGGTCGGCTACATGGGAGCGACCAGCCTGATTCCTGCTGAAGAGCTTTGCGCAGGTGAAGTCGGCTATATCACCGCCAGCATCAAAAATATCAACGATACCCGTGTGGGCGATACGGTCACCAACGCAGAAGCGCCCGCCAAACAGCCGCTGCCCGGTTACCGTAAGGTCAATCCCATGGTTTTTTCGGGAATTTATCCCGTGGACGGTGCCAAATATGCAGATCTGAGAGACGCGCTGGAAAAACTGCGGCTCAACGACGCTGCATTCAGCTTTGAACCGGAGACCTCGGTCGCGCTGGGCTTTGGATTCCGCTGCGGTTTTTTGGGGCTGCTTCATATGGAAGTCATTCAGGAGCGGCTGGAACGGGAGTTTAACTTTGACATCATCACCACCGCCCCTTCCGTTGTCTATAAGATCAGACTGACCAGCGGAGAGGAAATCAGCATTGACAATCCGACCAACTATCCGGATGCCTCTCTGATTGCCGAGGCGCTGGAGCCGATGGTCAAGGCGGACATTCTTACGCCGGTGGAATTTGTCGGGAACATCATGGAGCTTTGCCAGGACAGACGAGGCGTTTTCAAGGATATGAAATATCTGGAAGAAACGCGGGTGGAAATGCATTATGATCTGCCATTGAATGAAATCGTCTATGACTTTTTTGATGCGCTCAAATCTCGGACAAAGGGCTATGCATCCTTTGACTACGAGCTCAAGGGCTATGTGCCTTCCAAGCTGGTGAAGCTGGACATCCTGCTCAACGGCGAGGTAGTGGACGCCCTTTCCTTCATTGTCCATGCGGACAAGGCATACCCCCGTGCCCGCCGCATCGCGGAAAAGCTGAAGGAAAACATTCCGCGGCAGCTGTTCGAGGTGCCGATCCAGGCTGCGGTCGGCGGCAAGATTATTGCCCGTGAAACCGTCAAAGCCATGCGCAAGGACGTTTTGGCAAAATGCTATGGCGGTGACATCACCCGAAAGAAAAAGCTGCTGGAAAAACAAAAGGAAGGCAAAAAACGGATGCGTCAGCTCGGCTCGGTCGAGGTTCCGCAGGAAGCCTTTATGTCGGTGCTCAAACTGGATGAATAACAGGAAAAGGACAGCATGCGGTTTCTGCTGCATGCTGTCCTTGACTTTTTTCAACATGACAGCGTATAATAAAAGGACAAGGCACCTTTGGGAAGGAGCATCACTATGTATGACATTGCTATTATCGGTCTGGGGCCTGCCGGCGCCACACTCGCACGGCTGTTAAGCCCAAAATACACCGTCATTGCGCTTGACAGAAAAACATTTGGCAGCGACGGCTTTCAAAAGCCCTGCGGCGGGCTGCTCTCCTCGGATGCGCAAAAGGCGCTGGCGGGATTTGATATGACGCTCCCCAAGGATGTCATGGTGGATCCTCAGATCTTTGCAGTGAAAACCATAGACCTCAAAAGCGGACTTACCCGCCATTACCAGCGGTTTTATATCAACCTTGACCGCCATAAATTTGACTTGTGGCTCGAATCCATCATTCCACACGGTGTTGAGGTGCACAGCGGCAGTACCTGTACAGCGATTCAGCGGACGGAAAACGGTTTTACCATTTCCTATCGGGAAAACGGCAGAGAACATACCGTTCAGGCGCGGTATCTGGTCGGAGCAGACGGCGCAAATTCCATTGTACGCCGCACCTTCTATCCACATAAAAAAATACGCAACTATCTTTCTGTTCAGCAGTGGTTTCCTGAAACACATGCAAACCCGTTTTATTCCTGCATCTTTGATCCCGAAAACACAGACTGCTGTTCCTGGTCGATTTCAAAGGACAAACAGTTTATTTTCGGCGGCGCATTTCCAAAGGATCACGCCAGAGAACGATTTGAAAATCAAAAGAAAAAGCTGGAAAAATTGGGGTTTCGGTTTGGCGAGCCGCTGAAAACAGAAGCCTGTCTGGTGCTCCGTCCATCCTCCATGCGGGACTTTTGCTGTGGAAAGAACGATGTTTTTTTGATTGGCGAGGCAGCCGGCTTTATCAGTCCAAGCTCTCTGGAAGGGATCAGCAGTGCGATCAACAGCGCGTTAAAGCTCAGTCAGGTTTTAAACAGCGGGAAAGGCCGCTTTAACCGTAAATATCGTTCCAAGACGTTCCCCATCCGCCTAAAGCTGTTCTTTAAGGTATTGAAATGTCCGTTTATGTATCAGTCTTTTCTGCGGAAACTGGTGATGAAAAGCGGCTTGCAGACCATTAAGATCATTCCGTCTGAGGCAGAAAAACAGATGCCTTGATATATTTCAAATATAAGTACAGGCACGGGTTTTATACCCGTGCCTGTTTTACTGCTTGGATAAAATGGAACAGCCCGCTTATTTTCCCATCCCCGACATGGATCTCAAAAGCAGCGGCTTTTTTCACTTTTGCCAATCATTTCTCCATCCGACATCCACACTGTCAAAACAAAAGTACCGTCTCGCCATATCCTACTCGGTCTCAAACATCATCCGGTCAATATAGCAATCCATAAAATAGGGGTTGCCCGAAAGCTCCACCTCTGCGGCCGCCGCAGCGATTTGTTCGCTTTCTGTCAGCTTTTCCTTTGACAGCAGACAGGCCGCCGCTCCCATTCCGGCACCGTTCCCGATCACCTTTACATGGCTGACGGCCGACGGCGGAATCAATCCGATATCGGCAGCGGACTGCTTGTCGATAAAGCTCCCAAATCCGCCTGCAATATAAAAAGTATCCAGCGCTTCAGCAGAAATGCCGCATTCATGCAGCAGGGTGTCGATCCCCGCCCGGATCGCCGACTTGGCAAGCTGAATCTTTCGGATATCCGCCTGCGTCAGTAAAACACCGCTGTTTCCGATACGAATGGCAGGCTCGTCACCGTCGTCGATACAGCCGGCATAGCACGCATTGTCTTCCTGGATCAGTCCTGTCTCATCAATCAGACCGCAGCGTACGCATGCGGCTACTGCATCGATGATGCCGGAGCCGCAGATGCCAACAGCCGGCTTTTCCCCAATCGTTGTATATTTCAGGGTGCCGTCCTCTTCCCAGACTTTATTGACAGCGCCCTCCAGGGCTGACATTCCCATTTTGATCCCCGCCCCCTCGAAGGCAGGCCCTGCTGCGGTTGAACAACATTTCAGCTGCCCGCCGGAAAATAACGCCATCTCGCCGTTGGTGCCAATATCCACCAGAAAGCTGTTTTCCTTTTTTTCGGTCATACCGCTGGCCAGAATCGCACAGGTGATATCCGCACCGACATAGGAAGAAACCGAGCGCGGAACATACAGCCGGCAGGTGTCAGGCAGACAAAGACCCAGCTGTGACGGCAAAACGAACTCGCCAAACAGGCTTTTCGGCGTAAAAGGAGCAACCGCGATCCCGCGCGGCTCCAGGCCAAACAACAGATGCAGCATGGTCGTGTTTCCTGTGATGACCGCACTGCCGACCGAAGCAATAGAGATGTTTTCCGCGTTGCAAAGCGCAGAAAAGCTTTTGTTAAGCTGAGAAACGATTGTTTCCTGCGGCGCGGCAACGCCGTTTTCATTGCAGTATCCGATGCGGGAAATGACATCCGCGCCATAACGAGCCTGTTCGTTATGATGTGAGACTACCTGAGCAGGTTCCCGATTCCCCGGTCGATACAGATAAGAAACCACCGTGGTTGTCCCGATATCCACTGCGATCCCATATCCGTCTGCCAGCGGCTCCAGTCTGAAATGCTCCATTGCTCCGGCGGTCAGGATCTGCTCCTGTTTCTTTTCCGCGGTCAAAATTTCAGCATCTCCTAGTGCATAAGTGAAACAGGCCAGTCTGATTCCCGCCGCAATCTCGTCAGTTGAAAGATGCCGGCGCTCCTCATCTGTCATCTCAGATAATACGCCGCGGGCCGTTACCTTGCATTTTCCGCAGGTATGGCCGCCGCCGCAGGGCATGGAAAAGGGCAGTCCGATTTCATGGATCGCATCCGATATCAGTACCGGCTGCGCATAGGTGAATTTCTCCTCGTTTATGGTCAATGTAAACATAAAGCCGCTTCCTTTTTTATTATTTAACAAAAGACAATAACATTGTACAAAATTTCAGAAGATAACGCAATAACAAAACGATTTTTTTTGGTAATATATTCGTTAGATAGTGTTCTGTTAAGGACTTGCTTTCTGTATAAAAAAAGAGTAAAATAAAATTTAGAAGTTTTTTGTACCAGCAGTTCGGCCGGTTCAGTATTTTATAATGAGCCGTTTTTTAGCCAGAACACCATTGTTTCTGTGTTTAAAGTGGGTTTTTTATGAACGAAACACTGTCTAATCAATTAAATCGGTACAGCAAGTACATATCCGGTTGCTTTGATGTTTCCTGCGGGATTTTGAATCTTGCAGAAAAAAAGCTGTGTTATTCCGACCGGTCTTGTTTCTGTGAATACTGTCGTTCCTGTGATTACTGCAATACGCACTTATATGGCTGCTATGAGGCAGAACGATGGAACAATAAGTATATTTATTACTGTCCTATGGGCATGATATTTTTGGCAAACGTAATCCGCAATCATGGGGAAACGGCGGCTGGCTTTATTACCGGTCCCCTTCTGATGGGAGAGCGGGAAGACCTCGATATTGTGATACCGCCGGATGTAGAACCGCATGCTGTCCTGCTGCCCAACTATTCTACGGCTAAGGTGCATGATATCTGTGAGTTGATCGATGCGGTAACGTCCTTTCTGGCAATGTCCGACGAAGGGGAACGAATCGACTTTGACACCTTGACCCTTCATTTGAACAATCAGCTTTACAGACTTGGCGAAGCACAGGAAGACGGCAGAAAAAGCTATTATCCGATTGAAGAAGAAAAAAAGCTGCTGTCTGCGATTTCAGCGGGAGATAAAGATACTGCACAGGAGCTTCTGAATCGTCTGCTGGGGCATATATATTTTAATTCGGCCGGAAATTTCAGCGTTATCAAGGCAAGGGTTAATGAGCTGCTGGTTCTGCTGTCAAGAGCGTCCATTGATGGCGGCGCGGACATTGAGCAGATCTTTTGGACGAACAACTCCGTATTGGACGAGCTGAAAGGGATTCAGGATCTCAACCAGCTCAACCGCTGGCTGTCAATGGTGATGCACCGTTATATCAGCTATGTGTTTGATTTTGCCAATATCAAGCATGTGGATGTAATCCACAAGGCGACCGAATACATCAAATGTCATTATGCATCCAAGCTGACTCTGGATGAAGTCGCAAAACATGTTTATTTGAGCAAATCTTATTTGAGCAGGATTTTCAAAGAAGAGCTTCACTGCAATTTTGCTGAGTATGTCAACAAAATGCGGGTGGAAAAAAGCAAAATCCTGCTGATGGATCACAGTATCAGCCTGATTGAATTGGCTGCTATGGTCGGCTTTGAAGATCAAAGCTATTTTACAAAAGTATTCAAAAAAATTGTGGGCGTGTCTCCCGGCAAGTACCGGGAGGGGCGTGGCAATGTGAATTATAAAAAGGAGAAGATTTGATTATGGAAGAACTGTTGAAGGACATCAGCACCCTGCTGCAGCAGGGCCGCGCTCCGAAGGTCAAGGAAAAAGTACAGGAAGCACTGGATCAGGGCGTTTCTGCAAAGGACATTCTGGAAAAGGGCTTGCTCGACGGTATGAGCGTTATTGGGGAAAAATTTAAAAACAACGAGGTCTATGTACCGGAAGTCCTGATCGCAGCCCGCGCCATGAATGCGGGTGTTGCTCTGCTGAAGCCTTATCTGGTGGATGCGGGTGTGGAAGCCAAAGGCACGGTCGTCATTGGCACTGTCAAAGGTGACCTGCACGATATCGGCAAAAACCTGGTCAAAATGATGATGGAAGGCAAAGGACTCAATGTAATCGACCTTGGAGTCGATGTTTCCGCTGAAAAATTCATCGAAGCGGCAAAAGAAAATAACGCAGATATCATTGCCTGCTCTGCTCTGCTTACAACCACGATGACTGAAATGAAAAATGTGGTCGATGCGGTGAAGGCAGAAAACCTGGATGTAAAGGTGATGATCGGCGGCGCTCCTGTAACACAGAGCTTCTGTGATTCTATCGGCGCCAGCAGCTATACGGCAGATGCGGCAAGTGCGGCAGATGCAGCATTGGCATTTTGTTCCTGATTTCATGTCGGTTAAAGCAAACCCGTCCAAAGCCTGAGCTTTGGACGGTTTTTTGTTGCTATTTATAATAGAAATATTTGTAAAAAACCGGATATTCATTGAGCAGGTGCTGTAGTGTCGTGCGGGAGTTGGAGCCCGGGTCAAGAACTGTGAAGCCGGATGCGCTGAGCGTATCCCCGCCTTTATAGCCGTTAATCACTACCCAATGCTGCTTTCCGCTGGATTTTTTGGCCCCGAACAGCACCGGCTTTCCCTGCTCCAGCTGCTTATAAATCGCACTTAAGGAATAGCTGGTGACAACCTGATAATCACTCGGCCAATAGAGGTCGCCCGAGGAAGAATAATTCAGTTTTTTGGACATCGCATCCGGATAAATCGTCTGTCCGCTGCGATAGGATTCCATCATCGCAATTGCTGTCGTCGTACAGCCAATCTGTGCAATCGTCTTCCCGGAGCTGCCGATCGTCACGTTTGCCCACCGGCTGTCTGTCTGCTTAAAGTTTGGCAGATTCAGGCTCAAGCCGGGATATGTCTGCTGCTGACGCAAATATTGACTGCTGACATATCCGGTTTCAGTCCCGTCAAACAAAACTCTGCTCCAGCTTCCGGAGCTGGACAGAACGATCACGATCTCTCCTTTTGCAAGGCGGTCAACCACGGCGTAGGATGTTCCTGCTCCGCTTCGGACATTCAGATTTCCCGACTGTGTATGAACGGCAGCGGCATTGCCTGATACGGTTTTGATATAATCCGCATGACAATAGCCATATTTTCCGTCCGCATACTCCACATACCACCAGGAACCGGATTTGGAAAGCAGCGTTACATAGCTTCCCTTGTCCAGAGAAGCAACAACGGCAGAGCCGGTAGAAGCCTGGCTTCTGATGTTCAGGCGCCCGCTGGACGTTGAAACGATGCCGGCCTGCGACTGCATGGTGGCAGCCCCTGTGGTTTGTGCAAAGGCAAAAACGCTGAAGCTCATAATCAAAGTCAAAACAGCTGAAATAATTTTTTTCATTTTTGGTTCTCCTTTCCAGAAATAACGGTCGAATCGCATGAGCCTGCTGCAAATCAAAGTGCGGCATTGCTCCGGCCATTTCTCCGGCAGAGGGGGACCCATCAGGATAAGTTTTACGCCCCGTACCGATTTTGCATGTTGCATGAAAGCTTATTCCGATCTGTCGAGGCTCATTATAACAGCTGCCGCACGCTTTGACAAGAGGCTAAAATTTTGTAATTCTTTCAAAATTTTCCTTTTCAAATACTTTCAAAACATTTTTTGATTTTTTGTTTCTGCAAAACAGCCGCAAGCACAAATAATATTTTAATGTGTAACATTAAAATATTATTGATTTATTTTAATTGATGTGCTATTATAAGAGTGAGGTGATAGCTATGAAAACAATTCAAAAACTGCTTAATGAGAAATATGCAAAAACTGCTGCTAGATTCTTGAACGTTATTTGCTATTTTGTGATGGCCTTTATGCTGGTATGTTTGGTGCTGGCTTTCATGGGACGGCAGACTTTTTCCCTTCGCACAAGTACCGGAAACTATGAAAGCGCGATTTACGCAGAAGAAAATCATGACCATACTTTTCGCAGTTTTACTGTGACCTCAAATGATAATATCTATGTGGCAGCAAATGACAATGACCAGGTTGATTTGGCCGTGCATATTGGTCTTTCTCTTATGTCTGTTTTCAGTATACTTCCTCTAACGGTTGCATATTGGTTTTTGAGCCGTGTATTCGCAAATGTGAGCAAAGGACAGCTTTTTATAGAGAAAAATGCCCGCTATCTCTTATACTACGGAGTGATTCAATTTTTTGCGGCTTTTTTCGTTCCGTTTATTAAGATGTTTATTTGCTATCTTACCAATCTTGTTTCAAACAGTCATGTTTCCATTTCAACCGGCTCAGATATGTTGAATAACTTAATCCCGAGCATTGCTTTTATTGTAGCCGCATACATCATTCACTACGGAATAAATTTACAAGACGAGGTGGACCATACATTATGATTATCATTCGTCTTGACAGAGTTTTAGCTGATAGGAAAATGAAATTAAATGACCTCGCTGCGCAAGTTGGAATATCAAATGTCAATCTCTCCTATTTGAAAACAGGAAAAGTAAAAGCCATTCGTTTCAGTACACTGGATGCTATCTGTCATGTTCTAAAATGTCAGCCTGGGGATATTCTCGAATATATCGATAATGAGAAGTGACACTATAAATAATTGATATACCCAAAAGGGCACAGAGGACAACCGAAAAAATCGGTTGTCCTTTTCTTTTGCCTGCGGGCAGAAAGGAGCGGCCAGCCATGACGAAACCCGTAAGGAACCGACCGCCGAAAACAGCATCAGAAATCTTGATAAGCTGTCTAATTCTCGTCAAAATCGCTACTTTCCTTAAAAAGTCCGGCTTGACAAAATTGTGATTTCATCATATAATGATAACAATTCCACCTTCTCCTGCAACAGGGGGGAGCGGTCAAAAAATTTAGTATTTAAATGCAGAGATCGGAAAGAGTAGCGGCAGTCTCCCGCAGCAGAGAAAAAGTCCCATCGGCTGAAAGGGCTTTTGGCAGGAGCTTTCGTGAAGTGCATCCGGGAGCAGTCAGGGTGAACCTTAGATTAATCCTGTCCGGCCGCCGCCGTTACCGGCAGATTTTGAGTGAAAAACCGAAGTGGAACCGCGGAGCATTCCTTCGCCTTCGCCAATGTATGCATTGGCGAAGGCTTTTTTGTTGCCCGATAGGATTTGTTGTCATTCATCATGCGGCATCCCCTATAATGCCGACGGATTTCGGACGTAATTCGCAGCCGCTCCTGTCTCTATGCAATACGGCAATGAAAATTAAAGTTCAAAAAAACATATCCAATCAGAAATGTGGTGAAACTATGTTTGACAGACTGCGCTATGATATCCGTGCGATCCGGGAACGGGATCCTGCCGCAAGAAGCGGTGCCGAGGTCTTTTTTCTTTACTCGGGACTGCATGCGGTGATGTGGTACCGGATTGCCCATTGGTTTTTTAAACACAGGCGCTTTTTTATTGCACGCTGGATTTCCCAGCATGCTAAAAAGACCACCGGTATTGAAATTCATCCGGGAGCAGTCATCGGCAAGGGACTGCTGATCGACCACGGCTCCGGCGTTGTGATCGGTGAAACCGCTGTCATTGGGGACAACTGTACCATTTATCAGGGCGTTACCCTCGGCGGTACGGGAAAACATAAGGGCAAGCGGCACCCGACACTGGGTGATAACGTGATGATCGGCAGCGGTGCCAAAATCCTCGGCCCGTTCAAAATTGGAGACAACGCCAAGGTCGCCGCCGGAGCCGTCGTACTGGAAGAGGTGCCTGAAAACAGCACAGCGGTCGGAGTCCCCGCCCGAATTGTGCGAAAGGATGGACAGAAGGTCTGCAACGACATGGACCAGGTGCATATCCCCGATCCGGTCGCACAGGAGCTTTGCCGTCTGCGGCTGAAACTGGAAAAGCTGGAACAGGCGCTCAAGCAGCAGACCGGCGCAGAATAACATATCTGATATACGCCTGCCGTTTGGCTGGGACAAGAAAGGAAGAAAATCGGAAATGAAAATTTACAACACGCTGACCAGGCAAAAGGAAGAATTTGTGCCGCTCAAATCGGGTGAAGTCAAGATCTATGCCTGCGGACCGACCGTCTATAATTATATTCATATTGGAAACGCCCGCCCGATCTGCGTCTTTGACGTTCTGAGACGATATTTTGAGTATTGCGGGTACAAAGTAACGTTCTGCCAGAACTTTACAGATGTAGATGACAAAATTATCCGCAAGGCCAACGAAGAAGGCGTCTCCTCCTCAGAAATATCCGAGCGGTTCATCAAAGAATATCAGAAGGACGCTGCCGGCCTGAACGTCCGGGAAGCGGACGTCCACCCCAAGGTGACTCAAAACATTGACAAAATCATTGATATCGTGCAAACGCTGGTAGAAAAAGGCTATGCATATGCCTCAAACGGGGATGTCTATTTTCGGGCAAAAAAATTTAAGGAGTATGGAAAGCTGTCTCATATGCCGCTGGAAGATCTGGAAGCCGGCGCACGCATTGATGTCAGTGAACAGAAGGAAGACCCCATGGATTTTGCGCTTTGGAAAGCAGCTAAGCCGGGAGAACCGTTCTGGGAGTCTCCGTGGGGAAAAGGCAGACCAGGCTGGCATATTGAATGCTCTGCTATGGCACGGACCTATCTTGGTAAGACCATCGACATTCATTGCGGCGGTCAGGATCTGATCTTTCCGCATCACGAAAATGAAATCGCGCAAAGCGAATGTGCCAACGGTCAGTGCTTTGCCCGATACTGGATGCACAATGGATATATCAATGTGGATAACCGCAAAATGTCGAAGTCACTCAACAACTTTTTTACCACCCGCGATGTCGCGGAAAAATACGGCTATGAGCCTATCCGCTTTTTGATGCTTCAGGCACATTACCGCAGTCCCATCAACTACAGTGTGGAAATCATCGAACAGTGCAGAGCTGCGCTGGAGCGTCTCTATTCTTGCCGGGACAATATTGATTTCGTGCTGGAAGACGCACAAAGCGGTGCGGTCTCCGACTCAGTCCGTAATACGGCAGAACATTGCCGCCAAAGTTTTCTCGACGCAATGGAAGATGATCTGAACACAGCGGATGCGATTGCTGCCCTGTTTGACCTGGTGCGGGACATCAACACCCTGCTGGGCAGCGGAAACGCTGTAAAGGAGGAAATCATCCTGCTGCGTGACCTCTTTGATGAACTGACCGGCGTGCTGGGACTTGTGTACAACCGGAAAAAGAAGGATGAAGTTCCACAGGAAATTCTGGAACTGGTGCAAAAGCGGCAGGCGGCCAGAGCATCTAAAAACTTTGCGGAGGCCGACCGTCTGCGTGATGAAATCACTGCGCGCGGCTGGCTGGTGGAAGAAACCAGACAGGGTACCAGAATCACGAAAAAGGAAAGCTGACCGCTGTCAGAAAGGAGCACAGCATGATGTTTGATCACATCGTTACCGTTACGCTGAATCCATCGCTGGACGTTACCCTTTGGCTGGATGACTGTGACTGGGAGGAACCAAATATTTGCCGGCGGGAAAAAATTTATGCGGGCGGGAAATCGCCCAATGTCTCGCGGGTATTGAAAAATTTGGGTGTCCCTTCCAAGCTGCTCGGACTGGCCGGCATTGAAAACAGCAAAATGCTGACAGGCTTGCTGGAAAAAGACGATATCGACTTTTGCCTGATTGAAACAGCTGGCTCGATACGGGAAAACATGACGCTGCTGTTCCCAGACGGACGGCTGTTGAAGATCAATCGTCAAGGTGCCCCGATAACCGGCGATAAAATTAGCCGGCTGCTGAAACTGCTCCATCAGGAGTTTTCAGACGCAGAGGAAAGCCTGGCCGTATTCGCAGGCAGTCCGCCGCCGAACATCGGTCCCGAGGATTACAAGCAGATCATTCTGTCAGTTGTTCGGGAGCATATCAAAATCGCGGTAGACACCAATCTGTTTTTCACAGATGACATGAAAAATATTTCACCTTTTGTGATAAAGCCAAACCGTCCCGAAGCCAAACGAATGCTTGGAAACGCTGATATGAGCGATGCGGAAATGATCCGCGAGATGAAGGACCTTTCGGCTTATGTCGATCATATCCTGCTGAGCTGCGGCGGAGACGGCCTGCTGTATTTTCGTGCGGGAGCATGTTGGAAGCTGACCGTGCCGCAGGTTCCGGTACGCTCCACCATAGGTGCCGGGGACACTACCCTTGCGGGCTTTCTCGCTGCCCTTGTCAGGGAAGAGCCTCCCTTGAAGGCTGCGCGGTATGCAGCGGCCTGCGGTACGGCATCCGTCATGCTGGAAGGCACCGAGGCGATTCATCCGAAAGATGTGGAGCCGCTGTTGGAACAGATTCGCACGGAAAAGATATAAAAAAAGCGCCCCAATTTGTTTGACAGTATGGTATACTGAATCATAAATTGGGGCATTTCATTTTTTATATCAGGTGTTTTTTGACTGCAGCGCTGCTAAAAATTGTCTGACCTGGCGGCGGGATTTGAAAACCACCGTCTTGTCCCGATAAGTCTGTGTTATCCAGCGGTAATGCTTTTTCCTTTTTCTGACACGGCCATCCCACAAAATCCATTTGACAAATTCAGCATCCATTTTTTCAATACAGCCGTCTGCCATGTCCGAGCGGGTTTTTCCCTTATTATGATGATACCGCCGCATGGCCTGGATCAAGCAATAAAAACGCGAAAAATTCAGAAACAATATGCGGTCTGCCTCTTCCAGCCTGCGAGTTTGGAAAAACTGCCGATAATTTCCGTCGATCACCCAGCCATCCTGTTTCATAAACGCATCCACCAGGGACAGTGCTTCTTCCCTGTCCCGCAATTGCCAGCCCGCTGTAAACTGCACACAGTCCAGAAACAATACCGGCAGACCGTAATACTCGCCCAACTGTTTGGCAAGGGTGGATTTTCCTGCGCCGCTGTATCCAATGACGGCGATTTTCATAAGGTATTTTTCTCCTTTCATCAGGACAAAAAGAGCGCAACCCGGAGGATTGCGCTCTTTTCATTGTAAGATATGATTACTGCTGCGGATTCTGTGGATTCTGCGGGTTTTGCGGCTGTTGATACTGCTGAGGCTGCTGATATTGCTGGGGCTGCTGATACTGCTGATAAGGCTGTCCCTGCGGTGCCTGAGGCGGCATCTGGGAATAAACCTTCTTCTCGACGATCCCAAATGCCTTGTTTGCCAATGCACTCAGACCGGGGATTCCCGCATCCTGCTCCTTGGCAACCTTGATGATGGCAATGATCACAAGAACCAGAACAAGAATGCTGATGATTCCGTCCAAAACATCAAACACGGTGTTAAACCCGCTGCCGACATAGGTGATCCCAGACAACAGGCCATACAGAGCACGTTGTACAAAATCCAGAATGCCGGTAATGAGGGATACCGCTAATGAAAGCGAAAATGCCTGGATGACCTGACGGGAAAGCCATTCATTCCGTTCTGCGGCAATCGCGAAGCCAAGCAGCAAACCGCACAGCAGCGTCTGTCCCAGGAAAACCAGGATGAATGCCAGCACCGCATAAAACCACAGATAAATTCCAAATTTACCTTTTGTCATTTGAAATTTGCTCCTTTCTTTTAGAAAACATAATTGAACCACTTCCAGTATAATGGAAAATGCCGGCTTTTGCAAGGGGTTGAGGTTGATAATTTTACGATTTTATTCCTTAAAAACCCGTCATTATCGACAAATTTTTTATTTTTTGACAGAATAGACGGAAATGGCATCCTGAATACTCTTTTCCAATGCTTCTTTTCCGTATTTGTCTACCTCATTTTTATCTTTCGGACCGTGGGTCAGACAGCCTGCGCCGCCAATGCAGCCGCCGATGCAGGCCATACCCTCAATAAAGTTTTCAGGCAGCAGATTTTTGGATGCTTTCAAAAGCGCGATCCTGCATGCCTCGATCCCGTCACAGGAGGTGGCCTTGAGCTGGAACTGCTCTTCTGTGATGCCCTGTTCCTTCAGCGCCTCGGCTACTGCGTCGGCAAGCCCGCCGCAGCGTGCAAAAATGCGGCCGAAATAGGAAGCATTGTCCAGCGCGCTCTCGGGGAGAACGGACAGATCAATTTCCCTGCTGTCGATCAGTGCCTGCAGTTCTTCGAAGGTGATCGCACAGTCGATATAGGGAGAGACGGTTTCCTTCTGAATTTCCATTTTTTTCGCGGTACAGGGACCGATAAAGATCACCTTAGACTGTGGGTCTGTTTCCTTGACAAATCGTGCAACCTCAGCCATGGGAGAAAGGTTATGGGAAATTTTATCCGCAAGCTGCGGAAACGCCTTTTCAATGTATGACACAAATGCGGGACAGCAGGAGCTGGTCAGAAATCCTTTCTCGCTCAGTTCCTTTGCTTCCTTATAAGCGACCATATCTGCGCCCAGCGCGGCCTCAACTACACTGTGAAAGCCAAGCTCCTTAATGCCGGATACCACCTGCCCCAGCTTTGCATACTGGAACTGGCTGGAAATAGACGGTGCAACGATGGCATAAACATGATACTTCCGGTTATGATCGCTCTCTTTCAGGATATCGATGGCATTGAGAATAAAGGATTTGTCCATAATGGCGCCGAACGGGCACTGATAGACACATGCCCCGCAGGAGATGCATTTGTCATTATCTATTTTTGCGCACTTGTCTTCCCCCATGCTAATGGCATTGACCTTGCATGCTGTTTCACAGGGGCGGGTACGAGTCGTGATGGCAAAATAAGGACATACGGTGGAGCATTTGCCGCATTTCTTGCATTTATCCGGATCGATGTGGGCTTTCTGGTTGGAGTCGAACGAAATCGCTCCAAACTGACATGCTTCCTCACAACGATGGGCGATACAGCCGCGGCAGGAATCCGTCACGGTATAACTGCTGACCGGGCATTCATCGCAGGCGATGTCCAGCACTTCGATCACATTCGGGTTATCCTTGTTGCCGCCCATAGCCATTTTGATCCGCTCGATTACGATGGCGCGCTCTTTGTAAATGCAGCACCGCATTGTCGCTTCTTTGCCGGGGACGATCTCCAACGGGATCTCATAATAACTGCTTTCCAGATTATCCTCCCATGCCCGCTTTGCGACCGCACGCAGTACCTTGTATTTTAAAAGCTGCACCTTTGTATCAAATAATCTCATGTTTTATGGCGAAAAACCGCCTAAACCACCTTTCCGAAATTACTTTTTTATTACTTTTAAGACTCTGTTCTCAAACAGCTCCGAAAGATTTTCCGGGGAAATACCAGTCACGATTTCATCATCGATTTTGACCGAGACACCCTCAGAGCTGCATTGCCCGAGACAGAAAGAGGCGCTTACCGTCACATCGTTTTCCAGTCCGTTTTTGCTGATTGCGTCCTTCAGCATGGTAATGATCGGATATGAGCCCTTCAAGTGGCAGGCGCTTCCGATACAAACCGAAATATTCATAGGTTTCATTCCTTTCGCCTGATTTTCATCTGCTTTGATTGACAAAAACATGTCAATTCAGTGCTATCATTATATCATACTATTGCCCTGTTGACAAGTAAGGTTTTCAAATCGTGCTGCTATAAAGGACTCTTGCATTTCTATGGCGGGCATGATATAATAAGGCATTCCCATGTCGAATGAAGTCCAAAAGAAAAGACGTGATATTACGCTTAACATAAAAACAAACCAGAACCCAAAGCAATTGAGCCCATTGACTCTGGCTTTTCTGGGTGACGCCGTATTTGAACTGCTGGTGCGGGAAGAACTGGTGACTGACGCCAACATGCCCGTAGCACGGCTGCATCACCGAGCTGTTCAGATCGTTTGTGCAGGCGCGCAGTCTGATGCTGTGGCGCTGCTGGAGCCGTATTTGACAGAAGAAGAAGTCGAAATCTATAAGCGGGGACGAAACGCGAACAGCCACCATGTCCCCAAAAGCGCGGATCCTGTTGCTTATCGGAGGGCAACCGGTCTGGAAGCGTTATTCGGCTATCTTTATTTAAAGGATGAGGAATCGCGTATTCGGTTTTTATATGAAAAAATCAGAGCATACAAAAAATAAAAAACACGCATCTGTTGACGCAGATGCGTGTTTGAGCGTGTCGACTTTTTCTACACGCTCTCGAGGGACAAACACAATCACTGCGGCAAAGCCTTGTTCTGCGTTTTTCCCCCGATTCCCTCTTTTCAGTCGAAAACCGGTTCCGCAGGAGGCTTTGCCTCTGCTTACCGCCGGTTTTCTCTCATAGAGTCACTTCGGCGGCGCATGTCCGCCTGCGTGACAATTTTTTTATTTTTTACCATTTTTCGACAGTCTAAAAACACGCATCTGTTGACGCAGATGCGTGTTTTTTATCTGTTTTCATATTCAGGGAAAAACCACACATAATAATAAAGGAAACAGAGAGGATGGGCTGCTATGCAAAAAATGACAGGTTCAAAAATATGGAAAAAATTTGTGGATTATCTGTTTGTTCTGGCAGGAACAGCCATATATGCATTAGGGGTACATGTGTTTACCGTTCCCAATCAAATAGCACCCGGCGGTGTCACCGGACTGGCAACCGCTGTCAATGCCTTAACAGGTCTTCCGATTGGTATTTTTGTTTCGGTCATCAACATCCCCCTGATTTTGGTCGGGCTGAAATCTCTTGGCCGCGATTTTATTCTGAAAACTTTAGCTTCTACCGTTTTTTTTACTTTTTTGACCGACTTTGCTTATCAATGGATCCCCGTTTATCAGGGGAACACTCTGCTGGCGGCATTATTCGGCGGCGCGCTGATCGGGCTTGGCATTGCGGCAGCCTTCATCCGCAACGGCTCTACCGGAGGAACCGATATTATCAACCGCATGATTCAGAAAAAATTCCCGCATCTGGCGATCGGGAAAGTGGTTTTGCTGTCTGATATCGTGGTAATCGCCTTCGCCACCTTTGTGTTTCGTGAACTGGAAACCGCATTATACGCCATTATCTCCATGTTCGTCTGTTCCAAGGTGATAGACAGCATCATTTATGGGGTGGATGTCGGAAAAATGGTAATGATTGTGTCCAACCACTGCGAAGGGATATCCCATGCGGTTACCAAGGAGCTGGGGCGCGGCGGCACCATTATCCCGGCAAAGGGAGCCTATTCCGGGCAGGAACGCGAAATTCTGCTATGTGCACTGCGCAACAACGAATTTTATAAAATCAAGCGGCTGGTCAACCAGATCGATCCGAGTGCCTTTTTGATCGTGACCAATGCCGGTGAGGTGCTGGGAGAGGGCTTTAAAAGCATCTCCGAGCAGCGGCTGTAACAGGCCCAAATTGGCAATGCTGTTTGGATTTATGGTTAAATGGCGGATCACCCGGCATATTAGCGGTTTCGTTATAATATCGGGTGCAGCAGAAAAGGGAACCATAGCGGTTCCCTTTTCTGCTTCGTGTCTGCGTTATCTGTATTCCTGCTGTCCGCGCGGGCAGTCATTGGAATTTTTGCCAGGGCACTCCTTTTTGTTTTCAAAGCTGTTCTGACGGTTTTTGGACTGCGGGTTTTCCTGCTTGTTGTTCGCCTGATTCTGTTTGTTTTTCTTTGCCATTGCTTTTCACAGCCGCGCCATCGTCACGGCACGGCGCTCCTTTCTTGCGTAATTCACAACGTTTGCGGCCGTTTGCCGCCGATTTTTTCAAGTTCATATATTGACGGAAATCATTTTCCGCGGTATTATTATATGGAGTATAATTTTTGTTATGTAAATGTAAAATCTGGATGACTGCGTCTGACTGTCATTCGGATGCGTAAAAGAAAGGAAGATGCTGATGTCAGGGCATTCCAAATGGAGTACCATCAAGCGTAAAAAAGGAAAAACCGACGCCGAACGCGCAAAGGTATTTACCAAAATCGGACGGGAAATGACAGTCGCTGTCAGAGAAGGCGGACCCGATCCCGCAACCAACAGCAAGCTCCGGGATCTGATCGCAAAGGCAAAATCCAACAACGTGCCAAACGAAAACATTGACCGCGTCATCAAAAAAGCGGCCGGCGGACAGGATAAAAACGATTATGAGACCATCACTTATGAAGGTTACGGACCAAGCGGCGTCGCGGTCATTGTAGAATGTCTGACCGACAACCGCAACCGCACCGCCTCAGATGTCCGCCATTATTTTGACAAATTCGGCGGAAATCTCGGCACCCCGGGATGCGTCTCTTTCCTGTTCTCTCAAAAGGGCATCATCGTTGTTGAGGAAAACATCCCCGATGAGGAAAAGGTGATGGAGGATATCGTGGAAGCCGGCGCGGATGATTACAAGATCGAGGACGGCGTACTGGAAATCACCACGGATCCCAATGCGGTACATGATGTCAGAGAGGCGCTGGAAGGCATGGGCTACCAGATCGCCTCTGCCGAAGCGGAACAGGTCCCCGCTACCTATACCCGTCTGGAAAACCCCGACGATCTGGTAAAAATGGGACGGCTGCTGGAAAATCTGGAGGACAATGACGACGTCCAGAATGTATGGCACAACCTGGAAAACGAGGAAGATCTGCCTGAATAAATGAGGCTTATGATTCAATCATTTGACAGTATTTGATCTATTGTCGACTGTTTTAGTGTAATATGGCGCAGATACGCGCTTTTTTGACAGGTTTCGATTTAAGCTGGATTTAACAAAGAAATAACATTTTTTCTGTTGACTTTTCACATCTCCTTCTTTATAATTAAGACAGTTGATAAATATTTAACAATGTTTATCGCGACTTATCTTGATAAAAGTATGGAGGTATGGAAAATGGCAAGATTTACTTTACCGCGTGATATCTATTACGGAAAGGGCACTTTGGACGAGCTCAAGACCCTGAAAGGCAAAAAAGCAATTATTGTAACCGGCGGCGGTTCCATGAAGCGCTTTGGCTTCTTGGACAAGGTGGTGAACAACCTGCACGAGGCAGGGATTGAAACCCGTCTGTTTGAAGGCGTGGAGCCGGATCCCTCTGTTGAGACTGTGATGAAGGGCGCTGCCGCAATGCGCGAATTTGAGCCTGACTGGATCGTAGCGATCGGCGGCGGTTCTCCGATCGATGCCGCAAAAGCAATGTGGGCGTTTTACGAGTATCCGGATACCAAATTTGAAGACCTGATTACCCCGTTTGCATTCCCGACCCTGCGTCAGAAAGCAAAATTCCTCGCAATTCCGTCTACATCCGGTACTGCGACCGAGGTCACTGCTTTCTCCGTTATTACCGACTATCAGAAAGGGATCAAATATCCGCTGGCTGACTTCAATATCACGCCGGATGTGGCTATCGTAGATCCCGATCTGGCGGAAACCATGCCGCCGAAGCTGACCGCGCATACCGGAATGGACGCTTTGACCCATGCGATCGAGGCATATGTTTCCACCCTCAATTCTCCCTTTACCGATCCGCTCGCACTGAAAGCAATTTCGATGGTGTTTGAGTATCTGGTCGATTCCTACAACGGCGACATGAAGGCAAGAGAACAGATGCACTATGCGCAGTGTCTGGCCGGCATGGCGTTCTCCAATGCGTTGCTGGGCATCGTACACTCGATGGCGCACAAAACCGGCGCCGCCTTCAGCACCGGTCATATTCCGCATGGCTGTGCCAATGCGATTTACCTGCCCTATGTCATCCAATACAACGCGAAGGATGAAACCGCGAAAAAACGGTATGCTGCGATTGCTGCATCAGTCGGCCTGACGGGGAACAGTGATGACGAGCTGGTTGAAGCATTGATTGCCAAGATCGACGATTACAACGTAAAACTGAATATTCCCAAGACACTGAAGGATTTCGGTGTTGAGGAAAAAGAATTCCTGGAAAAGCTGCCGGAAATCGCTGCCAATGCAGTCGGAGACGCCTGCACCGGCTCTAATCCGAGAGCGATCACACCGAAAGAGATGGAAAAACTTTTGAGCTGTACTTATTATGGCACAAAAGTAGAGTTTTAATCTCCATACGCTTTTCTTGTACCCGACGGCGGATCTTTCTGCCATCGGGTACAGCTGCGTTTGATAACAGATGGAACTTTTTGGAAAGGATTTGAAAGCCTATGTATGAAATTCGTAGAAAAAAGAGGCTGAACCCCACAGTTACCCTGATGGAGATCGATGCGCCGCTGGTTGCCAAAAAGGCGGAACCGGGACAGTTCATCATTCTCCGCGTCGATGAAAACGGCGAACGGATTCCGTTGACCGTTGCGGACTATGACCGTGAAAAAGGCACGGTCACCATCATTTTCCAGATCGTGGGCGCAACCACCGAAAAGCTCAACCATCTGGAAGAGGGCGACTGTCTGCATGATTTTGTCGGCCCGCTGGGGACGCCTTCCCATGTAGAGGGCTTGAAAAAGGTCGCTGTCATCGGCGGCGGCGTCGGATGTGCGATCGCGTATCCCATCGCGAAAAAGCTGCACGAGCTTGGTGCCGAAGTCCACTCCATTGTTGGCTTCCGCAATCATGATCTGGTGATTTTGGAAGAGGAATTCAAAGCAGTCAGCCAGAAGTTTGTCATGATGACTGACGACGGCTCCTACGGAGAAAAAGGACTGGTTACCGATGCGCTGAAAAAGCTGATCGAGGCGGGCGAGCAGTACGATGAGGTCATTGCGATCGGGCCGCTGATCATGATGAAATTCGTATGTAAGCTGACAAAGGAACACAATATCAAAACCGTGGTCAGCATGAATCCGATTATGATCGACGGGACCGGGATGTGCGGCGGCTGCCGTCTGACGGTCGGCGGTGAAACCAAATTCGCCTGCGTGGACGGTCCCGACTTTGACGGTCATTTGGTTGATTTTGATGAAGCTATGGCGCGTTCTACCATGTACAAGGATTTTGAACGCCACAAATACGAAGAAACCTGCAACCTGTTTCAGAAAGAGGTGAAATAACCATGCCGAATATGTCTTTGAAAAAGAATCCCATGCCGACCCAGGATCCTGAGGTCAGAAGCCACAACTTTGAAGAGGTGGCGCTTGGTTATACCCTCGAACAGGCAGTCGATGAGGCAAACCGCTGCTTAAACTGCAAGAACAAGCCCTGTGTCGGCGGATGTCCGGTTGCGATCGATATTCCTGCCTTTATTGCAAAAATCAAAGAGCAGGATATGGAAGGCGCTTATGAAATTCTGAGTCAGTCCAGTTCTCTTCCCGCTGTCTGCGGCCGCGTCTGTCCGCAGGAAACCCAATGCGAATCCAAATGCGTCCGCGGCATCAAGGGCGAACCGGTAGCGATCGGGCGTTTGGAACGGTTTGTTGCGGATTATCATATGCAGCACAGCAAAACGGAAATCAAGGCGCCGGAATCAAACGGCAAAAAGGTGGCTGTGATCGGTGCCGGTCCGTCGGGGCTCACCTGTGCGGGCGATCTGGCCAAAAAGGGCTACAAGGTCACGGTGTTTGAAGCACTGCACACGGCCGGCGGCGTTTTGGTGTATGGCATTCCGCAGTTCCGTCTGCCGAAGGAGATCGTCGCAGCCGAGGTGGATAACCTCAAAAAGCTGGGCGTGGATATTGAGACCAATATGGTCATCGGCAAGATCCTGTCGATCGACGAGCTGTTTGAAGACGGTTATCAGGCTGTCTTTATCGGAACAGGGGCAGGACTGCCGCGGTTTATGAATATCCCGGGGGAAAACCTGAAGGGCGTTTACTCCGCCAACGAGTTTTTGACCCGTGTCAACCTGATGAAGGCCTACCGGGACGGAAGCGACACGCCTGTCGAGCACGCCCGTCACGTTGCCGTGGTCGGCGGCGGAAATGTGGCCATGGATGCAGCCCGCTGTGCGAAACGGCTGGGAGCGGAGAAGGTCAGCATCGTATACCGCCGTTCTGAGGCCGAGATGCCGGCGCGTGTGGAGGAGATCGAGCATGCGAAGGAGGAAGGGATCGACTTCCATGTGCTGACCAATCCGACGGAAATTTTAGGCGATGATAAGGGCTTTGTGGCAGGAATGAAGTGCGTGAGGATGGAACTGGGAGAGCCTGACGCATCGGGGCGCCGCCGGCCTGTGGTAATCCCGGGATCGGATTTCACGCTGGACACCGACTGTGTGGTCATGTCGATCGGTACTTCTCCCAATCCGCTGATTCGCAACACCACCAAAAATCTGGAAACCAACAGCCACGGCTGTATCATCACCCAGGATGAAAGCGGCCTGACTTCCCGCGAGGGCGTTTATGCGGGCGGAGATGCGGTAACCGGCGCCGCCACTGTTATTCTCGCAATGGGCGCAGGAAAACATGCGGCCAAGGCAATCGATGAATACTTACAGAAAAAATAAAGCAGAGAAAGGCGGAAGCATAACGCTTCCGCCTTTTAGTCTGTCGAAAAAAGGGTAAAAAACAAAAAAATCGTCACGCAGGCGGACATGCGCCGCCGGAGCAGTCCCGACAAACTGCGGGATTTGTTATTGGCTTTGCACAGCACCTCGATGCGACTGCCGCAGCAGCGGCAGCGCGGCCATGACATACGGCCGCGAGCGGAGAGGTGTCCGTCAAAAACGATTCGGCGAATCGTTTTTGACTGGAAAAGAGGGGGAGTCGGGGGAAAAACACAGAACAAGGCTTTGCCGCTGTGATTGTGTTTGTCCCTCGAGAGCGTATCGATTTTCTCGACACGCTCAAAGGCGGAAGCATGACGCTTCCGCCTTTCTTTTATGGTTTTCGGGCAAGTTCCAAATCAATGGTATCATACAGGGTGATCTGGTTGTCAAATGACAATATCACCTGCTGGATTTCTGCAAAAAAGGCCTGTCTTTTCCGTTCTTCCATGGCAATATGGTCAGAATAGGTTCCAAGCAATGATACATACTCTTTGGCGGTAAAGGTACGGGTACGGTGGTACAGCTTGCAGCCGATATTGATAAACCCATATTTTTCTGCCAGTTCGGCGCGTTCCTTTGCATCCTGCTCCCCGTAGCTGCTGGGGGATGAGCCTGGCAGATAAACAGCGTAAATCCTTTGAACGGCTTTTCCGAGCGCATCCTGCCAGTTCCGCTGCGGATGGTTGGCGAACCGTGCGAATACGCCTCCGCTTTTCAGCAGCGCCAATACTTTGAGATATCCTGTTTCCTCCGGAATCCAATGAAAGGCAGAAGCAGAATAAATCAAGTCAAAGCAGTCTGTGGGAGCATCATAATCCTGAAACGCCATGTTCTGTACCATAAAATTGGACCAGGCATGGAATTTTTGAGCGATAAACGCCGCCATATGCTTTCCCGGTTCAACCGCCGTCAGCGCACAGCCTGTTTCCAAAATCGGCTGCGTTGCCTGTCCGGTGCCGCATCCGATTTCGAGCGCGCGGCTGCTGCCGCCCAGCTCTTTGACCGTAAAAATATCTTTATACAGGGCAGCAGGGTAGCCCGGACGCCATTTATCATATTCGTGGCAAACAGTATCAAACGCAGCTTCCAATTTCATACCGTCCATTTCTCCTGCATCAATAAATTTAGTCAATTTCAATATCCAGCGGCTGATCCAGCTCATCCGAGACATATTTCCCATTCTTTTTTCTCTGACGGACACACTCAGACAGCAGATATTCGATCTGGCCGTTGACGGAACGGAAATCGTCTTCAGCCCAGGCCGCAATCTGGTTATACAGCTTGGCAGAAAGGCGGAGCGGTATTTGCTTTTTCTGGTTATCCGCCATATCAGTACAGGCTCCCGGAATTGACGACAGGCTGTGCGTCGTGATTCCCGCAGAGAACTACCAGCAGGTTTGATACCATAGCCGCTTTCCGTTCCTCATCCAGCGTAATGGTATGATTTTCATTCAGCCGTTCCAGTGCCATCTCTACCATACCGACCGCTCCGTCCACAATCATTTTTCTCGCGTCGATGATTGCAGATGCCTGCTGTCTCTGGAGCATGACGGCTGCAATCTCAGGCGCATAAGCCAGATAGGTGATCCGTGCTTCCAGAATTTCCAGCCCCGCTTCCGTAACCTTCTGCTGAATCTCGTCCCGAATGCGGGAAGCAACGACCTCGCTGGACCCGCGCAGACTGCCCTCATCCGCCACACCGTCCCCGGTGGTGTCAACATTCGGCGCCACATCATAAGGATAAATACGCACAATATTTCGCACTGCGCTGTCGCATTGCAAAGACAGGTATTCCTTATAATTGTCCACATGAAACACCGCTTTGGCAGTATCCACTACCCGCCACATCACGGCGATCCCGATTTCAACGGGATTGCCCAGACAGTCGTTGATCTTTTGGCGGCTGTTGTTCAAGGTCATGATCTTTAATGAGATCTTATTGCTGACCATCTCCGTATTCAGCGCGGCCTGACCGGCGTTGAGCACAAGCGGCTTGCTGCCGCCGTCCACATCTCCGCTTTGACTGAGCTTGGTTTTGGCGGCCGGATTTACCGCGGTACAAAACGGATTGACAAAATAAAAGCCGTCGCCTTTCAACGTCCCCACATATTTTCCAAACAGGGTCAGCACCAGTGCTTCCTGCGGTTTCAGCACCTTCAGCCCCAGGAATGGCGCCCAGCCGATCGCCAGCCACAAAATACTGCAAAACAGCAGCACGGCAGACCAGACGTTCTTCTCAATCATAAAACTCGCCAGCACCACCCCGCCGATTGCGGCCAGATATAAAACGCTGAACAACAATAAAAATGCCATCCCATTTTTTCGTTTTCCCAATACCTTTTCCTGCATTGTGATTTCTCCTTTGAATTATGATATCAAAATAATATCACAACAATATTAATTTGTCAATATCTGGCTGAAAAAATTTCAGAAACGAGATGACAGCATGACAGACATATGATAAAATAAAGGCTGCATAGGAACCAAATACGAAAAAGGAGAATCCAGTATGAGAAAGATCGATCCCAAACAGACCAAACGGGCAGCGGCGTTTGCACTTTGGATGAAAGCACCGATGCCAATGGTGACTCTGATAAAGACTCTGGATATCACAAATCTGATAAAATTCAGCCGGAAGCATCACGAAAAGCTGAATATGCTGATGTGCTGGTGTATCGGCAAAGCGGCTTCGCAAATAGAAGAATTTTATCTGCTTCCTGTCGGTGACCAACTGATGCAATATGATGCGCTTGCTGTAAACACAGTTGTTGCAGCCCGAAACGGCGGGATCAGCACCTGTGATCTCCCGTTTTCCACAGACCTGGAACGCTTTAAGCAGGACTATCTCAGACTGACCCGCCAGGTATATGACTCGTGTGAACCATATAATCTGGGCGATGAATATATGGTGATCGGCACTTCAGCGCTGGTCGAAACCGAAATCGACGGAGCGGTCAATCTTTATGCGGGATTTTATCAGAACCCCTTTGTCATCTGGGGCAGATACCGAAAGAAGCTGTTCAAAACAAAGCTGCCGCTCTCTTTTCAGTTTCACCATACGCAGATGGACGGCGGACATGCCGCGAAGTTTCTGGAAGCCTTGCAGCAGGCAATCAACGGATTAAAGTAGTCAGCACCAGGCAGTCGTCGGCAGACAGCTGCTTTTTGTTTATAAAATCATACAGATGCCGCGGAAAAAGAGAATCAGAATCAAAATACCTGACCATATGAAAAAAGAAACGCCGGAAATCAACAGAACCAAATGCGCCGTCTTTTTGCTGTCCTGATATCCCGACCGTCCGGTCAGCAGACCAAAAAACAACCCCAACAACGAGCACACTCCTGCAATCATAAACAAAGCCGCCTTTGCAATAGAAGGAAAAAAGCGCAGCTGTTCCCAAAAATCAGCGGAATCCATTTTTTTCATCCTGATATCGCTCCTTTCCTGCAAAATATATTTCTTGTTACATGATCGAGGCTGCGACAGGATTCCACTTTATGATACACGTTATTACATCATATGTCAATACCGTTATTGATTCATTTTATGATGAGCTGCCCCATACTATAATTGAAGTAACAGGCGGGGGGCGATGGTTTTGGCGCAATTGGAAAACAGGAAAGAAATCAATGTTGTTTTAGGAGATCGTGTGAAAAAAGCCCGGCTGGGGCAGCGTCTGACAAGAGAGCAGCTGGCAGAACGGGCAAATGTCAGTGCCCGCTTTTTGGCGGATGTAGAAAGCGGTGTCACGGGAGTATCACTTTCCACCCTGCGGGAGCTTTGTCTGATTTTGGGGCTGTCGGCCGATTATTTGCTGGATCTCAGCCACGATTCTCCGGATGATGAGCTGGAACAGATCACCGTCCGGCTGAAAAATTTGAATGCCAGACAACTGAAATATGCGGCTGAAATTTTAAAGCAATATGCCGAGGCAGTTAAAACTGTCTAAAACAGCAGAAGCAACGGCCCGGAGTGCATGCACTCCGGGCCGTTGCTTCATTTTTACCGTTCTTCCAGCATCTCCACTGATACATGAAATGTTGCTTCTGCGCCAGGCTCCAAAATTTGCAGCTTATTCTGCGCCCGCATAGCTTTTCTCCCGTCAGGGCTGCAATTTCCAGGCTCCAGGCCGAGTACATAGTCCCGCACCCCCATTTGCTTCCATTCTGTCAGGAAGCAAAGTTCTTTTGTGTCAAACGTGATGCGCAGCCCTTTCCCGATTGTGGGATTGTATATCTGGGCAGCCCCCTTTTCTCCGTCATAGGTATGATAATAGCATTGCTCGGCAAAGCCTTCCTGCGGCGGCAGCAGCTTGTCCCAGCTGTCAAGCCCCTCTTGTGCGCGGGCATCCCGGGGTTTCACATGATCGGAAGGGATCAAAAGCTCTGCGTTTTCGTCCAGCAGCGGGTATCCCATGTTCATGTGATACAGGATCATCAGCGGAGAGACTTTGTCCCC
Organism: uncultured Clostridia bacterium; assembly: GCA_944386455.1. Classification (GTDB taxonomy): domain Bacteria; phylum Bacillota; class Clostridia; order Oscillospirales; family Ruminococcaceae; genus HGM13222. The sequence continues at coordinate 97,803 of CALXBC010000002.1, read as the reverse complement.
CTCATTGCGAACGGTATCCACTATTTCAAAGCAGTTACGGTCAAGTGAACAGATGATTTCCCGATACAGTACCAGTTTTTCTCCAAACAAAGAAGACGGGTTGATTACCGCATGCAGACGGATCGCATCCTCATCTGTAACAGCATAGATGCTTTCGGCAGGGCAGTTTCCAATTGTTCCATGCATTGGCAGCTGTTCTCCGTCATCCTCATCCGGCGGGCCGACCGTTGTCAGGCCGCATGTGGCAAGAAAACCCGCGGTAAAGGATTTCAAAAATCCGTCCCCCTCGCGGTCATAATATGCCGGAGAAACATAACCGGACGGGGCAAAATATCCCATATTATCACCCTTGAAGGTCAGACGGGCAATATCGGCACAACGGTCAGCCGAGACCGTCAGCTCCAGTCCTCTTCCGTTGCGGATCTCAAACAGCCGCATTCCATCCCCTTTGCCGCCGACCAGGCGGTGTTCTTCTACTCCATAAAGCTGGCTCGGATGTCCCAGATAACGGTTCATAAGTTCATTTCCTCTCTTTGCATTTTTTTCCATTGTAGCACAATTTTTGCAGGAAAACAAGGCAGGAAGCCTGTAAGGAAAAGCGATTTCCCACAGGCTTCCTGCTACTGCCGGCCTTTATATTTTTTGATGCAAACACAAATCTTGAACAAATCACCGTCAATCATCACATTGACCTTGCCGCCCATCGCTTCGGTAAAGCTTTTTACGATCGAGAGTCCCAGCCCGGTTCCCTCTGTCGTACGGGACTCGTCTCCGCGTACAAATCGCTCCACAATACTGTCGGCCGTAAAATTCATCTCATATCCGGCGATATTTTTGACGGTAAAGCTCACATATTCATTCCCTTCCGTCAGTTCCAGATAAATCCGCGTCCCCTTCAGCGAATATTTTACCGCGTTGTTGATGATATTTTCCGTCACCCGCCAAAGCATTTTTCCGTCGGCATAGACATAAAACTTTTCATCTGTAAAATTCTTCTTAAAGCTGAGGTCTGCCCGTTCAAAGCTGTCCTCGCATTCCGCAAGCGTCTGGTTCACCAGCTCCGACATGCTCAGCTTTTCATAGTTCACCGCCATATTGCCGCTGGTGGCCTTGGAGATGTCAAAAATATTCTCAATCAGCAGCTTCAGCCGCTTCGACTTCTCATCCAGCACCTTGACATAAGCGTTCGTATAATCAGGCTGAAGCTCTTCCGCCTGGAGCAGGTCGATATAATTGATCATCGAAGTCAGCGGCGTTTTCAAATCATGGGAAACATTGGTGATCAGCTCGACCTTCATTTTTTCGCTGACCATCCGCTTTTCGATTTCGTTCTTCAGACCATCCTGCAAATTATTCAAATCAGCCGCAATCGGCAGCAACTGACTGTTTTGATCAAGGAACAGCTTTTGATCAAAATTTCCGCTGCGGAGCGAACGAATCTGAGCGGCGATTCGCTCGATATCCTCCAGGATCCCGATATACCGCCTATAAAACCAATAGGTAAGCCCAATGATTCCACCGGCCGCAAACGGAATCGCAAAAATATAAATAATCTGCCAAAGAAGTATCCCCAAAAGGATACAGCCGAAAACTGCCAGCAGATACTTGATCAGTGTTCTGTGCAGCCGCTTCTGATAAGGCAGTGAAAGGAAATGCTCCCGTTCCCGCTTTCTGATGGCGCGAAGCTCCTTTCGCACCCTGCGGTAGGTTCTGGGAAGAAAGCCCGCCTTGCTGTCGGCATCCCCCTTGTGCTTCTTCTTTATTTTGCGATAGATCCAATAAATAATACTGCGCCTGCAGTATTCTGACCGATATACCGCCGCTTCTGCCACAGTCAGATAGACGCTGAAGAAGAATAACAAAAACGTCAGAGCAGAAGCATGGTAGGACTCCGGCCATTCCGTTTGGAACAGAAGCCCGATATCATTACTGAATATAACCGTGACAGTAATGACCAAAATCGCCTTTGCTTCCAACGGAAACCAATGCATGATTTTCCCGGAAAATGCTGCAACTGCATTTCTGCCCGTCCGGTTCGCAGTATGCAGCACCAACAGCAGGACGCCCAGCAGAAAGCTGCTGATTCCAATCACAATATATCCCAGATTGCGCTCCATTTCATTATCTGTAAAATTACGGGATTCCTGGGAAAGAATTCCGTTATAGGCATAGCTGTCCTTGAATGCAAAGGCAATCTCGTACATATCTTCATATTCGGCGCTGATTTCCTTATAAGGGACTCCAAAAAATTCTTCATCCCACTCCTCGGGTGCAAAACGCGGGATATAAGTGATCTTAGCCCCGTCCCCGTCTCTGTCGGTATAATAAGAATACGGATAAAAATTTGTCCCGTTAAAAAGAGAGCAGTTGACCCATTCAGAATCCCTTGCATACAAAATCTGATTGAATTCGTCCAGTGTCATGTCATTCCCTGTGCCCTCAAAGCTGACCGGCGTGCAGTTGGTGATGACCTTTCCCGTCTTCAGATTTTTGGCATAATAGATCATCCGCGAGGAATGATTCAGATAATAGCCGCTGTAGGTGTCCGCTTCCAGTTCCAAAATGTCTTCCTCCAGGCTGAACAGCGCTCTTGCCGCCCAATCATTCTGGTACGTCTCAGCAGACCAGACCGTTTCTGTATAAGAAGGTGTTTGATGAAGCACATAATACTGGAACACCTTCTGGGGAATGTGATTTCCGGCTGAAAACAGTCCCCCCATGAGCAGAAACGGAGCCAGCAGCAGGGAAATGACAGCAAAAATTTTACTGCCGGTCGATTTTGTATCCAATCCCCCACACCACCTTCAAATATTTTGGCTCCTTTGGGTTGATTTCGATTTTTTCCCGAATGCGGCGGATATGTACCGCTACGACATTGTCAGCATTGAAACTGGGTTCGTTCCACACTTTTTCATAAATCTCGTCAATGGAAAACACTCTGCCGAGATTGTTTAAAAACAGTTCGATGATCTTATATTCGATAGGGGTGAGCTTTACGGGCTCTCCGTCCACGGTCAGCTCCTTTTTTTCGGTGTCAAGCTGCATCGTGCCAACTGTAATGACATTGCTGTTCTGTCCCGCAATATTTCCCAGCGTCGTATAGCGCCGCAACTGGGATTTTACCCTTGCCAGAAGCTCCAGCGGATTATAGGGCTTTGTGATATAATCATCTGCGCCCATGTTCAGGCCGATGATCTTGTCGGTGTCTTCTGATTTGGCCGACACCAGTATAACAGGAATATTCCGCTTCTCCCTGATTTTCAGCAGTGCTTTGATCCCGTCCATTTTTGGCATCATGACATCCAGAAGGATCAAATGAATCTCGTTTTCCGCCAGCTTTTGCATGGCGTCTAATCCGTCATATGCTTTTACAACATTATATCCATCGTTGGTGAGAAAAATCGAGATCGAATCCACAATTTCCTTATCATCATCTGTTACAAGAATGTTATACTTTTCCACCGGGGCAGCTCCTCCAAAACAATTTGATAACACAGCAGGCTTTTCTTTTCAGTATAGCATATCCGATAAAGGGATGCAAACGGGAAATCCTGTCATTATCCTGATTATGATCGTATCAAATAATCCTTACAAAACAGAAAGCCTATTTCTTACATTTTTCTTAAAGAAAACGGCACCGCCTTGACAAAAGGCAGCGCCGAAGCTATCATGATACCGAAACGGTTTCTTTCTCCTGCGTTTTGGATTCGGACTTTTGCTCCTGCTGAAGTCGCATCTGTTCTCTGGCGTTGGACAGCATCAGACGGATGCGGTTCTCCTGATTGACCTTGGTGGAACCGGGGTCATAGTCGATCGCCACAATATTGGCGGTCGGATTGTTCTTTTTGATCAGGCGGATCATCCCCTTGCCTGCCACATGGTTCGGCAGACAGCCAAACGGCTGGGTGCAGACGATGTTGGGAACATTTTCGTGGATCAGCTCAATCATTTCTCCGGTCAGGAGCCAGCCCTCGCCCATCTTGTTGCCATAGCCGACATAGCCTTTGACCAGCTCCTTCAGATGGCTGAAGGAGTTAGGTGCTTCAAACTGGGGATAAGCCGATACTGCCTTTCTCATGTCGGTTTTGACAATATCCAATTTATCAATCAGCAGCTTGGACACCATCCGTGCAATTTTCCTGCCGCCGTAAAGCTCGGCGTCGGAATAACGGTTATCCGCTTTGAAGCTGATAAAATCCATCAGCCCGGGAATGATGACCTCACAGTTTTCCGACTCCAGAAATTCTTCCAGATGGTTGTTTCCCAGAGGAGCATATTTGATATAAATCTCCCCCACGATCCCGACCCGTACCTTGGGCTCCAGCTTCAGCTCGATCCTGGCAAAATCCGCCGCGATCCTGCTGAAATTCTGCTTGACGTAGGCATAGCGGAGATTCATCGGATTGCTGATTTCAGAAATGAGCTTTTCCTGCCACTGCTTGACCAGCCGGTCGGTTTCTCCCTTGTTCACCTCATAGGCGCGGCAGCGGTTTGCCAGCAGCATCAGCAGATCTCCGTAAAAGCAGCAATAGATCATCTTCAGCATCAACGGCAGCGTCAACTTAAAGCCGGGATTTTTTTCCATACCCGACAGATTGACCGAGATAACCGGCACCTGCTCCATACCGACTGCCTTGAGTCCCTTGCGCAGCAGATGAATGTAGTTGGAAGCGCGGCAGCCGCCTCCGGTCTGGGTGATGAACAAGGCTGTCTTGTTTAAGTCATATTTCCCGCTCTGGAGCGCATGAATAAACTGTCCGATCACCAGCTGCGCAGGATAACAGATGTCATTGTGGACATATTTCAGCCCCGTGTCGATGACCTCCGGCCCTGTATAGTCCAGAAGCTCCACCCGATATCCATACAGCACCAGCAATTCCCGCAGCAGGCTGAAATGGATCGGCAGCATCCCCGGCATCAGGATCGTATATTCTTTTTTCATTTCCTTTGTGAAAAGAAGTCTTCCGTCTTTGCCATAGACTAGTTTCGCCATTCTCCGTTATACCAGCAGCGCATCCGCGCCGTTCCCTTCTTTGAGCATTGTGCGTCTTTTTTGACAGCATTAATAACCGACCGTCAGCGTCAGTTCAAACTGATCTCCGTCCGCAATTGGAGTGGAATCGGCTCCGGTCATCAATGACTCGCCGCCCTTGGTCAGGCACCACCACTCCTGGTTGGCGTCGTCAACGGTCTCACCATCCACGGTTTTAATGAAAAGTCCCATCGAGCTTTCTTCTCCATCGACCAATCCCTCTGCCTTGAGCACCGGGCCTAAAAACTCTTCGTCCGTCTGATAAGTAAAGCTTTTTTCCGACTGGTCGCCGTGAACCACCAAAACCGTGATTTCTTTGGAAGCAGCATCTCCGCCCGCTTCGGACGCGGCAGAGCTGTTCGTTTCTCCTGCCGCCGAGGAGGTCTCTCCTCCGCCGCTTGTACAGCCGGTCAGGACAAACAGCGAGAGCGCCAGGCTCATCACAGTAAACAGGACGGATTTCAATACTCTTGATTGTTTCATTTTCTTTTTCCCTTTCTCTGATAAATTTGCCATTGCAGCGTATATCTCATTCTGAATCATAAAATCCAGATGATGGCCGTTATGCACGCTTTTGCCTGCCCTGGACCGCCGCGAGCAGGCTGCGCAGCCGAATCTTGACTGCGCTCAGATTGTTGATTTCATCAATCTTGAGCTGGGTATAGATCCGTCCGGCTCCTTCCACGATATCCCGCATTTCGTCGGTCGTGATCGCATCGATTCCACAGCCGAAAGACACCAGCTGCACAATCTCAATATCAGGCTGGGAGGAAGCCCACTTTGCGGCCGCATACAGCCGCGAATGATAGGTCCACTGATTAAGCACATGTACCTTTGTCTTTCCCGCAAGATGATAGACGGAATCCTCTGTGATGACGGCACAGCCAAGCGAATTGATCAGGCTGTCGATCCCATGATTGATCTCGGGATCAATATGATAGGGACGTCCCGCCAGCAAAATCATCGGAATGCCTTTGGCACGGCAATGTGCAATCACCCGTGCGCCCTCATCCTTGATCATCTGCAAATAATCGTGATAGGCTGTATACGCCTTTTTGACAGCATTCACAGTCTCAATCCGCGGGATTCCAAATTCCTCATGCATATACTCGGAGAACCGCTTTTCAAAGCCGTGCGGGCGGTGAATCCCGCAGTATGGGGTCAAATACCGCACCTTCTGCAGCGCGTCCATATTGGCGTGAATCAGCTCGGGATAATAGGCGACAACCGGACAGTTATAGTGGTTATCCCCTGTTTTTTCATTGATATTATAGGGCAGACAGGGATAAAAGATCACATCCAGCCCTTGCTTGAGCAGTGCTTCAATATGGCCGTGCATCAGCTTAGCAGGGTAACAGACCGTGTCGGACGGGATGGTATGCTGACCTTCCACATACAACTGACGGGTAGATTTCGGAGACAGCACCAATTCAAAATCCAACGCTGTAAACAGCGTATGCCAGAATGGCAGCGTTTCATAAATATTCAGCCCCATCGGCATCCCGATCCTGCCCCGCCTTGCGTCCTTTTTCGGCTGTAAAGCAGTCAGATACTCATATTTCCACGCAAACATATTCGGCAGGCCCTTATTTTTGGAGATACCGTTCGGGCGATCGCAGCGGTTTCCCGAAATCAGCTTTCTGCCGCCGTCAAAAATGTTGATGGTCAGATGACAGCCATTGCCGCACAGCTTACAATCCGCCATCCGGGATGTGTGGGTAAAGGTATCCAGCTTTTCCCGGGAAATCAGTCCTGTCTCGGTGCAGCCGGTCTGCTGTGCATACAGCGCCGCCCCATAAGCCCCCATGATGCCTGCTACCGCGGGACGGACGACATCGCGGCCGACCTCCAGTTCAAATGCACGCAGAACCGCATCATTGAGAAAGGTGCCGCCCTGTACGACGATATGCTTGCCCAGACTGTCTCCGTTCGCCGCGCGAATCACCTTATACATGACATTTTTCACAACGCTGTAAGACAGTCCCGCCGAAATATTTTCAATCCCTGCGCCTTCCCGCTGAGCCTGCTTGATGGAAGAGTTCATAAAAACAGTGCACCGCGAGCCAAGATTGACGGGATGCTTAGCGAGAAGCCCCAGCTTTGCAAACTCAGCCGAAGTGTAGCCCATGGTACTGGCATAGGTTTCGATAAAGGAGCCGCAGCCTGAAGAGCACGCTTCATTGAGCATGATACTGTCGACCGTATCGTTGCGTATCTTAAAGCATTTGATATCCTGACCGCCGATATCCAGAATATAATCGACCTCAGGAAGAAAGCGTTTGGCTGCCAAAAAATGGGCAATTGTTTCCACACAGCCGCGGTCAATGCCAAAGGCGCTCTGGATCAGCGTTTCTCCGTAACCTGTTGCACCAGAGCCTTTGATTTTGATTCGGTCACCGCAGATATCGTAGACCTTATAAAGCTGCTCCTTGATAACAGAGACCGGGTTTCCCTTATTGGATGCGTAATAGTCATACAAAATCCCGCCGTCTTCTGTAATCAAAACCAGCTTTGTTGTGGTGCTACCCGCGTCGATTCCGAGATACGCCCCGCCCTCATAGGTTTTGGGGTCGATCCGCGGCAGGGAATGAGAGGCATGCCGCTTTTTGAAAGCCTCATATTCGGCTTCATCTGCAAACAGCGGCGGCATAGACTTTGCCATGGCTGCGGGCTTTGCAGATTCTATTTTATCAATCAGCGTCTCATAGGATACCGGCTCGGTTTCACGCGAGCCAATTGCGGCGCCGATGGCAACGAACACCTGAGAATTTTCGGGGAAAACAGCAGACTGGTCGTCCAGCTTTAAGTCTTCGACAAACTGCCGTCCCAATTCCTTGAAAAAGAACAGCGGGCCGCCCAGAAAAACGACCTTTCCCTTAATCTCCCGCCCCTGTGCCAGACCTGATACCGTCTGGGAAACGACGGCCTGAAGGACACTGGCTGCCAGATCTTCTTTTCTTGCGCCCTGATTCAAAAGCGGCTGAATGTCCGATTTTGCAAACACGCCGCAGCGCGACGCAATGGGATAGATGCGGTCGTGCTTTGCGGCAAGGTCGTCAAACTGATCGATCGGAACATTCAGGAGCGTCGCCATCTGGTCAATAAAGGCACCCGTACCGCCGGCACAGCTGCCGTTCATCCGTTCCTCGAGGCCACCCGTCAAAAACAGAATTTTGGCGTCCTCTCCCCCCAGCTCAATCACAGCGTCCGCATCGGGAATATAGGTATTGACCGCTTTTGCGGTAGCGAATACTTCCTGAATAAAGTTGATCCCCGCGGATTCTGCCACACCAAAGCCGGCAGAACCCGTCACCGAGACCGCCAGCTCATGTCCGTCCAGGATATCCCCAAACTGCCGGAGCATTTCGAGCACAGTCTCTTTGACTTTAGCACCGTGCCGGGCATAATCCGAGCGGATCAGCGCTCCTTTTTCGTCGAGCACCGCGACTTTTGCAGTCGTGGAGCCCAAATCGATTCCAACAAAATATTTTCCCAAATTGATTCCCCGATTTCCTTATCAATTCTTCCCCGCGGCAGCAGCCGCAGAGCCGATCAATTCTATCAGTATGAAAACACTCTAATTTTGTATGTTTGTCCTATCTATTATAACAGAACCGCGCCCCGTGTGTTATGAACAATTTATGAACTTATCTTAAAAGAAAAATATACCATTTTAGTAGTTATCTTTTGCCAAACAGCTGTCTCTGCAGCTTCAGAGCCCGTTGTCTTCGCTGTGTTGTTTCATCGGCATCCACGCGGTATTTTCCGTCTGCATAGCAGATGACATCTCCCTCCCTGGGATAACCCTCGATTTTAGAAACCGGGATTTCCCGCTTTTTCCTGTCATCTGTTTCACAGACGGCAATATCTCCTTCTATGCGGTCAATCGACAGATATTCCATTTTGAAAATTACCTCTCTAACGCTCCGTCGTAAATGCAATTGTTTTTCCGTCAGTACAGGCTGTTACTGTCCCGTTTAAGTCTGTGCGGTAGACCGGCATCCCGGCTTCTTTCAGCCGCTGGCTGACCTCCTTGCTGGGATGTCCGTACTGGTTGCCGGCGCCTACTGAGATCACACAATATTCCGGAGACAGCTTATCCAAAAATTCCTGTGTTGTAGCCGTATCGCTGCCATGGTGTGACACCTTATAAACAGTGCTTTGGATCACCTGATTTTCTTTCAGGAGATCGGCTTCGGCTTCCTTGCTGCAATCGCCTGCGATCCAAAAGGATATCTCATCATAGACAAACCGCACCGTGACAGACATATTGTTGATATCACTGTAGCCCGCCAGCGGCCCTCGGATCTCCAGTGTTCCGCCGCCGATCCCGATTTGCTCGGGCGGATCAGACCGCTTGAGTTTTACGCCCTTGTCTGCGATCGCGGTCAACACATCCAAATAGGTTTTGGTGGTCGGCGTCTGCTCATCAGTCAGCTCCGGCATAATTACCTGCCCGATATCGAAGGACCTGATCACAGCATCCAGCCCGCCGATATGATCAGAATGCGGGTGCGTCCCAACCAGAATGTCGATTTTCCTGATGCCCTTTCCCTCGAGATAATCCACTACCTTGTCCGCCTGATCATTCTCGCCCGCATCAATCAGAATGTGCTTGCCATTGGCCGATATCAAGGTGCAGTCGCCCTGCCCTACATCAAAAAAATCCACCTCGACAGGCATGCTGCCGTCTGCGGTTTTCTGCTGCGGGTTAAAAGCCGCCCCGAGTTCCCGCCAGGTCGGCAGCCCGGGGATGTTCAGCTGCTCAGAAAACGTGACGGCGACGCAGCAGAGCGAAACCACTACCAGCAGCCAGACGACTGCCCACCATCCGCGTTTTTTACTTCTTGATTTTCTTCTTGCCGCCATATTTGCTGCCTCCGTCATTTACCGGCTGTTTATTTTTGCTCTTTTGGCCTTCCGGCGGTCTGCCGGTCTGCGGGGAACGTCTTTTGACCAGGCAATCCTGCCCGTTGCCTATCAGGTCTGTCCGCCTGGCCAGTCTGAGCGCTTTTTCGATAATCTCCCGGTTCTCGGGTTTATAGTACTGCAGAAGCGCACGCTGCATCCTTTTTTCCTCTGCACTTTTGGGAACATAAACAGACTCCATGGTATAAGGATCCAGCCCGGTATAAAACATACAGGTCGAGACCGTTCCCGGGGTGGGGTAGAAATCCTGCACCTGCTGGGGACGGATATGCTCCCTTTTGAGGAAGAGCGCAAGTTCGATCGCCTCATGCAGTGTGCTTCCGGGATGAGAGGACATCAGATAAGGCACCAGATACTGCTCCTTATGTGCCTGGCCGGTTGCCGCAAAATAGCGGCGGGAAAATTCCTTATAGCTTTCGATATGCGGCTTTCCCATCCTGTCCAGCACCGCGGCGCTGCAATGTTCAGGCGCCACCTTGAGCTGGCCGCTGACATGATATTTCACCAGTTCCCTTAAAAAGGTGTCATCCTTGTCCAGCAGCAGATAGTCATACCGGATGCCCGAGCGGATAAAGACTTTCTTGACACCGTCCAGCTCCCGCAGCTTCCGCAGAATTCCCAGATATTCCATATGATCCACTTCAAGCGCCGGACAGGGAGTGGGAGCAAGGCATTTCTTGCCCTTACACATTCCTTTCTCCAGCTGTTTATGACAGCTCGGATGCCGGAAATTCGCGGTCGGGCCTCCAACATCGTGAATATAACCTTTAAAGTTCGGCATTTTGGTCAGCTTGACCGCTTCAGCCAAAATCGATTTTTCACTGCGGCAGGTGATCTTTCTGCCCTGATGGAGTGCAATCGAACAAAAGTTGCAGTTGCCGAAGCAGCCGCGGTTATGGGTGATGGAAAACTCCACCTCCTCAAACCCTGGGACCCCGCCCAGAGCATCATACATCGGGTGCCAAGCCCGCATGTAGGGCAGTGCATAAATCCGATCCAGTTCCTTTGTCGTCAGAGGCGGCATCGGCGGGTTCTGCACCAGCATTTTGTTCTCCTGCCGCTGGATGATCCGTCTCCCGATCAGGTCATCCTGCTCGTCCATCTGAATGCGGCAGGCCCTGGCATATGCTTTTTTGTTTTCTCTGACCTGCGCAAAGGACGGACACTCCGCAGCACCCCATGGCGTGTTGACAGGATCCGTCAGATAGCAGGTTCCCCTGATGTCAGTGACAGACGATACGGCTTCTCCGGCTGCCAGGCGGTGCAGAATTTGTATGGTCTGGTTTTCTCCCATCCCATATACCAGCAGATCCGCCCCGCTGTCACAGAGAACGGATGGCCTGACGGTGTCTTCCCAATAGTCATAGTGGGCAAACCTTCGCAGGGATGCTTCCAGCCCGCCAATAATCACAGGAACGTCGGGATATGCCCTTTTCGCCATCCGGGAATAGACCGTAACCGCGCGGTCAGGCCGGCTTCCCGCCTTTCCGCCCGCAGTATAGGCATCGTCCGAGCGCTTCCGCTTTGCGGCGGTATAATGCGCGACCATCGAATCAATGTTTCCCGCCGTTATAAAAAAACCAAGCCGGGGCTTTCCCAGCTTGCAAAAGTCTTCAATTTTGTGCCAATCGGGCTGGGCGATGATTCCAACGGAAAATCCCTCAGCTTCAATCAAACGGGATATGATGGCGATTCCAAAGCTGGGGTGGTCCACATAGGCGTCCCCCGTAATGCAGACCACATCCAGCTGCTTCTGCCCCCGTTTTAGCATATCCTGTCTGGTTACAGGCAAAAAATCCGACATAACGCATCCTTTCTGTCCTGTGGTTTATTCGTTGTTCTGATTCATGTTCATTTCAATCCACTGCTGGCGGGTGATCAGCACCTGCCGCGGCTTGCTGCCGTCCATCGGGCCGATGATGCCCTTTGCCTCCAGCTCGTCAATAATCCGCGCCGCTCTGGCATAACCCAGCCGCAGCTTCCGCTGAAGAAACGAAGTGGATGCCTGTCCCGCTTCCACCACGCATTCGATTGCCGCAGGCAGCATCTCGTCCTCCTCATCAAATCCGCCGCCGTCATTTCCGCCCTTTGAGCCGGAGCTTTCCTTGGCAGCGTTTTTCTCGATCTCACTGATGATCTCCTCGTCATATTCGGCAGTATCCTTATGCTTGACAAATTCGACGACCTGTTCCACCTCTTTATCGCTGACAAAGCAGCCCTGCACACGGATCGGCTTTGGTGTGCCGACCGGAGAAAACAGCATATCGCCCCGTCCCAGCAGCTTTTCTGCGCCGCTTCCGTCCAGAATGGTTCTGGAGTCGATCTGAGAGGAGACGGCAAACGCGATACGGCTGGGGATATTCGCCTTGATGACACCTGTGATGACATCCACAGACGGACGCTGGGTCGCAATCACCAGATGCATCCCGGCGGCACGCGCCATCTGCGCCAGACGGCAGATCGCGTCTTCCACCTCATTCGGAGCCGCCATCATCAGGTCGGCCAGCTCGTCAATGATGATGACCACCTGCGGCAGCGGTTTGATATCACTGCTTCTGCGTGCCATTTCATTATAGCCTTCCAGGTCGCGCACGCCGCTGTCCGCAAACAGCTTATAGCGGTTGAGCATCTCGGTCACCGCCCAGCTCAGCGCGCCTGCCGCCTTCCGCGGGTCGGTCACCACCGGTACCAGAAGGTGCGGGATCCCGTTGTAGACTCCAAGCTCCACCACCTTGGGATCGACCATCAACAGCTTCACCTCATCGGGCGTGGATTTATACAGCAAGCTGACGATAATCGAATTGATACAGACGGATTTTCCGGAACCGGTTGCGCCCGCTATCAGCAGATGGGGCATTTTTGCGAGATTTGCAATCATCACCCGCCCGGAAATATCCCGGCCAAGCGCCACGCTCAGCTTGCTTTTGGCGTTCTCAAACTCCGGAGAATCGATGATTTCCCGCATGGTCACAACATCGATCTTTTTGTTCGGCACCTCAATGCCGACTGCCGCCTTGTTTGGGATCGGCGCCTCGATTCGCACGCCGGCGGCCGCGAGATTCAAAGCAATATCATCCGCGAGATTGGTGATCCGGCTGATCTTTACGCCCGCCGAGGGCTGGAGCTCATACCGTGTTACGGCGGGGCCGCGGCTGATGTCAATAATTCTGGTCTGTACGCCAAAGCTCTTGAGCGTATCCACCAGCAAATCCGCATTGGCCTTCAGCTCTGTGCTGGTATCCACATTTCCGCCGGCCTTCGGCATTTTCAGCAGACTGATGGGTGGGAACACATACTGCTGGCTGCTCATTCCATCAGTTGGAATATGAAGCTGGTCATTTCCATCCGTCTGCAAAACCGGTTTCGGTGCCGCGTCCTGCTGTGCCCGCCGAATCAGTTCATCCAGCCCGGGCTTCTCCGCAGCCACATGCCCACCGGCCGGCAACGGCTCCGGTTCGGCCGCGGTCTGCTTCAAAGGCTCCTGTGCTTCCTTTTCTTCCTCCTCATCCAGAGGGATGTCTACCACTTTTTTGCGAGGGCCGAGGTCCACATCAATGTCGAACCGCGCTTCTTTTTTGGGGCGGGCAATTCTTTCCTCATAGGTCTCCTGTAATTTTTTGACAGGCTTGGATGCGGTGCGGATCACATCGATCAGCTTGGCGCCGGTCAAAATCATCACAAAGGTGAAAATCAGCACGACAACTATGATTTTGGACGGAAGATCACCGCATCCCAGCCGCAGCGGCGTACCGATCACTGCCCCCAGCAAACCGCCGTTATTAAGCTGCGTCCCCTGGGTGTAAATCGTACTGACCGCTTGAAAGAAACCGCCCTCTGAGGGCTGGCCGTTCAGGAAAATATGTAAGGCGCCGCAAAACAGCAGCAGCAGTACCGCAAGCTGCCAGATCTTATGGCGGATCGACTTTATGGGACGGTCAGTGGAGCACAGTACCGCTATGTAGATCACTGCGGGCGCCAACAGAAAAATGCCGAAGCTGAACAGCCCGAACAGGACACTGTGAAAAAATTTCCAAACCGATTCGCCGGGAATAATTGCCAGGGCAAGCAGCAAAATCCCAACAGCGAACAGGATAATGGCCCAAAACTGACGCTTTCCTCTGCCGCTGTCTTTTTTTTCTTCCTGCTTTTGCCCTTTTTTGGCTTTCTGGTTCGTTCTTGCCATTTCTGATCGTTTTGCCGCCGTTATCGGCGGTTTCTCCTGTTCTGTAAAATTCCTCAAAATGCCAGCCGCTGACCGGACACCAGCTCATAAATACTGATACCGATCACAACCAGTCCCAATATAAACGTATAAATCGCAAATATTTTAAACTTTTCCGATTTCACCAGCCATGACACCATTTTGATGGCGCCCACGCCGACCACGGCGGCGATGACAAACCCGATCAAATAGGGAATCACATCAATCTGTACATTGGTAGCGACCGCATCCTTTACCTCCAGCAGACAGCCGCCCAGAATCGCAGGAATCCCAAGAATAAAGGAGTAACGAACCGCAGTATCTCTTGAAAATCCGCAGAACAGTGCGCTGCAAATGGTGGAGCCCGAACGGGAAACACCCGGCAGCAGGGCAACGCCCTGGAACACGCCGATGGTTACCGCATTGCGCACGTTGATGTCCTTGGGCTCCTTGTGGCCTTTTACACAACGATCGGACAGGAACAAAATCAGCGCCGTATATAAGAAGCAGAAGCCTTCCAGCATGATGCTGTCATCCTCGGCAACACCGGTGAAAAAGTCCTTGAAAAAATAAAACGGGATCAGCATCGCCAGAGAGATCACCAGCATGATGATCATGCGGCGCTCTCCATTCATGGTTTTCCAGCGGAATTTTCCTGTAAAAACGTCCTTGATCATCACAAAAAATTCTTTGATCAGCGCCCAAATTGTATCCCAAAACGCGATAAAGACTGCTACCAGCGTTCCCAGATGCAGCACCGCCGAAAACATCAGCGCACCTTCGCCGCTGTTGCCCGTAAAATGCTGGATCAACGATAAATGTCCCGAACTGGACACCGGCAAAAATTCGGTCAGTCCCTGAACAATTGCCTGAAAAATCGCATCTAAAATTGACATGGTATTCCCCGTTTCCCGACAGCAAGGCCATATGTAAAATCAACTGCGCCGTCTGCCGCTTCAATGATATTTTCTATGTAAACACTGCGGCAGGCGCCGCAGACTGCTATTTTTTCAGTCTTTCTCCTACCCGGTAGGAATCGTTCAAATAATCCTGCGGATTCGTGCTGATGATACGGTCCAGGTATAGTCCGTCTTCTCTTCGGATGCACTGCAGAATACACCCGTTTTTGTTAAGGTACTCATACTCCGACGGCTGCCCGCCGGTTTCCATCATGACCTCAGCCGGATCAATGATCGTGTGAAGAACCATCTGTATCCCGCTCCTCCGTTTCTTCGTCTTCCCGCTCTCTTTCCTCGATCAGCTCATACAGGCAGGAGATCGCGTCCGACAGGCCACCAAGTTCGTCGATTAAGCCTTCCTTCACGGCGGCTTCTCCGTCCAGGACTGTTCCCACATCCATCACAAGCTCGCCCGTCGCCATCATCAGCTCCCGAAAACGCTCGGGCGAAATTCTGGAATTATCGGTCACAAATCTGACGATCCGTTCCTGCATCTTGTCAAAATAAGAAAGGGTCTGCGGCACGCCCAGCACCAGTCCGTTCATCCTTACGGGATGGATCGTCATCGTCGCGGACGGCACGATAAAGGAACGTTTTGCGCTGACCGCAAGCGGTACGCCGATCGAATGACCGCCGCCCAGCACCAGAGACACGGTCGGCTTTTTCATTCCCGCAATCAGCTCCGCAATCGCCAGCCCTGCTTCCACATCTCCGCCGACCGTGTTAAGGATGATGACCAGTCCCTTGATTTTTTCATCCTCTTCGATTGCAACGAGCTGTGGGATCACATGCTCATACTTTGTCGTTTTGTTCTGCGGCGGCAGAATATAATGCCCTTCCACCTGACCGATGATTGTCAAACAGTGAATCAGGTGCCTGCCCTGCGCAGTCACTGACCCGGTCTCAATAATCTCAGACTGCTGACTTTCCTTTTCTTCAGCAATGTCCTCTGCATCAGCTTCGCCGTGTTCGTTTTCATTGCCATGCGGCGTATAAATCGTTGAGCGGCTCAAACAAATCCCATCCTTTCCATAAGGCCGATGAAAAAAGCGTTTTCCAGTGCAGCCGTTATGCCAAACAACAGGATTATTATGAGACATTGCTATCAAATTATGCGGACTGTTCCTTTTATATCATAGTATAAAACAGATTTTTTTTCAATAGTTGAGCAGAAATTTAAAATCTGATATAATAGAAACAGTTTCACAAAGCATAGTGATTTTCCAACTGATCGATCAAAACTGAAAAGGCAGTGAAATTCTTTGAAAGAGGATATTCTGAAAATTCTGGAGGCACACAAGGGTGAAAGTATATCCGGCAGTGAAATCGGCAGACAGCTCGGCATGACCCGCGCCGCCGTCTGGAAGAGCATCAAAGCGCTTCAGGAGGAAGGCTTTGCCATTACGGCTGTCACCAACCGGGGCTACCGTCTTGCACCGGATGCCGACATTCTGTCCGAAGCCGGGATCCGTCAATACCTCCATACCAAAGTGCTGGGCAACCGGATCGATCTTTACCGCGTGACGGACTCTACCAATATCCGCGCCAAAGCAGCCGCACAGGAACATGTGTCCGCAGGACTCTGCGTGGTTGCACAGGAGCAGACGGCCGGCCGCGGGCGATTCGGCCGCAGCTTTGCCTCCCCGCAGAAAAACGGAGTCTATATGAGCGTACTCCTCCGCCCCGAACTGGATATCGAGCAGTCCGCTCTGATCACCGCCGCCGTATCCGTCTGCGTCGCGCAGGCAGTCGAAGCCTTAACAGAATGTACCGTGCAGATCAAATGGGTCAATGATCTTTTTGCCCGCGGGAAAAAAATCTGCGGCATTCTGACAGAAGCGGCCATCGAATTTGAAAGCAGAAAAACGGATTACGTCATTGTGGGAATCGGCGTCAATCTGTCGGACGCAGGAATTCCGCCCGAGCTTAAAAATGTGGCCGGCGGGATTGTGCCTGCCGGCGTCATTCCGCCGGCGCGCGGCCGGCTGATTGCGGAGATCCTCAACCGTATGGAACAGATGCTGGATGATTTCAGCGCCAAAAAATTTCTGCCGGAGTACAGGAGACGCTCCAATGTGCTCGGGCAGAGGGTGACCATCCTGCGGAACGGGATCCCAAGCGGCACAGGGCTTGCTGTCGATATTGATGAGCAGGCTCGTCTGGTGGTGCGTCTGGGCAACGGCGAGACCGAGCATCTCAATTCCGGGGAAATCAGCTGTAAAACGATGGAAAAAATCAGTAAAACATCAATATAAAAAATCAGCTGTGGGATCCTGTCAGAACCACGCAGCTGATTTTTTATGGAGCATCAGTCTATTCTCATCGAAATGTCAAAGCACTTCACCGAGTGAGTCAGCGCTCCCAGCGAGATAATGTCCACCCCGGTCGCAGCCACCTCGGCAATGTTTTCCAGGGTGACATTGCCGGAGGCTTCCAGCCTGGCGCGTCCGGCTGTGATTTTAACCGCTTCCGCCATAGTCGGACAGTCCATGTTGTCCAGCATGATGACGTCGGCCCCAACTGCCAGTGCTTCCCGCAGCTCCTCCAGCGTACGGACCTCCACCTCAATCCTGACCATATGCCCGACCTTTTCCCGCAGGGCATTGACCGCGTTGGTCAGCGAACCATAAGCGTCGATATGGTTGTCCTTGAGCATGGCCGCATCACTCAGATTATATCGGTGGTTTTTTCCGCCGCCTGTCACAACCGCATATTTCTGCAAAGCCCGCAGTCCCGGCAGGGTTTTGCGGGTATCTGTAATAGAGGCGTTCGTTCCCTTGACCAGCTCAACGCAGCGGGCAGTGGCAGTGGCGATCCCCGACATATGCTGCACCAGATTCAGTGCCGTCCGCTCCCCCTTCAGCAAAGCGGCCGTATGCCCCTGCATCGTCAGGATAATATCTCCTTTTTGGACCCGGTCGCCGTCTTTTTTCAACAGTTCAAACGAGACCGTATCATCCAGCAGTGTAAACACCCGCATGGCGATCTCAATTCCCGCCAGCACGCCGCTGTCCTTTGACACAAAACGGGCAGCAGAAACCTTTTCCTCATCAATCAGATAATCGCTGGTGACATCAATATAATTGATATCCTCCGACAGTCCGCGGCGGATAATATCGTCAATATAAAACTGCGGCAGCTTCATTCTGCAACTTCCTTTCCCTGGATAACTTCCTTTAAAATAATATATGCGACCGTGACAAGGGATTTGGCCTCGACATAGTCAATATCCATCCGGTATTCCCCGCTTTCCAGCAGCTGCTTCAGCTGCGTTACCCGTTGCAGGCCGCGGACAGCCTCCTCCGGGTCGGGAATGACAAAGTGCGCCCTTTGCATAATCTGCCGCACCTCAGTCCGAATCCCTTTTGGAATCGGCGTCTCGCTCACATATGCCGGAAAACGGTACGGCTCAACAGGCGTACGATCCGTCCCGCAGGCGTTGATATCTTCTGCAGCCCGATGTCCGAATACCAGAGCCTCCAGCAGGGAATTGCTGGCCAGACGGTTGTTGCCGTGCACGCCGGTATGAGAGCATTCCCCGCAGGCATAAAGTCCGTCAATGCTGGTTCTGGCATATGTATCGACGTTAATGCCGCCCATCAGGTAATGCTGGCAGGGATAAATCGGGATCGGCTCTTTCGTCATGTCATATCCCGAATCCAGTACGTTTTGATAGATCATAGGGAAACGGTTTTTGATAAATGCAGAATCCTTGTAGGAAATATCCAGATAAAACTTATCCGATCCTGTTTTTTTCTGCTCTTCAATGATGCAGTGAGAAACCACATCGCGGGGCGCCAATTCCTGTCGTTCATCATACCGCCCCATAAAACGCTCTTTGTTGCAGTTAAGCAGATAGGCGCCCTCTCCGCGCACCGCCTCAGAGACCAAAAAGCACTCTCTGGTGTGGTGGTCATTAAAAGCGGTCGGATGAAACTGTACTAAATGCAGATTTTTGATTACCGCCCCCATATGATAAGCAAACGCGATCCCATCGCCGGTCGCGATCTTGGAGTTGGTGGTATATGCATAGACGCGCCCGATCCCGCCGGTCGCCAGAATCAGCTTATGGGTGCAGAACGGGAAAAAAGCGCCGTCCTTCTGCACCTGAACCCAAAACCCGTTTGAAACCTTGTGAATGTCACACACAAGCGCATGCTCCAGAATCGTGACATTTTCCAGCTTTTTGACTGCCGCAACCAATTTTTCGGTGATCTCATGGCCGGTACAGTCCTTATGATGCAGGATACGATGATGGGTGTGTCCGCCCTCCAGCGTTCGATGAAAGCCGCCGTCTGCCGTCCGGTCAAAGTCCACACCGTAATCGAGCAGCTCCATCACATCCTGCGGTCCCTGTTCCACCAACACCCTCGTACTGTCGGGATCATTGCGGAAGCCGCCCGCAACAAAGGTGTCATGAATATGGGACTCCGGCGTATCGTGTACCCTGTCGGTCACAGCCGCGACCCCGCCCTGCGCCAGTGCAGAGTTGCAGAGCATCATCTCCTGCTTGCACAGCAGCAGCACCCGTTTTGCTCTGTCCAGGTGAAGGGCTGCAAAAAGTCCTGCGACACCGCTGCCGATGATAATGACGTCAAATTGTTTATCCATGTAATCTGTCCTCTCCCTTTTATGGAAGCCGCTGTTTCTTCTTCCAAAAAGGCTATAGTTATTTTAGTATACCACATTTCAAAAATTTTTTCATTCTTTTTTTAAATTATTTTTACCGAATTCTGTCGTTTTCTTTCGATTTTCTTAAACTTACTCACTTTCGTTGACTTTTGTGAAAGGGTTTTATATAATAAAGGCAGCACATAAAATGATGGTAAGACAGCCTTAAACCATTTGGAAAGGAAGGATTTTTATGAAAGTCTGTCCAAACTGTAATCATTCTAATATGGATTCTGCTTCATTCTGCACGACCTGCGGCATGGATCTCACAAATACGCCGATCCAGCCGGAACCCATACAGACCGTACCGTCTGCACCGCAGGTGATGCCGCCCGTGACAGTGTATCAGCCCAAGGAGCAGGAGCCCTATTCCTGGCCGGATGTCTGCGCTATTATCGGCTTTATCTCCTCGCTGGTCGGCCTGTTCTGGTGCAGCGTGGTACTGCTGCCGGTCGGGGTCATTTTCTCCCTGCTGGGCTTTATGGGACACCGTACCAGAGGACTTGCCATTGCGGGGCTGACGATCTCGCTGATTGGTACCCTGATCAAAGTCTGTGTGGTGATGACCCAATCGAACCTTCTGCCTGACTGGGTGGTCAAGGGAATCTTTAATGCCTGAGCAAAACCGGAAAACCAGAAAACGGCCTGCCTGGATTTGATTCCAGGCAGGCCGCTCAGCCTGTTCTGCAGCTTATTGTTTTCCCCGGGAAGGAAGTGCTTTTTACTCTACCAGTCCAATATCTATTGTAATCCTACAACAGAAAAAGAAAAAAATTTATAAAACCACTGGAAAAATAAAAAAGGATGTGATATAATAATATCCATTGCAACAGGAAAATATTGATGCAGGCGTAGTTCAATGGCAGAATGTCAGCTTCCCAAGCTGAACACGCGGGTTCGATTCCCGTCGCCTGCTCCAAAAGGAAGCATTCGTCGTCAGACGGAGGTTTCCTTTTTTGTTTCTCCAGTATGGGTTAGAATCAGCAAATCCTCCTTTCGGGCGCGCCAGAAAGCGATGAATATCTATCATGTAAAACTTAGTGTTTTATACCTCAAAGTAGTTGTTTTAGTAATAAAAATATTTTTTCCATATTGAAATTGTATGATATAATATCATATGAAAAAATAAAATCGTTTTTAGGAGCAGACTATGATAACTTTATATCACTATACTAATAAAAACAATGTTGACAGGATATTACTCGAAGGTCTTATACCTCTATCGCGATATGCGAATTTTACTGATTTGAGAAGAGATGTTATTTATTGTTGGCTGTCTCCTGATGATCAAAAAATATTTTCCGATGACGATGTTTGTCTTGAAGTTTTGGTTGATGAAGTAAATTGTATAATTGCAGAAATGGATTATATCAGCTTTGCGATGATGTATAAGTATGGTGGTAAAAAATTTGGTGGTAAAAATGTTCCCATAAATCAGGAGGCTTCAGATTTGTTTGTTAAGCTCTATGAAGTTACTGCACAACCCATATGGAATTATGAAAAAGACAATTACTTTACTCCGGAAGTTTTGGTGAAAGGTGCAGTAAAACCGGGAAATATTAAAATATATATAAGATAGCTTCCTTTGAGTTTAGATGTATTTATTTGTTAATGGAGAATATCTTTTTCAGAACACCTTTGCAAACTCCTGCCTGCTTCTGAAAAAGGTCACGCTGTGCCTCTATTGCTTGCAAATATACTCGCAATGTACCTTTTTCAGGGGGCGAGAGTTCAAATCCCACCTCCGAAATGCCAAAAATATCTTTTTCATGTGGCTTAGACACGAAAAAGCACAACATGGAGGAGTTGAACTCTCGTGTTGTGCTTTTTATTATTTATTTGTATCTGAACGAAATTTAATGAAATTTTGATTAACCAATACCGCATACTGGATACTATATAGTCGAAAGCTTTCAACAAAGAGCCGGAGGTGGGATTTTGGAACAGGAAAAAGTGGAAAAATTATTATCTGATAACTTAAAGAATATTTTTGCTTTTTCTCTGTCGAGACTTTACGATAGGTCAGAAGCGGAGGACTTGACAAACGATATTATCTGCGAGGTGTTAAAGTGCGCACGCCGATTAAGAAATGACGATGCTTTTTACGGTTTCATGTGGCGGATTGCAGAAAATACTTTTAAGAAACGGATCCGAAAAAATAACTTTCAAACGATAGAGTTTGATGAAAGCTTCGTCGGAACATATTGGGTAACGCCTGAAGAGGAATATCTGAAGACAGAAGAACTTCATCTTTTGCGCCGCGAGTTATCCCTGCTTTCAAAACAGTATCGTGAAACCACCGTCGCTTATTATATCACAGGCAGAAGCTGTTCTGAAATTTCAACCGACTTCGGAATCAGTACTGAAATGGTAAAATATTATCTCTTCAAAACAAGAAAAATATTGAAAGAAGGTATCGGTATGTCCAGAGCATTCGGAGAAAAAAGTTATCATCCCTCAACTTTTCGTATGGACTATTGGGGCGGCGGTGACAATTCTTGCTATTGGCAGCTGTTTAAAAGAAAACTGCCTGGAAATATTCTCCTCAGCGCTTATTATACACCGGTAACTATACAGGAACTGTCCATGGAACTTGGCGTTGCCGTAGTCTATCTGGAAGAAGAAATTGAGTTGCTCATGGAACATGACATCATTAGGAAAATTGGCGATAAATATCAGACAAACATCATCATTTTTACGGATGACTACGAGAAAGAATTGGCAGCCAAAATCAAACCCGTTTACAAAAAAGCAGCAGAACAATTAAACGAAAAACTGTCAGCTCTTCTTCCCACCCTGGAAACACTGGATTTCAAAGGAAATGATTATAATCGCAACCGGCTGAATTGGACTTTTGCCAATCTGATAATGGTGTTTGCCCTGAACCTTTCCGATGGCATAGGGCGAAAGCGCTTTGGAGAGTATCCTCCCCTTTCAAACGGCAGCTATGGATTTGTATTCGGGTATGATAATGATTACCAAAATCATCATTTTCATGGTATCTATGGCCATTGTGAGAACAACGACAAAACCGCATATTTTTCGGTGGAAAACTATCGTGTCATTGAGAAATGTCAATTTTGGGAGCCTGTAAATTGGAATCAATCAGTGGAAGCGATGGGCGACGCCATTCTCGAAAAGACGGCGGACCCAAATAACGATATGCTGATAAGACTAATCGACGAAGGGTTTATCTCCAGTCACGATGGAAAATTATCCGCTGAATTTCCCGTGTTCTCGGCTGATGTGTTTGACAACACCATTTGTCCGACATTAAAACCGTTGGCAGAAGATGTTTGTGACTGTATGATTCAAGTATGTGATCTTGCTGCGCAAACATTGAAAAATTTTATCCCGAAGGGTTTGCTGAAACAAGGAGCACAACTTGCATTTATTCATCATCAGATGAATGTTATGGCTTTTATCATTGAGACAATGGTTGAAAGGAATTGGCTTGCTATACCAGAAGGAAATGAAAAACTTTGTGTTTTTGGAGTAAAACGATAATACTGCATGGATATTTACACGTTGGTTTACATCCACCCTCCCAAATGACAAAAATATCTTTTTTATAGCCGCTTGCGGCGACTTTTTAGTGCGCTCATTCCCCTGCTCTTCCTCTTCGCAAAAAGTCACGCTCGGCTCACTTGTTCGGTTATGGCGACTTTTCAATTCGCCTGCGTGCGTTCATGCTTCTATAACTAAGGCATTCATCTTGGTCTGTTCTCTCAGAAAACGATAAGCTTTCGGCTTGTCGTTTTCTATTTTTCTTGATACTGCCACCATACCAAAGCACAGATCTGAAAACCGTTTAGCTGCCAGTCGGCGGCGGGCAAATGCCCGCCGCCGATCATAATATTTTTATTTTTCTGATGCCGCTGGTTTGGACAAAATCGCTGAAATGATCTCAGGCGAAAATTTTGGAACGCGCTCATAGGTATAAAGCCCGTTCTGCTCCTGCTCCACATCATACAGCTGGGTATAGCAGAGCCCAAATACGGCCCTGTTATCCAGAAGCGCATCGGCAAGCGCCCTGAACCGTTCAAGGAATTCCTCTCTGCTCTGCGGGCCGCTGCCGTAGCCCCAGCCGTCATTGCGGTCGGTCCAGAGGATGCCGCCGTATTCGCTGATGAAGATCGGTTCGCCGCGATAGGTCTGACGGCTTTCATGCGGATCATCTATCCTGCCCTCGTCGGCAAGCCTCTCATAATGACTTTTAAACCTTTTGGGGTCCTGCTCATAGTCGTGCACATCAAAAATGTCGGTTTTGACATGATAATTCCCGCTGGTGTCGATACATGGGCGAGTGGGGTCAGCTGCCTTTGTCACCTCATAAACCAGCCTTATGACATCGTCGCTCTGCTTTCTGCCGCCGACATCCCATGTTTCGTTGAACGGACACCAGCCGATGATCGACGGATGGTTATAATCCCGTTCAACAGCTTCCAGCCATTCGGGCAGAATTGCGTATACAGCCTCTTTTTGGGTATGGTCAAGCCCCCAGTTCGGATATTCGCCCCAGACGAGATAGCCCTCTTTGTCGCAATGATACAGGAAACGCGGCTCAAAGACTTTTTCATGCAGGCGTGCTCCGTTGAAGCCCATCGCCTGCGAAAGCAGGATATCCTGTCTTAACGCCTGCTCATCCGGCGCGGTATAGATCCCGTCGGGATAAAAGCCCTGGTCCAGCACCAGCCGCTGGAACACGGAGCGCCCGTTGAGCAGAAAGCGCATCCCGTCAAAGCAGATGCTGCGCAATCCGAAATAAGAAAAGACCTCGTCCTCCTCAAAGGTCAGCTTTAAATCATACAGCCGTCCATTTCCCGCTTCCCAAAGGTGCTTTTCTGATAAAGGGAGCTCAAACGCACCGCCGCCTGCATCCAGCTCAACGGTGCGGCTGCCGACGGGCCTGCCCTTATAAAAGCATTCCGCCCGCAGACTGCCCGCAGCGTTCGGATAAGCCTCGATCATGACCGAGCAGGCTTTTTCGTTCGGGGTCAGGCGGATCCTGTTCAGCCGCTTTTTGGGGACGAATTCCAGCCAGACGGTCTGCCAGATACCAGTGGTGCGGGTATAAAAGCATCCGTGGGAAGCCGCCTGCTCACTCTGCTTGCCGGTCGGCTGCAGGCCGGAGCGGGTGCGGTCGACCGCCCGCACGGTCACGGTGTTTTCTCCCGTGCGTACCGCCGCCGTGATGTCAAAGGCAAAGGAGGCGTATCCGCCGCGGTGGGTGCCGGCCTCCTGCCCGTTGACATAAGCCGTACACTCATAGTCTGCCGCCCCGAAATGCAGCAGGACGCTGCCGCTCTGCTCCGCCTCGGACAGCTCAAAGCGGCGCTTGTACCAGACCGCCTCCATAAAGTCGGTGATGCCCACACCGGAAAGCGGGCTTTCCGGACAGAACGGCACCAAAATCGTTTGGGAAAAGTGTTCCTGCTCAATAAACCCCCGCTCAGCGCCCCAGTTGCTTTTATCCACTTCAAATTCCCATATTCCATTCAGATTCCGCCAGTTTTTGCGTTCAAACTGCGGATTCGGGTGCTCCGGCCGTGGTATGCTTTCCATACGTTCCGCTTCCTTTCACTCTTGAAAAAATGTATTGTGTTTTGCCGATAGTTGTATTATACTATTTTATATAGCAAAAAAACAGGGATAAAATAAGCAAAAAGGTGTGAAAAACAATTGAAAGAGGATCTGTGTTTTTTCTCAGTCCCGGCCGGTCCGGTCCCCCTTTTCCCCGAGCTCATCGGAATTTCCTATTGTGACGGCAGCTATTTTATCCATCGCAGCCGCTCACCGGTCTGTGTTGCAGAATACATTGTAAAAGGGACGGGTACTTTAATCGTTAACGGCAAACAGTTTACCGCTTCCGCAGGAGATGTATATATCCTTCCGCCCGGCACAAATCACACCTATTTCAGTGACAGCGAAAATCCATGGACCAAATTGTTTCTCAATATTTCGGGCACCATGACAGGGCCTTTGCTGGAAGCCTACCGCCTGAACCGGCAAATCGTTTATCATGGCTGTCCGGCCGAGCCGCTGTTTCGGGAGTTGACCGAGCTGGCGCTGTCCCATCATCCGCAGGAAGCTGTGATCCGCCGTTCGATCCTGATGTTCCACGAACTTCTGCTGACCGTTGCGGATCATACGGACCGGTGCGAGGAAGCGCCGGCGGAAGCCAGACAGTTGAAAAACTATCTGGACAGTCATATGGACCGTTGTATATCCACCAAAGAGCTGGCGGAGCTGCTGTTCCGGTCAGAAGACTACGTGATCAAGCTGTTTAAACGCACCTATCAAATCACGCCGCATGCTTATGCCATGCAAAGCAAAATCAGCGCCGCACGCCGTCTGCTGACGGAAACCCGCCTGCCGGTGCAGGAAATTGCCGCCTCGCTTGGCTATCACGATCCCCAGTACTTTTCCAACCTGTTCCGAAGAGCGACCGGTCAATCGCCGTCAGCACTCCGAAAAGGAAGCAGCGGTCATCCCCCAAATTTTTAGTTCGCGGACACAGATAAATGCAGAAAAGTTAACAGTTCTGTGCTATTCTCATAATAAAAATGCCACTGCAGAAAGAAAGGTATGAAAAAGAATTATGAATACAGCAATGCTGCTCTCGCCCAAGGTGAATATCGCCTGCCTGGAAAGCACCGATACCATCCGCCAGGGAATAGAGAGCTTTCGCGCACACGGATATACGGCCGTTCCCGTTCTTTATCCTGACGGCCGTTACTGCGGCACCATAAGTGAACGTGATTTTCTGACATACATACTGGACAATGGAATCTGCTCCCTGAAGGAAATGGAAAGCACCCGTATCGAGAACATCATTCGTAAGGGATGGAATCCTACTGTCAGCATTAACGCCCCGCTCAGCCAGCTGCTTGCCCGTATACTGGACACCAATTTCGTGCCTGTGGTGGATGACAGAAGCTATTTTGTCGGGATCGTCACCCGTAAAAGCGTTCTCTCTTATCTGGAAAAAGAGGTTGGCAAAGAGCTTGCCTTTTCCCGTGAGGCAGACAAAAACAGCCTGAAGTAAAGCAAAACTGCTTGTTTATTCAGATTTCACAATAAAGAAATCGCTGTTATGGCAAGATTGTTTACTATTTGGTGTTGAATTTTTGCCGTAAATACGTTAAAATAGTATTATCAGGCTGTTTGGGAAAGGGGGCTTTTTGATGAAGCAGATGCCCGGCCGCAGAAAAAGCAAAAAGGCGGGTACCCCTGTCCATATGGAAGCACTGTTCGGACGAATTTGGTCGCTCGAACCGCTGGTCCCCAGCCAAAATGAAAAATTGTCAGAAAAAAACGGCAAAAAATATTTTTCTCCCTTTTTTCTGACGCAATAGTTATACCCATATGAGCTGCGGCTTTCCGCGGCTTCTTTTTATTTTTTGGACGCGCCCTCAGCGAAAAGACGGCTTTTATGCACGGCCGCGTCCGAACAAAGAAAGGATGAAGTGCAAATGGCAGTCAAAAAGGCGGCAGTCATCATGGGAAGCGACAGCGACTTCCCGGTTGTAAAAAAGGCAATCAAGGTGTTAAAAGAGTTCGGTATCCCGGTGGAAACTCATGTCTACAGCGCGCACCGCACTCCCGAGCAGGCATGCGGCTTTGCAGCCAAAGCGCGTGACAACGGCTTTGGTGTCATTATTGCAGCGGCGGGAAAGGCAGCGCATCTCGCGGGCGTTCTTGCAGCGCACACCACGCTGCCGGTCATTGGTATCCCGATCAAATCCTCCACGCTGGACGGTCTGGACGCGCTGCTGGCGACGGTGCAGATGCCCAAGGGAATCCCCGTTGCAACCGTTGCGATCGACGGCGCCGAAAACGCTGCTTATCTGGCGGCACAGATTCTCTCTTTGTCGGATGAAAAGACCGCGGACAAGCTGGCAGACATGAAGAAAGAAATGACAGAAGAAGTCTTAAAAAAGGACGAGTCGATTCAGTCTGAAGCAGCCGCTGTCTGATTGGGCGGCTAACGGACTTGTTGCTGATGGTTTTGGCAGCGCCGGAACCATTCTGTTTTTCATAGAAAGAGGAGTGTTATTTTGGGCGGTATCTTTGGAGTTGTATCAAAAAATGACTGTGTGACAGACCTGTTTTTCGGAACGGATTATCATTCTCACCTCGGCACCCGCCGCGGCGGTATGGCAGTCTACAACGCGGATGGATTTGAGCGGGCGATTCACAATATTGAAAATTCCCCGTTCAGAACCAAGTTTGAACGGGACGTCAATGAAATGAAGGGTTTTGCGGGGATCGGCTGCATCAGCGACAGTGAGCCGCAGCCGCTGATTGTGCGTTCCCATCTGGGCAACTACGCCATCACGACCGTGGGGCGGATCAACAACGAAACCGAACTGGTGGAACGCGCATTCAAGTGCGGCAGCTCTCATTTTTTGGAGATGAGCGGCGGGCGGATTAATGCCACCGAACTGGTGGCCTCTCTGATCAACCAGAAAAACTCCATTACAGAGGGGATCTCCTATGCACAGGAAATGATCGACGGTTCCATGACCATGCTGATTCTTACGCCGGACGGAATTTATGCGGCGCGGGACAAAATGGGCCGTACTCCGCTGGTGCTCGGCAAAAAGGATGGGGCACGCTGTGCTTCGTTTGAATCATTTGCCTATCTCAACCTGGGTTATTCAGAGGAGCGGGAATTGGGTCCGGGAGAAATTGTTTTTATGACCCCGGACAGCGTTACCGTCAAAAAACCACCGCAGAATGAAATGAAAATCTGCGCGTTTCTCTGGACATATTACGGTTATCCCACCTCCTCCTATGAGGGCGTCAACGTAGAAAAAATGCGGTATGAATGCGGAAGGCTTCTTGCCAAAGACGATGACGTCGAAGTCGATTATGTCGCCGGCGTTCCCGATTCCGGCACTGCTCATGCGATTGGCTATGCCAACCAGTCAGGATATCCCTTTGCGCGCCCCTTTATCAAATACACCCCAACCTGGCCCCGCAGCTTTATGCCGCAAAACCAGTCCATGCGAAACCTGGTGGCGCATATGAAGCTGATCCCGGTGGACGCCCTGATCCGCGGCAAACGGCTGCTGTTTATTGACGACTCTATTGTCCGCGGTACCCAGATGCGGGAAACGGTGGAATTTCTGTACCGCAGCGGTGCAAAAGAAGTTCATATCCGTCCGGCATGTCCGCCGATCATGTACGGCTGCAAATATCTGAACTTTTCCCGTTCCACCAGCGAAATGGACCTGATTACCCGCCGCATCATTGCAGAACTGGAAGGAACAGAGGACGTTTCCCAGGAAATACTGGACGAATACAGCGACTGCCGGTCTGAACGGCATAAAAAAATGACCGATATGATCTGCAAAAAGCTCAACTTTACATCACTTCGTTATCAAACGCTGCCGGAAATGCTGGATGCCATAGGAATTGATCCCTGCAAAATCTGTACCTACTGCTGGACGGGCAAAGAATAAACCTCTCCAGCCAACATGAATGTAAAAAACGGACACTGCGGACTGTCAGATCAGACAGACCATACAGAAAGGATGAGCCTGATTTATGAAAAGCTTCAGCGACAGCTACAAAGCGGCCGGGGTTGACGTTACCGCCGGTTATAAAGCGGTAGAACTGATGAAAAGCCATGTTGCAAAAACAATGACGCCCGGTGTGCTCTCCGGGCTGGGCGGATTCGGGGGATTGTTTGCCCCTGATCTTGCTGATATGAAAGAACCGGTGCTGGTATCCGGTACCGACGGTGTGGGCACCAAGCTCAAGCTGGCATTTTTATTGGACAAGCATGACACTGTCGGTATCGACTGCGTGGCGATGTGCGTCAACGATGTGATCTGCTGCGGCGCGCAGCCGCTGTTTTTCCTCGATTATGTGGCAGTGGGCAAAAACGTGCCGGAGAAGGTAGCAACCATTGTGTCCGGTGTTGCCGAGGGCTGTCTCCAATCCGGTTCTGCTCTGATCGGCGGCGAAACCGCCGAGATGCCCGGCTTTTATCCGCCTGAAGAATACGACCTCGCGGGCTTCAGCGTGGGCATTGTGGATAAAAGCAAGATCCTCGACCCCACTTTGCAAAAGGCGGGAGATATGCTGATCGCGCTTCCTTCCAGCGGGGTGCACTCCAACGGGTTTTCTCTGGTGCGCAAGGTGTTTGACGTAGAGCATGCCGACCTGCACAAAAAATATGATGAGCTGGATAAGCCGCTGGGCGAGACGCTGCTGACTCCGACCAAAATTTATGTCAAGCCTGTTTTGAATTTGCTGAAAGCAGTAAACGTGAAGTCTATTTCTCACATCACCGGCGGCGGGTTTTACGAAAATATCCCGCGCTCATTGCCCGACGGAATCTGCGCCAAAATCGAGCGCAAGTCGGTCCGTGTCCTGCCGATCTTTGACATCATTGCGCGGGAAGGCAATATTCCGGAGCGGGATATGTTCAACACCTTCAATATGGGAGTCGGCATGTGCGTCTGTGTCAACAAGGAGGATGCGGACAAGGCGGTTGCCGTTCTGCATGAAAACGGCGTAGACGCCTATGTGATGGGCGAACTGACAAATGGCGAAAAAGGTGTGGAAATATGCTGAATGTCGTAATTATGGTGTCCGGCGGCGGCACCAATTTACAGGCCATCATTGACGCAGTGGAAAACGGGAGCATCACCAATGCCAGACTGGCAGGCGTGATCGCCAGCAATCCTGACGCCTACGCTCTGAAACGGGCAGAAAAGTACGGGATCCCGTCCACGGTCGTGAGCCGCAAGGCAATATCTGATGCAGATGCATTCGACCATGCGGTTTTGGCGGCGCTGGAGCAATATCAGGCAGATCTGGTCGTGCTGGCAGGATATCTCTCCATTCTGGGAAAAAAAGTAACTGACGCCTATGCTTATCGGATGATCAATATTCATCCTTCACTGATCCCCAGCTTCTGCGGTCCGGGTTATTATGGACTGCGGGTTCACGAGGCAGCGCTCGGATACGGCGTCAGGGTGACGGGAGCAACCGTTCACTTTGTCAACGAGGAAGCCGATGCCGGCGCCATTATTTTGCAGAAGCCCGTAGCAGTGGAAGAAAGCGACACGCCGGAGACATTGCAGCGGCGTGTCATGGAGCAGGCAGAATGGGAAATTCTTCCCAAAGCCATTGATCTGTTCTGCAACGGAAAAATCACCGTATCAGGAAACAAAGTTCATATTACAGTATAAAAGGAGCGTGTCTTATGGCGGATTTGGCAAAAATTTTGAGTGAAAACACCTATCCCGGCCGCGGAATCGTGATCGGGCGGAGCGCTGACGGCGGCAGTGCCGTGATTGCCTACTTTATCATGGGAAGAAGCGAAAACAGCCGCAACCGCATTTTTGTGGAAGAAGGGGATGGCATCCGCACCGAGGCGTTTGACCCGGCAAAGCTGGCGGATCCTTCTCTGATCATTTATGCGCCGGTGCGGGTATGCAACGGCATCACCATTGTCACCAACGGAGACCAGACCGATACGATCTATGCGTTTCTCGCCAAGGGGGACAGCTTTGAAAGCGCTCTGCAGACCCGTACCTTTGAACCGGATGCGCCGAACTATACCCCCCGTATTTCCGGAATCGTATACGGCGGTAACTACACACTGTCCATCCTGAAAAGTGCAGGCGGCAATCCATCCTCCACACGGCGTTATTTCTTTGATTACAAGGAACCGCTGGCAGGTGAAGGGCATTTTATTCATACCTATCGCTGTGACGGAAACCCGATTCCTTCTTATGAGGGAGAACCGACCGCCGTCAAAATCGAAGGGGATATCGATTCCTTTACCGACCTGGTTTGGAAAAATCTGAACGGCGACAACAAGGTTTCGCTGTTTACCCGTTTTATTGATCTCAAAACAGGGAAAACCGAATCCCGTATCGTCAATAAAAATCAGTAAAATCAAAAAGAAAGGAACAGTACCGAACAGGTATTATGGCGAACAACATGAAAGAACTGGAACTGAAATACGGCTGCAATCCGAATCAAAAGCCGTCCAGAATTTTTATGGGCGATGGCAGCGAACTTCCGATCGAGGTTCTCAACGGCCGCCCCGGGTATATCAATTTTATGGATGCGTTTAACAGCTGGCAGCTGGTTAAGGAGTTGAAGCAGGCGACCGGGCTCCCGTCCGCTGCTTCCTTCAAGCATGTCAGCCCGGCCGGCGCTGCAGTGGGCACCCCGATGACCGAGGTACAGAAAAAGATCTGCTTTGTGGATGATCTGAAGCTCTCCCCGCTGGCAATGGCCTATACCAAGGCCCGCGGAGCGGACCGGATGTCTTCTTATGGAGATTTTATCGCCCTGTCAGACGAGTGCGACGAGGAGACAGCCACGCTGATTGCACGGGAAGTTTCAGACGGTATCATCGCGCCGGGCTATTCCGACCGTGCGCTCGAAATTTTAAAAAGCAAACGGAAGGGCGGCTATACCATCATCCAAATTGACGAGAGCTACTCGCCCGCTCCGATCGAGCGCCGCAACATTTATGGCGTCACCTTTGAGCAGGGCAGAAACGATTTAAAGATTGACGCTGAGATGCTTCAGAACCTGGTGACCGACAATAAAGAGCTTCCCGAAAGCGCCAAACAGGATTTGATCCTTGCACTGATCACGCTGAAATACACCCAATCAAACTCGGTATGCTATGCCAAGGACGGACAAACCATCGGCGTTGGGGCCGGACAGCAGTCCCGAATCCACTGTACCCGTCTCGCCGGAAACAAGGCCGACATCTGGTTCCTGCGCCAGCATCCGAAGGTTTTGAATCTTCCCTTTCAAAAAGACATTCGCCGCCCTGACCGCGACAACACCATTGACGTTTATATCTCCGATGACTATATGGATGTCCTGGCGGACGGAATCTGGGAAAACTTTTTCACCCAAAAGCCGGAGCCGCTGACCAGAGAAGAGAAGCGCGTCTGGCTTGACACGCTGACCGATGTTTCGCTGGGCTCGGATGCTTTCTTCCCCTTTGGCGACAACATTGAGCGCGCCAACCGCAGCGGTGTGCGCTACATCGCACAGCCCGGCGGCTCAATCCGCGATGACAACGTGATCGAGACCTGCAACAAATACGGAATTGCTATGGCCTTTACAGGTATCCGGTTATTCCACCATTAATCCACATGTGAACTACTCTTCCTGTCTGACGGCGGACAGGAAGAGTTTCCGTAAAACGCAGATATTTTTACGATGATACAGACAGGAAGGAAATGAATCATGAAAGTACTGGTTGTAGGCGGCGGCGGGCGGGAACACGCCATCATCCGCAAGCTCAAGGAAAGCAGCCTGGTCACTAAGCTGTACGCGGCGCCCGGAAACGGCGGGATTTCCGCTGATGCAGAATGTGTCCCCATCAAAGCGACCGATATTGAAAAAATGGTTGATTATGCAAAAAAACATGAAATAGACTTCGTTGTGGTAGCGCCGGATGATCCGTTGGTCATGGGAATGGCAGACGCTATGAATGAAGCCGGGATAAGGACCTTCGGACCGAACAAAGCGGCGGCAATCATTGAGGGAAGCAAGGCTTTTTCCAAAAATCTTATGAAAAAATACGGGATTCCAACCGCAGCGTACGAGGTATTTGACGACCCGCAGAAAGCAATCGATTATATCAGGGTGCAGAACACCTACCCTACTGTGATCAAGGCGGACGGGCTGGCGCTGGGAAAAGGCGTCGTGATCGCCGAGGACTTTCATGCGGCCGAAGAAGCAGTCAAATCCATGATGGAAGACAAAATTTTCGGGGAAAGCGGCAGCCATGTGGTGATCGAAGAGTTTTTGACAGGGCCTGAGGTCTCGGTGCTGGCTTTTACGGATTCCAAGGTCATGAAGCCGATGATTTCCTCCAAGGATCACAAGCGCGTTTTTGACCATGACCGGGGCCCCAACACCGGCGGTATGGGAACGATTGCGCCCAATCCTTATTATACCGATGAGATCGCAGAACGGTGTATGAAGGAAATTTTCCGGCCTACCATGGAAGCCATGGTAAAAGAGGGACGGCCATTCAAGGGCTGTCTGTATTTTGGGCTGATGCTGACGCCGAAGGGACCGAAAGTAATTGAATACAACTGCCGGTTTGGCGACCCCGAAACCCAAGTCGTCCTGCCGCTGCTGGACACCGATCTGATGGAAATTTTCCTTGCCATCGACGAAGAGCGGCTCTCTGACCTGGATATCCGCTGGAAAAAAGGAGCAGCAGCCTGTGTTGTCATGGCATCGGGCGGATATCCGAAAAAATATCCGACAGGACTGCCAATCACAGGTCTGGATGCCGGCGGTCAGACAGCAGGTGCAACCGTCTATCATGCGGGAACAAAGCGGGAAGGTGATTTATACTTCACGTCCGGCGGACGGGTGTTGGGGGTTACGGCAATCGGCGACAATCTAACCGACGCGCTGAATCAATCTTACGCAGCAGTGAAGAATATTTCATTTGAAGGATGCCATTACCGGAACGATATCGGCGGTCATCAAAACAATTAAGTTCCTTTCATAAAGGACATCTGTGAATTTCTCTTGATAGATCGTTATCGGAGCAATATCTGCATCGCAATCAGTGTTAACGTAAAAAAGCCGTGTGTGCCATCAGGCGCACACGGCTCAGTCTGTCGAAAAACGATAAATCATGAGAAATTGTCACGCAGGCGGACATGCGCCGCCAGTTGCAGCATTAATACACTGAGGTATCTATTGTGTGCTCTGCACAGCACCTCGATGTGGTTGCCGCTGCTGTGGCAACGCGGCCATGACATACGGCCGCGAACGGAGAGGTGTTATCCAAAAACGATTCGGCGAATCGTTTTTGGATGGAAAAGAGGGGAATCGGGGGAAAAACACAGAACAAGGCTTTGCTGCAGTGATTGTGTTTGTCCCTCGAGAGCGTCGTCGACTTTTTCGACACGCTCAGCTGTTGCTATTCCAGTACTGCACCGGAAGCGCCGGAAGTCACCTGCTTTGCATAACGAGCCAGATACCCTGTCGTGATGCGGGGTTGTCTGGGCTGCCAGGCAGCCTTCCGTTTTGCCAATTCTTCATCGGATACCTTGACGTTGATGGTGTTGGCGGGAATGTCAATCTCGATCATATCGCCTTCCTCCACCAGTGCAATCGGTCCTCCGACCGCCGCTTCAGGGGAAACATGGCCGATTGCGGCGCCGCGGGTCGCACCTGAAAAACGTCCGTCGGTAATCAGCGCCACGCAGTTGCCAAGGCCGCTTCCCATAATGGCGGAAGTGGGGTTGAGCATTTCACGCATTCCCGGGCCTCCCTTTGGCCCCTCATAACGGATCACAACCACCTCGCCGGGGTTGATTTTTCCGTCATAGATGGCATTGAGCGCATCCTCCTCGCAGTCAAATACCCGTGCCTTGCCCTCGTGATGCAGCATCTCAGGCGCTACAGCAGAGCGTTTGACCACACATCCGTCGGGCGCAAGGTTTCCCTTAAGCACCGCAATACCGCCGGTTTTGCTATATGGATTGGTAACGGGACGGATGACCTCGGTGTCGCGGATTTCCTGACCCTCAATGTTTTCTTTCACTGTTTTCCCGGTGCAGGTCATCAAATCGGTGTGCAGCAGGCCGAGCTTGTCAATCTCATGCATCACTGCACGGATGCCGCCTGCCTCGTTGAGCTCTTCAATATAATGATTGCCTGCCGGCGCAAGGTGGCACAGATTCGGCGTTTTGTCCGAAATGCTGTTGGCCAGCGCCAGGTCCAGCGTGATGCCGCATTCATGCGCGATCGCAGGCAGATGGAGCATGCTGTTGGTGCTGCATCCCAGCGCCATATCAATGGTGAGCGCATTCAGAAACGCGTCCTTTACCATGATGTCACGCGGTTTGATATCCTTTTTCACCAGCTCCATGATCTGCATGCCCGCTTCCTTGGCAAGGCGCAGACGCTCGGAATAAACCGCGGGAATGGTACCGTTGCCGGGAAGTCCCATGCCAAGCACCTCGGTCAGACAGTTCATGCTGTTGGCAGTAAACATGCCGGAGCAGGAGCCGCAGGTCGGGCATGCCTTGGCGGTACATTCTGCCAGGCCGGTGTCATCGATCTCCCCGACCTTGTACCGGCTGACCGCCTCGGAGACATTGGAATAGCTGATTTTTTGTCCGTGCAGGATACCGGCCAGCATCGGGCCGCCGCTGACAAAAATGGACGGTATATTCAGACGGGCCGCGGCCATCAGCAGACCGGGCACGTTTTTGTCACAGTTAGGGACCATGACCAGACCGTCGAACGGATGTGCAGTAGCCATCGCCTCGGTCGAATCGGCAATCAGTTCACGGGTCACCAGTGAATATTTCATGCCCTCATGTCCCATCGCGATCCCGTCGCAGACCGCGATCGCAGGAAACACGATCGGTACGCCGCCAGCCATGGCAACGCCCTGCTTTACGGCTTCGACCACCTTATCGATGTTCATATGGCCGGGCACAATATCGTTCTTGGAACTGACAATCCCGATCAGCGGCTTGCCGATCTCTTCATCCGTCAGGCCAAGCGCATACAGCAATGCCCGCTGGGGCGCCGCGTTGACGCCCTTTGTAATTTTATCGCTTCTCATCGTTACTCATCCCTTATCAAGCTATTTGCATAATCAATATGCCTATCAGTTTTATTTTATCAAATAACTCCGCGGGATGCAAGGTTTTTCGCTTAAAAAGAAAGAAAACCGTCGTTCGGCGGTTTCCGCAGTTGGGCACAGTGTATCACATACGCATTTCTGTCACAAACCAGCTTCCGGGAATTGCTTTTAACAGGATAGCGACAAGGCGTTTTTATTTTTCTTTATCTGCTCGAATAAGAACAAGAGCCGCAATGATCAAACCGCCGCATGCTGCTGACAAGACCACCGTCCGCAGAAAGATTCCATCGTTCAGTCCTGTATCAATACTGTCTTTCTGATCAAAACCGGTTTCGTTTTGTTCCGGAGCAGTATCATCCGATGACACGCCTGTATCTGCGGGATGCTCATGATCGATATCTGTGTCTGGAACGTCAGAATTACTGCGTGTAATCTTAATTTTGCAGTCTGAGGCTGCTTCTTCCGTCACTACAGATGTGCCTTGTCTGGTCATCACTTTGATATCTTTTATGCTGATTTCTCCGTTTTGCAGCGTCTGTGGACAGGATAACTGCAAAGTGATTCTCATGGTCCCGGACAAATCATTGTCTGATTCAAAAAAGCTGGTCCAATATAATCCTCTGGCCAGAACCGGACCGGCCGACATCCCGCCGATTGAACCGGTAGAAGCAGTCACAGCGACTCCTTCGGGACAGGCTATGCCGATTTCCACACCGGCATATGCGTTTTCAGGTTCAATTTCGATCACGGCTTCAAATTCCGTTTGCGTTTGAGTGAGCGAAATCCGATCCTCCGTCACGCGAACAGCCGTTTCCCCCGCGAACGCGGTTAATGTGCCAAGAGAGAGGAGACAACAACATGCCAGTAAACAAACAATTTTTTTCAAGCAAATCATCCTTTTATCAAAATCAATAAGATACAGGAATCGGGGATTGCCTGAAACCGGCGATCCCCTTTTCCCGCAGTTTCTGTTTGTGCAGGATATTTACGCAATATATTCCGTCAGGATTATGAAGTCAGCCGTATCAACAAGCCCATCGCGGTTAATGTCGCAGACGGCATCCGCAGTCTGATATTTTGTCAGGGCGATGGAAAGGTCGGACAGAGTAACAGAGCCATCCTGATTGATGTCCGCTGCTGTACGGTAGGAGACCACCTCTACGGTTTCTTCCCCGTCGGCGATGGTAACCGGCCCTTCAAAGGTGCCATCCTCATTGGTAGCCGTTGTATTGATGCTCTGGATAACCAGGTTTGTATTACCGGGGGCTGCGCCCTCTTTGAGCTTCAGAACAACCTGCATCACGTCCGCATCGCCGGAAACGCTGCCGTTCGTGCCGATGATTGCGCGCGCAACGCCATCCGTGCTTTTATCGGTCGTAACCAGTGTATTCTCCAGGATAGATTTCACTTCAACCAATTCAAACACGTCGCTGTCATAGGACACAGCCACATCGAAGCTGTTCATGCCGGTGATGCCCTTCAGGGACACGGTGCAGGTGACAGTATCGCCGTTTTCCACGACTGCCAGTTCTTTGTCAGCATTAAGCTTTGCATTGCCGGCATTCACCGCAGAGATACCGAACGGCTGGGTAAAGCTGATGCCCTCGTCGCCCTTGAGCTGGGCACGGATATAACTATGGATTTTGCCTTCGTAGTCGTTAAGGTCAATGGTGTTGCCGGTCGCAATTACTTCGCCGTCGGCAATCCACTCAATCGTGTGATAGAGCTCGCCTTCGATCGTGATGGTGTCTTCTGTCTGGTCTACTTCGATATTGGTGATGACCGGCGGCTGATAGTTATTGATGATGCTGTGATCGGTGATGGTGTATCCTTCCCGCTTGGCAACGTGAGCACTGGCATAGAAGGTGCCGTTCTCCATAGCCTTGCGCACCTCGGCAGGGTTATTGGAGGGCATCAGCATCATGTTGTAGCTGTGGCCGGTTGCTTCATTTGAGTGCGTATCATCGTTGGAGAAGCCCCATACGAAACGTCCTTCCGGCATGGTCTCCTGAAGAATGTTATCCCACAGAATACGGTCGGAGTAGGAATCGCCGTCCAGCTTGTTGATGATCTCCATGCCAACACAGGCATCATACTTCATGAAGAGATCTACATATTTTTTAATGTTTACAGGATTATTGGCAGCGTCCTCGCCGGCAGTGCCGCTGGTGTTGCTGCCGCCGTAGTAACGGCCGGGATGGTTGATGTGGCAGATGCCGCCCAGCTCCTGCGTCTTGGCGATATTGCTCTCCAGCGTTGCTCCCGCTTCATTGTTAAAGGGAGTGAAGAAGGTGTTCAGGTGGTCGCTTACAGACTGTTCATCCGAGTCCTGGATGGCGACCATACCGCGGCCGTCTCTGTCCGTCCCGTAAGTGATCTCCTGCAGGCGCTGGCTCGTCAGGTAGGTACGGCCTTTGCCCGTCGGGTCATCCTGGCGGTCCCATGTAGTGTTGGTAACATTGTGATCGGTCAGAGCAAGAATGTCAAATCCTTTTTTGTAGTGTTCCTCAATCGTATCGGCTGGCTGCGGAGAACCGTCGCTTTCATTGGAGTGTGCGTGAAAATCTGCTTTGTACTGCCCGTAGGTTTTCCAGTTTACACTGGCATAGGGACTGTCGATGGTGAAGTCCAGGACGCCCTTTCCGTCCTGTTCCTGCGCTGAAACCCCTGTCATCAGAACGCCTGTCATAACAGCGGCCGCCAAAATTGTGGCTGTGGTTTTTTTCAGCATAGCTTTCTCCCTTTCTCATTTTGTCTTGATTCGTCTTGCAAACATTTGCACTTTTATTATAACTGTGGTTATGTTAACCGGACACCGCATTGGTGTAAAATCAAAAGAAAAATATCCGAATTCTTTTAAAATAACCGTAAAATATGTAAAGAGGTCTTTGCACTTGCAGCTACAAGTGCAAAGACCTCTTTCAGACTGTCAAAATGTATCGAAATTGTCGCACAGGCGGTTCGGATCATCGATGTGCTCAAGGCTTATTTTTGGCAGAATATCTTTCCGCCGAGTTCCGTCCGTTCCTGCGCCTTTTGGATCGCATCCAGTCCCTGCTGCAGGCCTTCCATTAGATAGCCTGCTCCACGCAGCCCGCGCGGAACCAGCGGATAGTATTTCTGTGCCAGCCTTACGGCTTGATTCAGTCCAGACAGTTCCACCTCGTATTCGGTGTCAATAATTCTGATATTCACCTCAGGCGACTGGCTTCTGCCCGCCTCTGCTTCAATCAGCGGAGCATCGCTGCCAAACATATCTCTGGCGGTGTTCCAAAGCGCCAGACTCGCAAAAAGGACAAAGGAACACAATATCAGCGTCATAATAAATCCTGTAAAAAATGCTTTTCTTGTCCGTATGGTTTCCTTTTTCATCTGATTCCTTTCCTTTCATTTTTCCGCGTCAGCCCGCGCCCAGCTTGAGCAGCGCCTGTGCAATGGCTTTGCCTGCCAGTTCACCCGTGTACCGTGCCTCCTCCAAGCTGTTTCCATGTCCGCCGATTTCCAGCAGCAGCGCGCCGGGTGATGCGCTTTGGTTATATTTGCGGTAATCAAACGCCACCGGCCGCATCAGACCGGGATAGGCAGTTTCCAGCTCGGTCTGGAGATAGGCGGCAAACCGCAGATTTTTGTAAAAGTCGTGGGTAATGTCTCCTTGCTTTTCTGCACCCGCAATGATCATGATCTGGGCGGCTTTCTTCCCGTTAATTGTGGCGGTCGGAGCAATACGGGTGCCGTCCTGCCGCTGGATAGCATCCCGATGGACGTCCAGCACCACCTTAATGGTAGGATGCTCCTTTAAATGCTTCTGAATCGTCTTCATGGAATTTTCATATGCGCCCGTATAGGATGGATAGTCGTGCTGTGTTTTGTCATGAATAACGCCGATTCCCGCGGCCTCCAGATAGGCGGCGATCTGCTCTCCCACCATATTCATATTGATGCTGTCATCTCTGGAGCGGGAGTTGAAGGTCTTGTCATAATAGTCCCTTGTCCCGGTCTCATAGCTTTCGGTTGCATGGGTGTGATAGATCAGTACCTGCGGCTCCTTGGTTTTGGTCAGGGTCAGCTCCAGCTTTTTCTGAAGCTCCTGTTTAACGGTAGCCGTCGCGATCGAGGTGCCGTTTCGCACCTGTCCGTTGGCAAGAGAAATAAGATCACCCGAGCCGCCGCCGCCATAGGCCTGTCTGAGAATTTTTCCGCCCCGTTTTTCCGCCGGAAGCGCTCCTGCATCCGGGATCACAGACGGGACATTGACGGAAACAGAGGACGCAGCATCAGACGAGGCGGCGGAAGAATCCACCGCAGCCGCAGAGGAAGCAGCCTCCTTGTCCGAGACATAAACTGAAACCGTAGAAGAAGTATCGCCGGCTGGCTCCTTTAAGGCAGCCTGTCCGCCCTCGGGCATGGCAAGTCCGGCCGATAAAAGGACAGCTCTTGACGCTGCCGCATTCACATAAGGCAGAGATATCAGCATCAGCTTAATGCAAACAGGGATCGCGGTGATGACCGCAATCACCGAAACAATTCGTTTTGCTTTTGCACTGTTTTTTCGTCTTGGCATATTTCTCTTCTCCTTTTCCCGGGCAATCAGGCAGAGCTTACCTGTTATCATGTTTATGAGAAAAGAACAAGAAATATTCCCGGCTGACCGCTATGTCCCTGCTTTATGTAGCATAGCGGCTGCCTGTGCTGCTGCCCGTACCGCCCAGCCCGAAGCTGATGGAAAGAGCAGAGTTGACCCGATACATTGACCGTTCATCCAATGCACCCATTTTTTCCTTCAGGCGGCGCTTGTCAATGGTGCGAATCTGCTCCAGCAGTACCACAGAGTTCTTGGCAAGGCCGCAGTTTTGAGCATTGATTTCAATATGAGTGGGCAGCTTTGCCTTTTCCCGCTGACTGGTTATCGCCGCCGCGATTACCGTCGGACTGTATTTATTTCCGATATCGTTTTGGACGATCAAAACCGGCCGCACACCGCCCTGCTCCGAGCCGACCACCGGACTTAAATCTGCATAATAAATTTCTCCCCGTTTTACAGACATTCCTGTCCACGCTCCTCTTCTTGGGGTATTGTTTCTTGTTCTTATTGTTGCCGCAAAATCTTTTTTTAATCATTTTGCTGTAATTTTTGGGGAGCCTTTTGCATTGTTTTTGCGGCTGTCATTTTTTGCTGCAGCCGCCGGGGAGCCGAAGCGCCTGCTGTTTCATCATATTATCCATAGAACGCAAAGGTGCATGGCATACCTGCAGGCAAACAGCCGCATTCTGCAGTTTCCGCCATTTTTTGATCTCTTCTCGTTCAAACCGAACAGAATCCGCCGGATTTTGGCTGTGAAAAATTTATTGCGCACCATCGCGGGAAGGAGTATAATAGTCTGGAAAGGAATGAAGTCAATATGATGTTATTGGATGAAATCAGACAGCAAGCCAAAGCTGCAATGTCCGAACTGGTTGGCTTGTCCAGCACACGGCCGGGTGATATTGTCATCGTTGGCTGTTCCAGCAGCGAGGCTGCCGGAGAAAAAATCGGCACCCATTCGAGCATCGAGGTCGCAGAAGCAATTTTTGAGGGGCTGTATCCGGTTGTCCAAGAGCATGGGCTGTATTTGGCGGCACAGTGCTGTGAGCATCTCAACCGTGCGCTGATCCTCGAAAACGAGGCGGTCGGCCGATACGGGCTGGAACAGGTCAATGTGATCCCCCAGCCCAAGGCAGGCGGTTCTTTCGCCACGACCGCATGGAAACACTTTGATGCGCCTGCCGCCGTGGAAGAGCTGAACTGCGGCGCGGTTTGCGGCATGGATATCGGTGGAACGCTGATCGGAATGCATTTGAAAAGGGTCGCAGTTCCGGTTCGTCTCAGCCTTTCCAAAATTGGAGAAGCAACGATTATCTGCGCCCGTACCCGTCCGAAATTTGTGGGAGGAGCACGCGCCGTTTATAATGACAGCTTGCTGTAAGGAAAGGAGCAGCCCCGCTCGGGGGCTGAGGGTTTTTTAATATGAGTCTGTTTTGCTGTCCAATCTGTCACGCACCGCTTCAGACCGATGGAAATACATTGCGCTGTCCTGCCCGTCATTGCTTTGACATTGCCGCCGAAGGCTACTGCCATCTTGTGCCGTCCAGCAAAATGCATGCAAAGATCCCGGGCGACAGCAGGGATATGGTGGCCGCCCGGCGGCGGTTCCTAAGCGCCGGATTCTATGAGATTTTCAGCGACGCCATCAATATTTCGGCCATGCAAATTCTGAATAACAATTCACATCCCGTCATATTGGATGCGGGCTGCGGCGAGGGCTATTATACCGCCCGGCTGGGCAGCTTCTTGCGCAGCAAGGGTCTTTCACCGAAAGCGGCAGGATTTGATATCTCCAAATTTGCAGTAAAGGCCGCGGCCAAACAGGACAAGCAGACGGAGTACGCCGTTGCCAGCAGCTTTGACATTCCTGCGGCAGATCATACTTTTGACTTTATGATGAATGTCTTCGCGCCGATCGTACCCGCCGAATTTGCACGGGTGCTGCGGCCGGGCGGCGGTCTGCTGATCGCAGTGCCGAGCCCCCGCCATCTTTTCGGGCTGAAAAAGGTCCTGTATGACACACCATATGAAAATGAAACGATCGATACTGCTTATGATGGCTTTACGTTTTTGGAGCGCATCCCCGTCCGTGGAGAACTGTTTACAGAAGACCCGCAGCAGATCCAGGCGCTTTTTATGATGACACCCTACTACTGGAAAACGCCCGTATCCGGCTGTGAGCGGCTGAAGCAATGCACGGCACTATCTACCGAAATCGGGTTTGACCTGCTGATTT
Source organism: uncultured Clostridia bacterium (assembly GCA_944386455.1). Lineage (GTDB taxonomy): Bacteria > Bacillota > Clostridia > Oscillospirales > Ruminococcaceae > HGM13222. The sequence goes on along the minus strand of CALXBC010000002.1, from coordinate 54,569 downwards.
ATCGGCGGACGGCTGATGATTCATTTTAACGGCGCTGATCGCGTATTTGTGCGCCAGAAAGGAAAACGGCATGAAAACAGCGGGAATCATCGCGGAGTTTAATCCTTTTCACAATGGACACCGCTATCTGTCAGAGCAGGTCCGAACAGCAGGAGCCAGCCATATTCTTGCCGTCATGAGCGGCAGCTTTGTTCAGCGTGGAGAGCCTGCTCAACTTTCCAAATGGCAGCGGGCAGAAGCAGCGCTGCAAAACGGGATCGACCTGGTGCTGGAGCTCCCGGTGCCTTATGCGCTTGGCTCGGCAGAGCGGTTTGCTTCCGGTGCCGTCGCGCTGCTCCGGGCAGCTGGCTGTCTGGATGTTCTCGCGTTTGGCAGTGAATCGGGTGACATCGAGGCACTGAAAAAAACAGCGGAAGCCTGTCAGAAAGCCGAAAAAGGCGGTCTGCTCCAGCGCTTTCTGAAGCAGGGGCTTTCCTATCCCGCCGCACGGGAAAAGGCAGTCTCAGAACTGGCAGGTGAAACCGCAGCCGGATTGCTCTCCTCTCCCAATAACACACTTGGGATCGAGTATCTGAAGGCTATGGAATCACTGCAGGCCGGATTTTGCGCTGAAACGATCCGCCGTGCGGGCGCCGCGCACGACGGAGCACCTGCCGGGCAATTTGCCAGCGCGTCCTGGCTTCGCCGTCAGACGGCAGAGGGTGCCGACATCTCTGCTTATTTGCCGCCCGGCAGTTCAGGACAATATTCGCCTGCCCATGCCGCCGACCCTGCCCGTCTGGAAGCAGCAGTGCTGTGGCGTCTCAGGAGCATGACGGCGGAAGATTTTGCCAGGCTGCCGGATGTGACGGAAGGACTGGAGAACAGACTATACACAGCGGCACGGGATGCTGTCAGCACCGCTGCTTTTCTGACGGCGGTCAAAACCAGACGGTATCCTCTGGCACGGCTGCGCCGGATCCTGTGGTATGCCATGCTGGATATGCGGACAGAAGACTGTACCTGCCCGCCTGCTTATCTGCGGGTCCTTGGCTTTAACAGCCGCGGCCGGGAGCTGCTCAAAGAAATAGACCGGTGCTCGTCTCTGCCGCTGGTCACCTCATTTGCGGCGCTTGAACGGCAGTTTCCGCGGTTTGCTTATTTGGAGAAAACCGCCACGGATTTGCAGGGGCTTGCCTGTTCTCCTCCCGCGCCATGCGGCCGCGACTACACAGAAAAAATAATTGTGACAGAATAAATCAAGGCGTCAGGCCGGAACTTTACTGCTCCGGCCTGACGCCCTTTCTGATTCAAACGCTATGATTCTGCCAGTTCAAAATCGATCTGACCGCTGTTGACATCGGCGCGAATACAGATTATCCTCACTTCATCTCCCACGCGGTAAGTCTTTCCCTGCGCGTTCCTCATGGAAAGCAGTCCGTCAAAAGCGTATCCGTCTCCAAGGCTTTCTGTTCGCACCAGTCCCTCGACCGTATTTGACAGCTCCACATAAATGCCCTGTCCTGCAACCGAGGAAATGACGCCGGAAAAAACCTCGTTCAGATGCTTTGCCATATAGGCCGCCTTATAGCAGTCCTCACAGTCCCGCTCCGCCTGGACAGCACGCAGTTCCGTGCGGGTGGCCTGAGCTGCCGAATCAGAAGCAAACTTCTGATATTTTCGGCGGACAGCGTCCGCAGTCCGGCCGGAAACCACCGTCGACAATATTCTGTGAATCGCCAGGTCAGGATACCGCCGGATGGGAGAAGTAAAATGTGCATAGTCCTTCAGAACAAGTCCAAAATGTCCCAGCGGCTCGTCACTGTATTTTGCCTTCGACATGGTGCGCAGCACATAGGTGTTGATCAGCATATCATACTTTCCGCCCTGTGCCTGTTTCAGAACGGCCGCAAGCTGGCCGGGCTGTATTTCCCCTTTGAGCTTGGGCACCGGCATACCGAGCGTATGCAGAATTTCCTTCAACGTATCTGCCTTTTCCGGCTCCGGCGGCTCATGCACCCGGTAGACAAACGGCAGATCCAGCCTGCGTCCCAGTGCCGCTGCGGCTTCATTCGCCATCAGCATGAATTCTTCAATCATACGCTCTGACTTTCCGCGCGTTCTGGGCCGGATATCGGCCACATCGTCTCCATCCATCAGGATTTTGCTTTCCCTGGTTTCGATCTCAGGAGCACCGCGGTTGATTCGGTTTTGGTGCAGAATATCCGCCAGCTGTTCCATCAGAAAAAGCGTTTCCGAAAGGCCCTGATATTTCCGGGCAATCTGTTCCTCCTCCTGATGGGCCAAAATCCGGTTGATCTCTGAATAAACGCCTTTTACACGGGAACGAATCACTGTTTTGCGAAAATCGAAATCCACCAGCTCGCCCGTGCGGCTGAGCGTCAGCAGAGCAGAAAACGCAAGACGGTCCTCGCCGGGATTGAGCGAACAAATCCCGTTGGAAAGCGCCTCGGGCAGCATGGGGATCACGCGGTCTGCATAATAAACGCTTGTCCCGCGCGCAAAGGCTTCCCTGTCCAGCGCAGAACCTTTTCTGACATAATGGGAAACATCCGCAATATGGACGCCAAGCTGATAGTCCTCTCCAATCCGGCCAAGGGACACCGCGTCGTCAAGGTCCTTGGAATCCGCAGAGTCAATGGTGAAAACAAGTTCAGACCGCAGGTCCAGTCGGTTGTCAAATTCTTCCTCTAGGATGCCCTGTGCCGCAAGCCGCTGCGCCTGTGCAAGCGCCTCATCAGAAAACATCTGGGGAACGCCGCTGATTTTCAGCATGGCGTCTGCGCAGACTGCGGGATTCTGGCTGTCTCCAAAGCGCTCTGTCACGCGGCAGCGATGGTCGGCATGATGCAGGCCGCGCAGCACGACCTTTGCAAGCACCTTGTCTCCGGCCTGACACACCGTATTTTTTCCCTTCATCACGGGAATAGGAAATCGTGCGAAGGTGTCCGGCAGAACGGCCATGCGCCCATGATCTGAGACCACAACGCCGACAAACTCCCCGCTTCCGTATTCCAGTACGGAAACAACCTCTCCTTCCGGCCCGTCCTCATGCCGGGCCGGAATATAGCGAACCTGCACCTTGTCGCCGGGCAGAGAACCGTTTAAAAATTTCCCGGGAATAAAAATTTCCTGATCGTTGTCAAGCTGTCTGGCAAAGCCGAAGGTCTGATGGATACGGGTGACGACTGCTTCATGCAGACCGGCCTGCTTGGCGGAATAAATGCGTCCCTTTTTTTCTACAAGCTCGCCGCCGGCGGTCAGCCGCTTTACGGTTTCGGAAAAAAACGGCTGCTGTTTTTTGGTCAGCTTTGCTTTTTTAAGCAGCTCCCGCCGGGACAGTCCTTTTTTCCCCGCCCGCTTTGCCGCCTGCAAAATCTGTTTTCTGACTGTATTCATGCCATGTCCTTTCTTTTTATACGCTGTGCTTTCGTACTGCTTTTATTATAGCACGGATCCATATAAAATAAAACCGCCTGCGCAGGATTTATCCGCAGGCCGGACGCATCAATCAAGATGTCCTTGTTTGTCCCGGCAGCTTGGTGCTATGATACGGACAGAACCGCTTTACACATAAAGCAAGTTTTGATAGAATGAAAGGAGAAAATGGTGGTAAGTAAAAATTGGCTGAAATGGAATACCATGATAAGCCGGGAGACTTGTATTTCCTGCAACGAAAATAACGGCCGAATCTATGCGGTTGCCACACCCGAATCTTTTTTGCCGCCGCTGCATGAATATTGCCGCTGTTACATGACGCGGCTGCCCGCAATATTGGCGGGGACAGCAACGGCCAGGGGAACAGGCGGCGCGGACTGGTGGCTCAAGCATTACGGAAGGCTGCCGGATTACTATATTACTAAACGAGAGGCAAAAGAAAAAGGGTGGATTCCAAGGTTGGGAAATTTAGCGGATGTTTTTCCAGAAAAAATGATTGGCGGTGATATCTATAGTAATCGTGATGGGAAATTGCCGTCTGCGCCAGGACGTATCTGGTATGAAGCAGATATCGATTACATACAAGGCTATCGGAATGATAAACGGATCCTGTTTTCTAATGATGGTTTGCTATTTACTACTGGAAGTCATTATGGAACCTTTATAGAAGTTATTTAGGGGGAGTTAAATATGGAAACAGTAGATTTGGATTTTTCAAAATGTCAGTATTATGATGAGATTCACAGGGTTTTAAAAGAAGGCTTGAGTTTACCAGAATACTACGGCGCAAATTTAGATGCCCTTTGGGATTGTTTATATGATCTTTCAGGTGAGGCATTAAAGATTCGCATTACCGGAATCTCTCACCTGCTCAACAGAAAAGACAGCGGGGAATATATAAATAAACTGCTTCAGGTGTTTGAGGATATTCACAAGGAATGCCCGGAGATCACGTTTGAAGTCCTCAGTTAGGCTAGTGGCTATTTTACAGTCTCACATCTTACAACAAAATCAACGGAGTGAGCAAAATGAAACACATCGAATTGGATTTTTCAAATTATCATTCCATCGAAGAGCTGCATGAAGCCCTCAAATCAGCCTTTCGGTTTCCGGATTATTATGGAGCGAATCTGGACGCACTTTGGGACTGCATGAGGGATTTGGATGGTATCGGCTCTGTCATAGTATCCATAAAGGGAATCTCGGGCTGGCTGAATCAAGCATACTATGGAGACTATGCCAACCGTTTGCTGGGTATATTTGAAGACGTTCACAGGGAATGCCCGGAGATCACGTTTGAAATCGTCAGTTAGTTAATTTAATCGCAGATGTTATCTCAATATAAAATTTGTGGGACACAATAGGAACGATTGATTTAGACTTTTCAAAAGCATAAGCCGGCATCTGTTGCCTTGCGGCAGTCCCTTAATATTTCATGGGCAAAATTTGTTGGCATAGTGAACCGGCTTTTTGAAAAAGGGAACGGGATACCGTTCCCTTTTATTTGCGTTCGGTTTATCGACCGGTTTATCCTGCCGTCACTGCGCAGGAACAGCACGAAAAATCATTATCAATATAGTGTGCCATAAATTGTGCTTTCAGATTGCGTTCGGTACAAAGTGAAGTCCCGTTTTCCGGCAGAATGAAACGGATACAGCTGACGAGTACATCCGAACAAGTTGGCAGATTGTGTGCAGGAATAGTAAAGACCTTCATACCGCGCGGCTGGGGCTGACCGACCTGATCCAGTTCTGTGAGTACAACGGCCAGCGCTACCCGTCTGCCCGGACAAACATTCAAAAGGTTGACGTCCAGCTGTAAAATCCTGCCTGCATCTTCCAATGCAAGATCTCCTGCATTAAATTCGACAAAGTCTCGGCAGCTTCCCATCGGCACGTTTACCGAAACAGGACACTGATCGGCACAGACAGAGGATTCACAATCTACAAACACAGATGGATTGTTGAAGCTGACTACATTTCCTTGCATATCAGTATAGGTGAGATCCTGATTTATATTTTTAGTGCCCGTTGTAGCGGCGACGTGCTGAATCGGAAAAGTAACCGTCGCACTTTCAGTGGCGCTTACGCCAAGCTGGCTGATAGACCAGCGGAAGGAAGTATCCGTCAACAGTGAAATTGTCCCCACCGAAACAACCGGCATGCCAGTAATTACAAAATCCGGATTAAGTGACTCATCGATTATAATATTGGTCGCACCCGGAACGGAAATGTTTGCTGCAAGATCAGCAAAGATCTGCTCCAAATCAGAACTGTCAGGTGCAATCGCCACATGAGTAACATCCGGATCGGTATCCCAGTCATTGAGCGCATCTACATCTATACCTGATTGCCGACAAGCCCGATACAGTAGATTGTAATCCCCATAGCTCTTGCTGCCGCCGCAATAGGTGATGGATCCGGTCCTGTGGTGGTTTCTCCGTCTGTAAACATCACCATGACCCGATGATTTGCAGAAGCGCTCAACAGCGCTGTTGCCTGTGTGAAAGCACCGGCCGGCAGTCTATGATGTCAGGGACAGGGCGATGGAGCGGCAGACTCGATATTCTGCTTGTTCTTTGTACTCACAAACTGGAGAACAACGCCCGGATATCGCGATAAGGTGATATCCGGGCGTTGCTTTTTTAAGACGATGCTTTTGTTATTCCTCTTGCTTTTTTCTCTTGATCGACAGCTTTCTCATCACACCGCCGGATACGAACAGCACCGCGATCCACAGTGCGAGACTGCTGCTGTCACCGGTCTGCGGGCCGTTGTCCTCGTTACCGCCAGAGTTGGCCGGCTCATAGTCGGGATCTGCTGCACCGCAGACGATGCATTTCCCGTTTTCAAAGTCATGTCCCGGCGCGGGGATGGTTCTCCAGCTGTTCAGATCGGTGATCATCCTCGTGCATGCTTCGTCCTCAAAGGACATTCCGCAGGTGCAGGTGTAATAAGGCTTGCTGCCGGCCTCGGTGCAGGTGGCGTCCCTGCCCGCGACCAGGGTGCCCTGATGGATATGCCCAATCTGCGCCTCGGTCACATAGCCGCACACGGTACAATGCTTATCGGACTGCTCTGTCGCGGCATCGACGTTCCAGATGTGTTCTGCTCCGTTGTCCCTTGTACCGCAGACCTCACAGACGTGGTAATGCTTCTGCGGATCCGCGTTTTCACCCAGATAGCTGTCGGACCACTCGTGCGCCTTCTTTTCGATTGTGCGCGTTTCTTCTGTCTTACAGCGGGAACAGATGTGTTTTTCTGTGCCGGTCTGGGTACAGGTAGCCTCCGTCACCGTTTCCCACGCCCCGAAGCTATGACCCAGAACCGGGATGATCCTCCAGGTGTCCACATCGGCTATCGCTTTGGTGCATGCTTCGTCCTCAAAGGACATTCCGCAGGTGCAGGTATAATAAGGCTTGCTGCCTGCCTCGGTGCAGGTGGCGTCCCTGCCCGTAATCAGGGTAGGCGTATGCGTATGGGATTTGACCGTTACCTTTATGCACGCCGCATCCGTTTTGGCTATGACAATCGGATTGTACGCATTGTTATTCGTATTGGTTATCACGCAATAGTAATAATAGGTGCCCTCCGCAGATGTATCGGGCGTGAAGCTCGGGCTGTTCGTGCCCACCTTGACCCCGCCGGTCGTACTGCCGTCGGCGCTCTGGTACCACTGGTAGGAAAGGGTGCCGCCGTCCGTCACCTCTGCCTTCACCGTCAGGGGGCTCGCCGGATCGCCCGCAAAATATTGAGCGTTCCGGGGCTGGGCCGTAATGATAGGAGACTGAGCGTACTCCGGCCGGCCGTTTTTAATCCAGTGGGCATACAATGTCTCATCCCCGGAGTAGATCCGGTTGCTGAGGGTGATATGGGTGCCTCCCTCTTTTTCCGTGTACCAGCCGTCGAAATCATAGCCGATGCGCTCGGGCACGGGCATAGACAGGAGCTGCTGATTCACGGTGGTCATGGAAATTTCAGAAACGCTGCCGCCGTTGGGGTCAAAGGTAATGATGTACTCTCCGCTGGATGAACCTATGACTGTGATATCCACAACCTGGGAATAGAGGGTCAGCGTCTTGCCGTCGGGGTAGGCGGCGGTGATTTCACAGAAATAGTAGTATATGGACATGTAGTCTTCATTCGGTTCCATCTGCGTAGCAGGCACAAAGCTGTTTTGATCAGCCCCGGCTACGGCAACGCCACCCTCGACATCCGGGTACTCGTTTTCGTACCACTGATAGGTGAGGCTGCAGCCATCCGGGGCTTTTACCTCTACGGTCAGCGGTTCAGCCGTATCGCCTTCCCTGTACGCCGCGCTGGCGGGTTGGGTGGTGATAACCGGCGCTTCCACATCCACAACGGTGATCTTTGCTCTGCCCGAGGTGCTTTGCGCCGTTTTGTTATTGGACGCGTATTCGTTTGTGTTGGTCGCCACGCAGTAGTAATAGAAGGTCCCGGCCTCGCCGGTAGGCGGCGTGAAAGTGCTCTGGGTGGCGCCGCCTATGGCTGTGCCGTCGCTGGTTGCGTCGAGGCTGACGTGCCACTGGTAGGTCAGCACGCCGCCGTCGTCTACAGATGCGGAATAAACCAGATCGTCCGCCTGAGCGCCCTTGCCGTATGTGGCGTCGTTCATGACATCCCGGTTAAGCCACGGCTCCCTGGCGTCTACGACACCTGTGGGCTCCACAACGGTCACCCGGGCGATATCGCTCTGCACAGAAGCCGTTTGGCGGCCTTGCACGTTCTTGTTGGTATTGGTCACCACGCAGTAGTAATAGAAGGCGCCCGGTTCGTCGACCATGTCCATGCAGAAGCTTTCGGTCGCTCCTTCCACGGGCTGTGCTCCGGTGCCGTCCTTGTTGCAGCGGTACCACTGGTAGGAAAGGGCGCCGCCGTCGGTCGGGTCAAGGACGGTCATCGGAAGAAAGATTTCGGTGTTGATGATCTGTTCCTCCACATCATCCGGCTGATCGGCGATGACAGGGGTAAGGGCGTCCGGGCTCCACTGGGCATGGAGGGTGATGGCATTCTCGAAATCATCGTACTGCGTCATCTGTGTGCCGCCCTCCGGCTGCGTGTACCAGCCCATGAAAGCATAGCCTTCCTTTTCGGGGATCGGCAGATTTCCGTCAGGCCTGATCCTGCCGCTGCTCTGGTCATAGAACTTCAGCGGAACCTTATTGGGGCTGACGCTGCCGCCCTGAGGATCCAGCGTGACATACACCGTGCCGGTATAGACCGGGATGGCTTTTGTTTTGATCGTGGCGGTCTGGTTGCCGGTAATCTCCGGATTTGTATTGCGGTTTGTAATCACGCAGTAGTAGTAGACGATGCCATCCTGCGAGGTGTCCGGCGTACATCTGTAATACTCGGCGTTTGGAATCGGCGTGCCGTTTTCGTTGCTGGCCGTGTCGCTCCGGTACCATCTGTACAGAAGCGTACCGCCGTCCGGCGACACAGCGTCGACATAAAGGCCGTTGTTGACATCGCCCACCTCTGCCTTGACAGATTTCGTCACCCACTCGATCTTCGGCGCCTGCGCGTGGGTCAGCTCCCCGGTCACTGCCCAGTGGGCGTACAGAGTAGTGTCTTTGCGGAACACCGTATCGGTGTCGACCCGCTCGCCGCCTTCCTCCTGCGTGTACCATCCGGTAAATTCATATGCGTCCCGCGTAGGATTATACTCGTCCAGGTTCGGGATCCTTCCGTTTTTGGTGGACAGACCTTTGCCGGAGGAACCACTGTCAAAAACGCCTCGGCCGGGGTTAAGATAAATTTCGGATTCCTTCTCCAATATCTCCACCTTTACACTGACGGTATCGGTATACGCCTTCTTTTCCCCGGCAATCGTGGAGAGGGTATTGGTCACCCGGCAATAGTAGCAGAAGATGCCGGCCGCGTCGGTCGACGGCGTAAATTGGGGGGCTGTGGCGCCGTTTACCGGCGTGCTGTTTTCCTCATTATCCGAATAGACATACCACTGATAGGAAAGGGTGCCGCCGTCCGATACGCTGCTGTTGACATAGAGCGTGTCGGCGATGTTGTCCTTGGTATAGACATAATCCTCCTCCGCTATCAGTTTGACATCAGGTGTCTGCGCCGTGAAGTCGCCGTCCGTGGCGACCCACACGTCAATTTCCGCAGTCTGCGACGGGATTTTCGCCCCCGCGGCATTGACGGCATCGGACAGGGTGACCGTCAACGGATAATGCCCCGCTGCAGCGTTATCCTTCACCCTGTACCAGAACGTGATCACACTGTCCTCCGAGGTGATGTTTGTCTGGCTGTTGTTGGACACGACGAACTGATAGCGGTCAGCGCTCCAGTCATTGTGCATCGTAAAGCCTTCCCTGGGGAACGCGCTGCCTGCGGAATAGCCGATCATCTCAAAGGGGGAACCATCTTCATAATCGAGCTCCGCCATCAGGCCCCATATCCCCGTACTGTCGAGGTTGTCGAGGCTTAAGGTGATGCCGAAGGTCTTGCCCGCCATGGTCTTGACGTCCTCGCCGGTAAGCCGCAGGGTGCCGTCATCGACAGGCGCGGCGTCGCTGCTGAGCGGAGAGGCCGTCGCCGCCTGCGGAGAAGCTGCCTGCACCGCCGCCTGCGCCGTCCTTGCAGACGAATTCATCATATCTATAGTGGGGTACAGCAGACCGCCGAGGCTGTATTCCGTCGTGGTGCCGTAGTAGTCGGAGCCATCGGAGATCTCCAGGCACGCACTGACTAAGAGAGTGCCGCCGAACTTCAGGTCATCCGCAGGATTGACCAATTCATCGCGATTGACTGTAAAGGTATACAAATATTTATCGTGCATCACATACTGGCCGTCAAAAATCGGCATGGTATGGGAGGCATAATCCACAAAGTTTCCATTTTCCTGCATATACTGCAGCCTGATGGTCACCTGGTTATCCTCGGTAAAGTTGTAGCGGTCGAAATTATCCGGCAGATGTACCGATACACTGTAAACGCCTCCCTGTACTCTCGGCAAGGAAAGAGCGGCTCCGTCCGTCGTCGGGAAGGGTGCCCTGTTGATGCGGATATAGCCTTCCAGATAGAGATCCACCGGCTTATAGTTCTCGTTCCCCGGCCAGACGATGCGCACGTCATAAACGCCTGCATGCACCGGCCAGTCGCTGTTTATGCTGTAAGGGTTCGCCACCTCGGTCCATTCTTCCGTGACAGCCGCGCCCTGCTCGCGGAACAGCACCTGCAAATCCTGCGTATAAAAGCCCTTGCTGTAAAAATCTGCGGACTCAAAAAGCTCCGGCATCGCAAGGCTGACAGGATTGCGGTTGTATTCCTTTTCAGTCTTTGTAAACAGATCCTCGGTGATGCCGATCTCCAGCTTCTCGCCGATATGCGGGTAAAGGTAGATATCCGTATCGCTCCGGATAATGGTATCCGCCGTGTACGGGTCGCCTGTATACTCGATATTATCGTACCAGCCCACCAGCCTCTGGGTGCTGGTCATGCCGGAGATTTTGGGCAGTTCTCCCAGCTTGCTGCCATTGAGCAGCAGCCGCGTCTCCAGCTCGGTGGTGGCGTTTTCCATGATATGCACCTCCACCTGCGTAGAGATGTACCGGGCATAGAGGGTCATTTCCTCTCCGGGCATCCGCGCGCTGCTGAAATCAAAGGGCTGGGTGCAGGCCTCATCCGTATACCATCCATTCAGATACGCCCCATCGAGCGTCGGCAGCTTGGGTGCGAATATGATCGAGTTCTCAGGGTAGTTGACCGAATCGATGGTCGGCATATCTTCCGGAGACTGGTGCTCGGACGGCATAACGACAAAATTGACGGGGTAGGTCGGCGTATCCTTTGTCAATGCCGAGCAGGTTACCGTAGTGATAGACGCTATGTACCTTGAAAATTGCATAACACTTTCATATTGATTCACTTTTATTTTTCAGAATGAAAGGATGGATCAATTATGGAAAACAGAGTTTGTTGTTTATATAGGGTGTCTACTGACAAACAGGTAGATTACGATGATAAAAGTCGGGCGGACATTCCTATGCAGCGCAAAGCCTGTCACCGCTTTTGCGAGGAAAGAGGCTGGCCTATCGTATTGGAATTTCAAGAGGACGGAATTTCCGGTCATAAGGTGCGCGCAGAAAATCGAGATAAAGTGCAGATCATCAAAGAGTATGCCAAGCAGAAAAAATTTGACATCTTGCTGGTATTCCTCTTTGACCGTATCGGCCGTATAGCGGACGAAACGCCATTTGTCGTGGAATGGTTTGTGAAAAATGGGATTCGCGTGTGGAGCACACAGGAGGGCGAACAGCGTTTTGACAATCATACGGATAAGCTGACGAACTACATTCGGTTTTGGCAAGCGGACGGTGAAAGCGAAAAGACCTCTATTCGGACGAAAACCGCATTAGGGCAGCTTGTTGAAGATGGCCGTTTTAAGGGCGGTACAAACCCATACGGCTATGATTTTGTGAAAAGCGGGCAGTTAAACAAACGGAAACACGAATGGTAGGGAAGCAATTGAGGCGACCGGAATGCTGTTTATATGCAATAGCGAAACAAGGGATAAAGCAGCTATCCAAATTATTCGCCAGACCATGTGGAACCGCAGACAACTCATTGGCAATCGCAGTTATTCAGAACGGGAGCGCCCGGTAAAGTTTTCCCATGCACCAATTCGGCTGCGTTCGCAATATATGCATGTATATCTGACAACGCCGGAAACACTGGCAGACGATATTCAAAGTATCTTAGATGAAAAAGCAAAAATCCTCTATTTTTGTAACAACGAGGTCGGTACGCTGCTCAGCGACCCAGCTTGCGGAGATTATGAGTGTCAGTCGAAACGATACTTTGTCAATATTACATCAGATCTGTTGAAATTTGTATATTTCTTTTCTGCTGCTAAGTCGCAATTGGCTCTAAAGAAAAAACTGGATGCTTTCACAGCGACAGAACTACAATACGCGATTATTTTTCTGGAACGTGACCGCCCTATTTTGAGAATGTATCAAGATTTGCTTGATATGGAGGGATTAAGTTTTTATGTATATAGACCTTAAAAAATCACTTGATTGCATTCAAAATTGTCTGCCCCAAAAGGGAGTTTTTATCCCCAAGCAACTATATCGAATGTATGATTTAACTTTACGTTTACGAAGTCAGCTATTAGCGGTCATATATGATTATGAAGAGTATGGTGCTATAGAAGAAAGGAAAAAACAAAAAATTGCTGATATACAAAGTAATGGCAAAAATACCGGGACTGTAGTAACACTTATCTTTGACGAGCCGTTGCCAATGTTGAAAGAGATGACTGTTGCTGTCGAAGAACACTGGGTCAATATGATACATACAGCGATTAAAAAAGCGGCGGCACACCCGATCCCCTATTTTGAAAAGGCTTTTGTCTGGATTGAGATAGTGACGCCCAAAGGCACCAACAATACTAAAGTTTGGGATACCTCTAACCGAGCAATCAATGTTATTATCAACAACCTGAAAGGAATCTTTTTTGAGGATGACAATATGGAGCATATGGCTTTTTGCGTGACCGGACGGTGGGGAGAAGCAGGGAAAACCACGGTACAGATTTCAGATTTTGAAGCAAGTAATTTTGCCCTTTCTCCTGATTTTTCCGATTCCCCATGAAATTTTAAAAACCTCATGGGGAAATGATAGAAGCTGAAAAAACTATCCTTGTTTCTCTGCAATAAGTTTTAATATGACGTAGTCTGCCAGATAATCTGTCATGGTGTCAAATCAAATTTAGAGGAGTTCTGTGAGGAAATTCGCGGTGCGAAATTTTTGAGCAGAACAAGCAAAGAGGACCTGAGAACCTTCGAGCGCCGGTTAGTGGCGTGAGAAGGCTGTCGGGTCCTTTGTTGTTGGGAAGAGTGAGGTATGTGGACAGATTGTTTTTAGGTTACAAGTTTATGTCAGGACAGGATGTCTTGTTAACAAGGCTGTAATATTTGGTATCTGACTTCGCATTTGCATATCTGTTTTTAAGCAACACCATTGTCAATATCTGTCTATTCTATGGTAACCAGTCCGGAGGCAGGAACGTCAAAGGCGCGAAGGCCGTTTAAACTGAGGGTGTACCGGTCAATAACCCTGCCGGTGCAATCTTGTACGGTGACTGTCTTTTCACCGAGATTTACGACAGCATTCAAATATAGGCCGGCTTGTCGGGTGGCGTTGACCAGTAAAATATTATCCGCTGACTTTTCCATTGGAATCACCATTGGCGCATAAGCTGCGGCGATAAATGTGTTTTGGTCTCTGGCGGCAACAACGGGATAAAGCACTTCGGGATGGAACGGCAGCAATTCTCCGCCAAGCAGTACCTCACGATTTTGGCACCAAAAATCAAGCCAGAAGGATAATGCCTTCCGCTGTCTTTGCGGCAGTTTTTCGATCCTTACCGAAATTTGCGGGACAGAGAAAAGTACATACAAAAGCTGTAAAACAGCCGATTCGGCGGGATCCTCCGGGTGCCACATCAGCATATCAGAATGGACGGCGGTGTTTCCGGCAAGCAACCGGATGTCAATGGTACGAATTTTGTTGGTAAGTGCATCGTTTCCGCAGTCCCCTGCACGGAACATATTGCCGTATTTTCGCATAAGCGGTCCGATATACATTTGACGGAATTCAATCATAATATCCGGATCAAGCGCGCGCAGACGGGTCATGATATCGCTGAACAAGCGGTCAACGGCCTCCGGAACAGACGCATAATCGCGCCCAGGGTCGTTTTGAGGATTCTCCTCTTTCGGCTGGCAGAATTGGTCGACAAAATCCAGTTTAAATCCGTTTAATCCCCATTTTTTTACAGCTGCTTCATAGGTATTGATAAGATACTCTCGCACCTCAGGGTAGCGCGGATCCAGCAGACCGGCACCGCGGTTATGTGAAACGGATAAGAATTTGTTTTTAAAACGTGTCCACGCTTTACTGTCTTTTCCGATAAACGGCACCGCATACCAGAACATGTATTTTAAGCCAATACTGTTAATCGCTTTGACGTGCGCTGCGGGATCCGGCAGTTTTTCTGCACTGGCTTCCCAGTCTCCGCAGCTGAAATAGGCATGGCTAAACCCGTCTGTTTGCCAGCCGTCATCCAATATAACAGAACGGCATCCCAAATCATAAGCGAGCTTGCATTCTTCCTCCAGCTCCTTTGCGTTGAATAGCTGGTGATAGCTATACCAGGAGGAATACAAAGGCTGCTTGCACACATCCGGCACTGCGGCGGGGGTATAGCCCGGCTGCGCCGCCCACCAGTCGCTGACATCGCGGAGCGCCTGTGCATAAAAAATGTCGCGGATATCAATGCGCACCTCGGTTTCATAGTCGGACAACGGCGCAGTGGGTGTGTCAAAAAATGTGATGCTACATTTGAGGGTTGCGGTTTCCTCGCAAATACGGGCATGATATTTGATCACATTCATGGCATCGGCAATCGCAAAGGTATGTCTGTTTTGACCGGAGGCACTGAATAAGCTTAAAACAGGGGCGGATGAGGCGGAGTATGACTTCCATTCCGGCAGCCACCATTCGGTGGTAATACCGCGCCGGGATGCGGTTTCAGGGTGCCAGATGCCGATAATATCGGTATCCGGGACGACCCAGTTAAGATATAGGACAGGCGGTACGGCTGGCTGTTCGGCTGACAGCTTGATTTTTATAGTTTCGATACCGTCTGCCATGGGCAGAACATCCAGCGAGATGTCAAAGCTGCTGTCATCTCCGCTTAGACTGTAATGATATAAACCGGTAGCTTCAAGGTTTTTCATTGCATAATCTCCTCGTATAATAAAGTAGTAGTTTTTAGTGTCCCTCTCCAAGGACAATGTGCTACACTGTAAAGGATGTTGTGGATTGGTGTTTTTCTCCTACCGCAGCTCTTTACAGTATTGTTAATGAGTTAGATACCGCCCGACGGTTTATTTAGAACGAGGTTACAAGGTGAAGTGTTCTGTGGATACATAGCATCAAAATAAACCATATTGGCACATATATGCCTGCCAAAGCACTTGAACTTAAGCACACCATTAAGCTTATCCGGAAATTTGATGTTGAAATTGCAGAAATTGAAGAAGCTATTAAAACCATTATGGATAGGATTAACTCTCCAATTACTTCAATACCGGGCATTGGTCTTAATATGGCGGCTATGATTATTGCTGAAGTCGGTGATTTCAACAATTTTGATTCACCTGACAAAATACTTGCTTTTTCAGGTCTTTCACCGTCTACTTACCAATCCGGTCAGCTTAACAACTGCTATGCACATATGGAAAAGCGCGGTTCGCGTTATTTGCGTTATGCTCTTTTCAATGCAACTAAGTTTGTTTGCAATTGGTGTCCGACCTTTGCCGATTACCTTGCAAAGAAGCGTTCCGAGGGCAAGCATTACAATGTTGCGATTTCTCA
Organism: uncultured Clostridia bacterium; assembly: GCA_944386455.1. Taxonomy (GTDB): domain Bacteria; phylum Bacillota; class Clostridia; order Oscillospirales; family Ruminococcaceae; genus HGM13222. The sequence continues at coordinate 38,703 of CALXBC010000002.1, read as the reverse complement.
CGCTGCTAAGAAATTAGTCAGGCTTATCTTTGCTTTACAGAAATCAGGGCAACCTTACTTATTGCCTGCTTAAATCCTTATCCTTTCATATCTGTTTGCCTTTAAGCATCCTTTCGGATGCTTTGTTTACTATACCTTTTTTATACTGTCATCAATTCTCAAATTTTTCAAGATTCACTATTGACTTTTAATAGTTAGTCTTTATGATTCTTTGTTTTTGTGGTGCAGAGGTTATAAGGCTGAAAAAGCAAAACTTGAAAATGTTTTAAATGTATTATAATACATCAGACATAAAAAAACAATACCTAATTTTTTGACATGAAAACAATACATAAATAAAGAATAAATCATAGATTTACTACTTGACGGGTAAATAAAGTCTGTGGTATTATAATATTAAAACAATATGTACTATAAAATTCAGACGAATCAGAAGTTTATTTTTCTGCTGAACAAAAAGAGGCGGTGTTTTTATGGCAGTTCCAAAATATGCAAAAATCACGCAATTTGTTTTGGACTATATCTCAGATAACGGACTGCAGCCTGGCGATAAGCTTTTTACGGAAAAACAGCTTTGCGAAAAGTTCGGTGTCAGCAGGATTACGGTTCAAACTGCATTGTCGGATTTGCAGACAGACGGCGTTATTTATCGGGTGAGAAAAGGCGGGACATTTGTCGGTGAGGCGAGCCCTGTAAAAGAAAGCATACAACCGCAGGCGGATTCTCAAAATATTATTCCGTTTGTGATTAACCGCGATACGATTGCATCACGTACTTTTGATATCATTGCCGGAGCGCAGGAATTTTTACAATCCAAGTCCAAATATCTGACCATACACAGTGCAAACGGAAATAATGAAACAGAGCGCGAAATTATCAATTCTTTGATAGAACAAAACTTTAAGGCGATTATGGTAAAACCATTTCATGGAAACGCCAACATTCAGTTTTATTTTGATTTGTTAAAACAGGGTGTCAATCTTGTTTTTGTGGATATGCTGCCGAATGGGCTGAGCGGCAATGTTGTGCGCTCTGATAATTTTATGGGCGGTTATTTGGCAACCGGGCATTTGATCCAAAACGGCTATCGCAACATCGCGGTTCTGCACGCTGACGAGGACAAGGGGCCTAATGCTCCGGAACGTATCAGGGGGTATAAGGCTGCACATCACGAGCATTCACTAACCATTCGGGAGGAATATATCTGTGCGCTGAAATCGCTGGATGACAATATTTTAAGGAACGAGATCCCAAAGGCGCTGGATAAGCTGTTGGCAATCAAAAAACGGCCGGATGCAATTTTTTGCACCAATGACATGATCGCGTTTGATGTATTCCACGCGCTGAAAAAGCGAAATATTGTTGTGCCGGATGATATCGCTTTGATTGGATTTGACAATGTCGCGCTTTCATCTAAAAACTCGGTGGCCATTTCAACGGTAGAACAGGATTTTCATAGTATTGGCTATCAGGCCGCAAAACTATGCTGTGAGACGGAGGAGAAAATCTCGCCGGGATATACGCAACTTTTGCTGCCGGTAACGCTGATTCCGCGTGATTCCTCAAAAGCAAAACGGGAGAACGAGCCGACAGAACAAATACCGGAAAGCAGACAGGCTTAATGTTTGAATAAAACGATGTGTGCAGTTTATCTTTTTTTATTATACTATCAAAATATATATTAGTGAGAAAAGCCGTGCCGTAAACGCGGCTTTTTGTTTTGCAAAAGTAAATTATACAAGACATATAAATATTACAAAATATAAAATCACAATACATAATATGGCTTTTAGGAAAAATACGTATTTTTCACATTTTCTTATAATTATACACGATTCAGCCATAATTCAGCCATATAAAAGTAAAAAATATGAGCATAAATGAAAAAAATATCTAAAAAACAGTTGACAAGCCTGATTTTATATGGTATCTTTATAAATAATAGAATGTGACTTATTAGGACGGATGCATCGTTAATATGTATTGTTTGTGTTATAAAATAATATGGTTTTGCCAAAACAGCAGGACATAATAATCGACTAACAGCGGCGGCTAAATATAAAATGGTTGTCGCCGTTTTTATCTCTGAACATATCATCTAATTGTAAAGATAAGGGAGGATAAACAGATGAAAAATAGGCAAGCGAAAAAGGGACTGGCGGCTTTGCTTGCTTTTGCCATGTTGATCGGTACCCTTCAGCTGGCAGGAGCAGAAACGACGGAGGATGAACTGAGCGGCGTGACACCCGGGGACAAGGTGACAGCAGCGGCTTCCACGGAATATGCTGAGGACGAAGGCGGGAGCAGTTTAAAGCTGACTCAGTCCGAGGTACTGCCGGCAGGTGGTGACAAGGAGCGCAGCATCAGCTTTGATCTCAGAGAAAACGGACAGCCGCGGGATATCAGTGCTTACGACGGATTCCGGTTCTGGGTAAAAAATACCTCGCAGAACGCACTGCATGTACGAACACAGTTTGACATTTCCGCCCGCGCCCGTATGACGGTAAGGACACCATACTATCTGACAGACAGTGCGACCGGGCAAACAACAGAGTACCGCGTGACCACAGTAAAACAGGGAGCGACCGATGTGGAACGTTGGAACATTCCGGCAGGCTTTGAGGGCTATGTTTTTATTCCCTTTGCCAGTTTGGACTGTTTCGGGAAAGAGATAGATGTCACAAAGGCAAGTAAAATGTATTTCTGGTTTAACAGTGCCCACTTGGGTACAGCGGCGCTTTATATTGACAGCCTTGGCGCTGCCGATGGACTGCCGCCGACCTTTGGCTTTGAAACGCCGCTTGTGGCAGGAGGTCTGACAAAGGTTCCGGCTGAATTAAAAGCGACCTATCTGGATCATGTTTCCGGCACCGGAAAAAGCTTGATGATGAATCCGACGGTGGCGGCCAAGACGCTGGAACTGGATATTACAGTAAATACAGAGCCGCGAAAAATGAGAATGCTTACCGGCATTCGTTTTTGGACAAAGGTTCAAAAAGGCGACAACAGCACCGGGGACGCGCTTTATTTTAAAACAAGATACCAAATAGGAACCGGTGATAATTTCAGCTATTCTAACAACGGAGTCACCGCAGCCGCACCTTATTATTTAATTGATAAAGACGGCAATATCACTGCCAAAAAACAGGAATTTATCAAATCGCTTGATGCGTATGACAAAGTGGTTACATTACCGGACGGCTTTGAAGGCTGGGTGTATATTCCCTTTGCAACAGACGCTTTGCGGTGTAACGGCAACAAATTTCCGACGGATGCGGCAAAGCAAGTCTTAAAAGCGTGGAAATATACGGTTTATCAAGCATTGGACCGCGAAATATACATAGATAATCTGGGCTTTTACGGCGGCGAATCACGGCCGGATGTTCCGCCCTTGGTGTTATACTCTTTTACGTCAGAGGAAGTAAATCAGAAGGTCGCACAAAAGGTGGTTGATGAGATTAATCGCTTGGGCAAAATCACCTCCCTGGAACAAAAAAGCGCGGTCGAAACGGCAAGAGCGCATTATGAGGCGTTAAGCGCGGCCGAACGAAAATATGTAACTAATCTGGAGAGTCTGGAAGCGGCGGAACAGATTGTGAATCAGCTGATTGCAAAGCAGGTAACTGATGAAATTGACCGCTTGGGAGTGATTACCTCAGACAAAAAAGCGGCGGTCGAAACAGCAAGAAGTCATTATGAGGCGCTGACCACAGAGCAAAAGGCAGTTGTTGCCAATCTTGACAAGCTGGAACGGGCGGAGCAAAGACTGCATTTTCTGCTGTCCAGCGGCTTGATGCTTGATTTTGAACCGGGTGAGGCAACGGTAACGATCGGAGCGACCGGAACAGCGGAGCCGGTAACCGACGTAAAAAACACCGGTGAACAGGCGTTATATGTAAAAACAACGGTGGAGAGTAAAGATACTCTGACTCAATTAAAGCTGCCGACCAGAGGCAGCGCACAAGGCCTGCTCGGCATTGAATTCTGGGTGAAAAACGGGGATACCCCCGCTGTTGTCAATATCCAGATGGATATGCCAAACAGAGGAAGAATTTTCCCCGGGAAATATTACTACCTGACCGATACTGACAAGCAGACGCAGCAGTTTAGTATTTCCCAGAAAAAGGTCGGCGCGTATGATCAGCCGCTGATTACAATACCGGCGAATTTTGAAGGCTACGTTAATATTCCGTTTGACAGCATGAAACTGTTTGATGGCAACAAAGCAGTTGATCCGGTAAATATCGGACAGTTTATCTTTAACATTGTGGACAACACCGCGTTTTATCTGGATTCTGTCCGCGCAAGCTGCGTTGTCGGGCAAACATTCTATACCGAACAGGAAGTACAGGAAGTCCTCGACCGCGCGCTTGGCGTAGAAGATACTATCGGGCAACTGACAGACATCACACTAAAAAAGAAAGCAGAGGTTCGCGCCGCAAGAGAGGCGTACAACGCTCTGCCGGTGGAGATCCGGTTGTTGGTCTCCAATGCAAGGCAATTGACAGACGCCGAGGCTACGCTGAGGGAACTTCAGCCCAGCAAATATATTCTTGATTTTGAAGATGGGGCGCTTACCGACTGGACCGGGCTTGGGAACGGCACCTTTGAAACCGCCTTTACCAAAAATGAAAAATTTGAGGGAGATGCAGGACTGCACATTACAACAACAGATTCCGGCAATTACATGTCAGTTACCTTTAAAAACAACGGCAAGCTTGCAAGCGCCGGAAAAGCAGGCATTGAGTTTTATCTGAAAACCGGCTCCAAACCCGCGGTGTTCTTTATTCAGGCGGATTTGCCGGACCGCGCGCTGCTGCAATCCGGAAGTCCCTATTATCTGACGGATTTGAACGGCAATATTGTGAACAAACGGATAAGCGGCACAAATTTGGGCGGAAATTTCGGCTGGCAGCCAGTGTTGACAATACCGGCAAATTTTGAAGGCTTTTTAAACGTACCGTTTGACGGTTTTTCAATGTATGACGCCAAAAACACCAAGGATGTCAGCAAGTTTAAAAACTGCTATTTTGTTTTCACTCAGGCCACAGAACTGACGGTTGACGCTGTGCGCTGCTATGACAATATGCTGGAGGGTGTGTTTTTCAACAGCAATGAGGCAACCGCTGCGGAGATTGATCAGGAAATTGCCGCGCTTGGCAAAGTGACCGAAGAAAAAACCGGCGTTGTTGCCGCCCTGCGCCAGCGGTATGACAGACTGCCGAAAGAGTATCAGCCGCTTGTGACAAAGCTGGAGGTGCTGGAACAGGCAGAACAAAAGCTGGCGGATATAGCAAAGGACGGCGCGATGCTCGGCTTTGACGGTCAGGTGGTAACGTGGTCAATGCTGGGCGGAAGTGCAGAGCAAAACAAAAAGATATTCTCTCACGGTGACGCTTCCCTGCTGATGAAATTCCCGCAAGCCTCTAATTTGACCCTGCTGAACACAAAAAAAGATTTGAGCAGCAAAGACGGGGTTGAATTTTGGGTTTCTGCACCAAAGGGATCTGTCTATCTGAATCTTCAGGCAGATATGCCGTCACGCGCTTATATTGGCAAAGGGACCGAATATTATCTGACGAATCTGGAAGGCGAAACAGAAATCAAGGACGTAGCCACCGAAGGGATCATCAGTATCCCTGCCGGGTTCACCGGGTTTGTCAACATTCCGTTTGAAAGCTTTGTCGCTTATGACAGGAGCGGTTTGGATATTACACAGGTCGGATGCCTGTACTTTAGCACTGATAAGGGCTACGACCAATACGGTGTGCTTTACATCGATGCCTTATGCGGATATGATGGGCTTGCAACCGGCTTTGAAACAATGGTAAAACCGGGAGATGGTACAGTATCTGAGCCGGAGACCGATGACGCCGGTAATGACGATCAGGACAACGAAAATGATGGTCAGCCTCAACCGGGAGACAACGCGGGAACTGGAGAAAACCGTACATGGCTTGTGTTGTCAGGCATACTGGTATTGCTGATGCTGGCGATGCTTGCGGTTCTTCGTAAAAGACGTTTTACCCGAAATTGATTCTATTGAAAAACACGCAGAAAGGAAGAAACCAATGAATACAATTGCGAAAAGGATATTGAGTCTTGCCTGCATATTGGCGATGCTGACAAGCGTTACCGCCTGCAAGCCGGGGGACAGCAGCTCTGCGGTATCAAATTCATCAACTGTCGGAGAAACTTCGTCAGAAATGGGTACTGCCGCCGATGAAAGCTCGGAGACCGGTTATGTTGCCTCTCAGACGGATTCGAGCAGTTCTAATCCGAGTGGACATACAAACAGCACCGGCAATAACCCGAACGGAAACAGCAATAAAAAATACACATTGCCGAAGGTGAAGCTTTCCAACAAAAAACTCAAACTGTTTGTCGGTATGCATGAGGATGAAAAGGACTGGACCTCCTCCAGAAAAGATCTGCCGACAGCAATGGATATTTACAGGGATACATACGGCGGCAGTTTTGAACTGATCAAGACAACATGGGGTGATTATAACACTAACCTGCTGGCTATGTATTTGGCGGATGAAATGCCGGATTTGCTTTACAATGTGCCATGGAAATTCCCAAAAACTTATTTGTCTGACTTTATTCAGCCGGTTGACGGGTACACCGATTATCTGAATCTTAATGATTCGATCTGGAACGATACCCGTTCATACATCAATAAATTCAAGATCAACGGAAAAACCTATTATCCTGTTTCCGGCTATTCACTGCCGATGATGGTAATGTATAACCCGCAGCTGTTTGAACTGTATGACCTGGAAACACCGCTTTCTGTTTATAAAAAGGATCCGGGCAAATGGACCTGGGCCACCATGCTTTCTTATGCAAGAGAACTTACAGTTTCTCAAAACGGTAAGGTGAAGCAGTACGGTATCGGCTTTGGCGGTGAGGGTGCTTCTGCTATGCAGTACAGCACCGGCGTGGCAATTGTTGACTATGACCCGAACAAGGGCACAGTAACCCATAATCTCAAGCATACTAAAATCGCGGATGCGGCCAATTATCTGTATGATATGAACAACAAATACAAGGTTGTTTCCAATGTTCGCGCAGATGAAATGCGGCCAGAATTTATCAAAGGCAATATTGCCATGCTGGTCGATTATACATGGACCGCAGAAAGCACCTTTGCTGAACTGTGGGAGGATAAGCTGATCGAGTGTGTGCCTGTACCGCGTTACAACGCCTCCTCCAAAAACTATGTGGACGGCCGCTGGACCAGCTGGACCATTGCCAGCAAAGCCAAAAATCCGCAGGGAGCGGCTCTGTATATCGCGCTTGCCAAATATGTCAGCTCTGACCAATACTATACCGACCGCAAAACCAGCCGCAAGCTGGTAAAATACATGAACAATGACCGAAATAAAATCCCGCGTGAGCAGTCTGATCTGATTCTTGCGCTGGAGTCTGACTATACCAAGTATCCGCGTGTAGATGGTTCCACCGGCGTAGGCTTTTATGACCAGGGACAGTATTATCCGTTTACCAACGAGGTGCTGACCCGCCCGTGGTCCCAAATTGTGGAAAGCATTTATCCCAAGCTGGACGCGGCTTTGAAAAAGAATTATGAGGCTTTGAAAAAAGCAAAATAAAGGCATTTTGTAAGATTTTCGAGAGGTGACGGTGTGTTTAAACGAGGATTTGTGTTGATAGCGGCTGCGTCTTTGCTAATAAACGCTGTACTGCCCTGTGCTGCTGCCGAAACGCAGCAGCAGGTACAGGACGCGGCGTCGGCGACGGGCCGACCTACATCATATCAAGAATATCTGTCGGTAAATGCAAATGCGGCAAGGACAAAAAACACTGTAAATGCAGTATTGCAGGGCGCTGCCGAAACGGACGCGGCGCAGATAGATCTGCAAAAACACACCGCCACATTTTTGACAGAGGGCAGCGGTGCTGTCTGGCAGGCAGAAATACCCGAGCCGGGCTTTTATGGGATACAGCTGTCCTATACGCCGATCAAGGCGGATATGGAAGGAATTGAACTTTCCTTTTGGATAGACGGAAAGCTGCCGTTCCGCGAGGCGGGCGAATTTGCAATGAAAACGCCATGGACACTGGATAAGATTGTGCAGGACGAACGTGGAAACGATATGATGCCCAAGCAGCAGGTCGCACTTCAGAAAACGACCCAATGGCTGTACGAACAGGGCAGCAGCTACCAGACCCCGGCATTGTTTTATTTGGAGGCTGGTGTTCATGAGCTTGAACTGCGTTCGGACAAAGCACCGTTTGTTCTGCATGAAATCAGGCTGGAATATCCTGTCCCGGCCAAAGCCTATCCGGATTATCAAAAAACATTTACAGGAAAAGAGGACAGCGCCGCAGACGCTTTCCGCGTTTTAAACGGAGAGTCTCCCAGTCTGCGCTCTGACGCTTCGATTCAGCCGAAATATGACATTCAGAATGCCAGTACACAGCCCAGCGATCCGGAAAAAATGAAGTTAAACGCCTTGTCAGGCACCAACTGGTCGCAGGCGGGACAGTGGGTAGAATGGCAGTTCGACATTGAAAAAAGCGGCTGGTATTATATTGACATCAAGGCAATGCAAAGTGAAAAAAACGGTATGTATGTTTATCGCCGGATTTTATTGGATGGCGAAGTACCGTTTGATCAACTGAATGAAGTAGAATTTCCGTATTCCGGGAACTGGCAGATGAAAACCTTGGGTGACGAAGAGCCGTACCGGTTTTATCTGGAAAAAGGTACCCACCGTCTGCGGATGGAGGCAGTGCTTGGAAAGTACAGCAATTTCATCTCTGAGATGTATCAGGAGATTCTGACGCTGAATGAAATTTACCGCGAAATTATTATGGTGACCGGCACCGCTCCCGATCGTTTTAGGGATTATGATTTAAAGGCGCTGGTACCAAATCTGGAAGAAAAGCTGGATGACAGCATTGCGCGTATTCAGGCATTGCACCAAAAGGTGACTGAAACCTTTGCCTCCGGGATGGACGCATCTATTTTGAACAACCTGCTGACCCAGCTGAAACAGTTTCGGAAAAACACCGGGCGGATCCCGGAAAGTATTACCTCTTTTAACTCGAACATAACATCGTTGAGCGCGTGGACCATGAACCTGGAAACACAGCCGCTCAGCATTGACTATATAAAGCTCCGCGGGAACAGCGTTCCGGTCGACAAGCCAACAGTAGGCTTTTTCTCACAGCTTACCTATTTTGTGCGCAATATTATCGCCACTTTCTATTCTGATTATGCAGAGATCGGCGTCTTGGAGAAAGAAGAGGAGGCACTGAATATCTGGGTAGGCGCCGGCCGTGATCAGGCTCAGCTGCTTAAGCGAATGGCCGAAAACTCTTACCGGGGCGGACGTGTGAACATAAACATGGTAAAAACCGGCCTGCTGGAGGCGGTAATGGCCGGTCGCGGACCTGATGTTTCCCTTTTTGTCGGGGTATCGGATCCGATTAATTACGCTTCGCGGGGGGCGCTCCTTGATTTGCGTCAGTTTCAGGATTTTTCCCAGATTGCAGATCGTTTCAACCTGCAAAGCATGGTGCCTTTTACCTATCAGGGCGGCATTTTTGCCTTGCCGCTGACCCAGTCGTTTCCCATGATGTTTTACCGAACAGACATTTTTGAAGAATTGGGGATCGCCTATCCCGAGACATGGGATGACTTGTTTACCATCATCCCGATTATACAGGGACAGAATATGAACGTCGGTTTGACAGAGGATATTTTCCCCACACTGCTTTATCAAAACGGCGGCAGCTATTACAGCGATGATCTTTCTCACTCGGCTCTGAACAGCGAAGAGGCGGTAACAGCCTTTACCAAATGGACAGAGTTTTATACCGTTTATTCCCTGCCGGTGAGCTTCAGCTTTTTAAACCGGTTCCGTTCAGGTGAAATGCCGCTGGGCATGGCAAGCTATGTTTTGTATACACAGCTGAAATCTGCCGCCCCGGAAATCACCGGGCTGTGGGAGATGAAACCGCTGCCCGCGACAAAGCTGGCTGACGGCAGCCTCAGCAACGCGATTGCGGGGAATGCTTCTGAGGCGGCAATTATACTTGCCTCCAGCAAAAAGCAGGAAAAAGCATGGGAATTTTTAAAATGGCTGACCCAGGCCGATACACAGGCGGAATTTGGCAACCAGATTGAGGCGGCGCTGGGCCCGATTGCCCGGTATGACACGGCCAATATTGAGGCACTGCAGCTGTTGCCGTGGGGCAAACAGGAAAAGGAACTGTTGACAGAGCAGCTAAACAGATTAAATATGGTGCCGAAAATACCGGCAACTTATTTTGTTTCTCGTCAGCTGAACAATGCTTTTCGCAAGGTGATTTATAACAACGAAAATGCAAGGCACACAATTTATCAGTATAACAGTATGATTGACCAGGAAATTCAGCGAAAGAACAATCAGCTGAAGAAATATGTTTTATCATGAGAGGGAGAACCGGTATGAGCGTGAAAAGAAAAAACAGAGATACGGTAACGCGTGATGCCTATGTGATGCTGGCACCGTTTTTGATTCTGTTTTCATTTTTTATGGTAATCCCGATCCTAGCGTCAATCGTGCTGAGTTTTACCTATTTTGATATGGTGCAGTTCCCTGCTTTTGTCGGGGTGGATAATTATATTCAGCTTTTTTTAAATGACGATGGTTTTATCAAGGCAATCAGCAACACACTGGTGTTTGCCTGTATTACAGGACCACTTTGCTATATCATCAGCTTTGTTGTGGCATGGATGATTAGCCAGCAGTCCAGATGGCTGCGGACGGTTGTCACCTTTTTGTTTTATGCCCCCAGTATTTCGGGAAACCTTTATGTGATTTGGGCCTATATTTTCAGCGGGGACTCTTATGGAATCGTAAACGGTCTGCTGATGCAGCTTGGTATCATCAGCACGCCGATTCAATGGCTGACCGACCCCAAATATGTGCTGTCCATCATCATAATCGTGCAGCTTTGGATGAGTCTGGGCACCGGCTTTCTTTCATTTGTTGCCGGTTTGCAGAACATTGACAGAACCATGTATGAGGCCGGCGAGATTGACGGCGTGAAAAACAAATGGCAGCAACTGTTTTATATCACCCTGCCGTCTATGGGGCCGCAGCTCCAGTTCGGCGCAGTTATGCAGATAGCGGCGTCCTTTTCGGTCAGCACGGTGGCAGTGGCGCTGGCGGGCTTTCCGTCTACTGATGACGCGGCCAACACCATTGTTACCCATATCATGGATTATGGCAATCTGCGGTATGAGTTGGGCTATGCCTCGGCGATATCAGTCGTGTTGTTTTTTATGATGGCAGTTGCCAACAAGCTGTTATCCAGCGTCATTCACAAGGTCGCAAAGGAATAGTTTCGGCTTTGGTTTAGTGGAAGTTTCCAGAAAGGAATGGTCATTCAAAAATGAAGAAAAGAGGCCGCTTGTCTCGCAGAAGAAAGCAGAGCAGTTATGGGTTTCTGATTGTCTTGCTGCTGTTAGGCGCTTTTATGATATTGCCTTTTGTGTATGCAATTGTCCAGTCGCTCAAGCCGCTGGAGGAAATCATGGTTTTTCCGCCGCGGTTTTATGTGGTAAAGCCCACACTTGAAAACTATGTTGCAATGTTTCGCTCGGCCGGAGGTGATTGGATTCCGTTTGGCCGTTATGTGGTTAACAGCCTTTTTGTTACATTGGCCGGAACATTTTTGCATGTTATTGTTGCGCTGCTGGCAGCTTTTCCGCTGGCAAAAATGAAATTCCGCGGTTCTAAGGTGATTTTTAAAATTATTACGTATTCGCTGTTGTTCAGCGGAACGGTAACCGCCTTTCCGCAGTATATTCTGATGGCAAATTTTAGGATGATTGACAGCTATACTGCGCTGATTCTTCCCTCGGTTGCAACGCCGATGGGCGCGTTTTTGCTGAAAAATTTCATGATACAGATTCCGGATACTATTATGGAGGCTGCCAGAATGGACGGTGCGTCCAATTATCGGACGCTGTTTCAGATTGTGGCGCCGAACCTGAAACCGGCGGTTTTAACATTGATTATTTTGGTGTCACAGGGAATGTGGAACGGCAGCAACGCCAGCTTTGTTTATACAGAAAAGCTGAAACTGCTTCCGACTATGCTGAACCAGATTGTGGCGTCAGGTACTGCGCGGATCGGGGTCGGATCGGCAGCGGCGGTGTTTATGATGATTTTGCCGCTGATTGTCTTTGTGGTATCCCAAAGTAAGATTATTGAAACGATGGCTTTTTCCGGGATCAAGGAATAGCAGCCCGTTAGCGGATACCGCAGGAAAAAGAAGGAAAGGAGCGATACCGGGCAATTTTGTAAAACACAGCAAGATTGGCTGTCGGTCTTTACCGACCGAATTATGTATCGCATGGCAATTCATATGAAAAAACATTTTTTACATACTGTCATATGTCTGACTGTATTCAGTGTTTTGCTGACAACGGTCGGTTTTGCGGCCGAGGCACCCTATAAAGGATACAACTATGACGGAAACGGCGTATCTTATGCGGCACAAAATGGATATTATCCGGTGAAACAGGTTACGCTGAGCGCCTTGGGCGAAAACGCGATTTATGATCCGATTGATCTTTTTGTTCAGGAAGAACGCGGTGAAATTTATATTGTAGATCAGACAGACGGCGTTATTTCAGTACTGGATCGGGAATATCGGTTTTTACGAAAATATCCGTCTTTTCAAAAGAAAGACGGAAAAGAAACAACTCTGAACAAGCCCAGCTCCATATTTGTAACAGCAGATGGAAAAATGTATATTGCCGACAAAGAAAACGGGCGGATTTTGGTTGCCGATGTAAACGGAAAAGTAACATTGGAAATCGGCAAGCCGGATACCGCGCAGTATGTCAGTACGGTGGCGTTTCAGCCCGAAAAAGTACTGGTTGACCGTTCGGGCAGCATCTTTACCATTGTGCGCGGCATTACGCAAGGCGCGCTGGTCTTTTCTTCTGACGGAACATTTAAGCGATATTTCGGGAGCAATAAAGTCAACGTCAGCTTAAAGCTGATGGTTGACTGGACATGGAAACGTCTAATGAACGAGGAACAGCGTTCCAATATGGCAAACTATGTCCCGGTTGAATTTTTGAATTTTGATATTGATGAGTTGGGTTTTATCTATACGGTGTCTTATAATTCCGGAAAAGCGGATAAACGACTTTGTAAATATAATTTTCTGAGCGAAAACTCTATACCGGAGGGCAGGAAGTTTGGGGACTTAGAGTCTGTTGTAAACGGAGAATTTGTCTATACCCGGTTTACGGATATCAGTATTGATAAAGACGGATATATCTGTGCGCTGGATCTGGCACGCGGTCGTGTGTTTCGCTACGACAGTGATTTTCAGCTTCTGTTTGTTTACGGCGGCCTAAATTCTTCCCAGCTTGGTTATTTTACCTATCCGGTTGCAGTTGACAACATTGGTAAGGATACCCTTGTGCTGGATAACACAACCCAAAGCATTACGGTGTTTTCTCCGACCGAATTCGGCGCCATGGTGGAGGATACGATTGAAACCTATAACAGCGGCAATTATACCGAGACGCTGGAACCCTGGAAAAAAATAGCGCAGCTGGATGAAAATTTCAGTGTTGCATACCGCGGCATCGGGGACGGAAAGTTTATGATGGGTGATTACACCGGAGCTATGGAAAGCTATAAAAAGGCCAATGATACGGCAGGTTATTCCAAGGCGTTCCGGCAATTCAGAACCCAGATGGTGCGGCAGTATTTTTATCTGGTTTTTGTGGCGATCGGCCTTGCGCTGCTCATCTTTGCCGCAGTACGGATATACCATAAAAAGCGGTGTGCCTTGCCGGCTGCCGGGCGGATAACGCGGGCGGGCGGAATGATGAAAAAATTTCTTGTTCCCATCGGCGCGCCTTTCCGGGTCATGCTTCATCCGATTGCGGAATGCGAAGAACTTGCCTATAAAAAGAATGGCAGAATTTCCTCCGGTGTTTTTGTTCTGATTTTGTTTTTCTTTACAGCTGTCGTTCGGTTTTGGTATACGGGCTTTGAATTTAACGCCAATTATTTGGGCGAGTTTAATATTTTCATGATGCTGGTGCAGACAATAGGGATTGCGCTTGCGTTTATTGTCATTAACTGGCTAATGTCCAGCCTGATGGAGGGCAAAGGCTTTTTGCGGGATGTATTTGTGGTTTCCTCTTATGCGCTGCTGCCGTATGCGCTGGTATCCTTTTTGGTAACGGCTGTTTCTAATATGGTGGTGGCCGAGGAATATATCCTGGTACAGTTTATCTATTATGTCGGTCTGATCTGGTCGGCGGCACAGCTGATTATTGGGTTAAAGGCCGTTCATGATTACAGCACCGGCAAGACAATCTGGTCGATTTTGCTCAGCATAGCCGGTATTGTCGTCTGCGCCTTTGTGTTGGTACTGTCCTTTGCTGTAATTCAGCAGGTTGCCAACATTGTTGCCACCATGTTTAACGAGATTATGTTCCGATTGTAGCTCCGGAAAGGAATGGTCAAAAAGATGAAGATAAGATTGCGGCGCTGTACCGCGTTGATGCTTGCCGCTGCCATACTGTTGACATTTGGGTTTGGAGCATTTGCGGCTGATGATTCGTCAGATACGGTACCCGGCTGGATGACAGACGGCTCTGACGCGAAAGAAGCAACCGACGCAGAATATGAAACGATAGCGGAGAACACGCATTTTTCTCTGGCGGTAAACGCCGAAAACGGCCGTTTTACTCTGACCGACAAAAAAAGCGGGAAAGAATGGGGCAGCAACCCGCCCGATGCAGAGGAGGACGATTTTGCCAAAGGAATTAACCGTACCAATTTGTACTCTCAGCTATGGGTGCAGTATATTGACAAGGCCGGGAGCGAAAACGCCACCAATTCACATGCGGGCAGCTACCGAAAAGACGGCTTGCAGGTAAAAATACAGGATAGTGGGTTTGTTGCTGTTTATGATTTTCCGGAGCTTGGCATTACCATCCCCATCAAAGTGGAATTAACCGATACCGGCATCAAGGCGAGCATTGCGTTTTCGGAAATAAAGGAAACCGCTGATAATCTGATTTATAATATTACGTTGTATCCGTATCTGTGCGCCGCCTCGATGCAGGATACCGGCTGGTTGCTTGTGCCGGACGGCAGCGGTGCTTTGATTTATTTAAACAACCAAAAGAACACCTTTGGCAGTTATCGGCAGGAGGTTTACGGCAGAGACGCCGCTTATGAGCAAATGACTCTTTTGCCGGAGGAAGAGCAGATCTATCTTCCTGCCTGCGGCGTAAAAATGCAGGATGGTGCCATGGTTGCTTATCTGGAGCAGGGCGGCGGATATGCTTATCTGAACGCCGCTCCCTCAGAAACGGTTACCAGCTATAACCATGCTTATTTTGATTTTCAGCTTCGGCGTTCTTATACCTTCTCGTTGGAAGCGGGAGATGAAAACAAAGAGTTTGATCGCAATCCGCTGCCGGATGATAAAATTGTAATGACCTGCAGCTTTTTGAACGGGGAAAAGGCAGAACTTGCCGGCATGGCGGAAGCTGTGCAAAACGCCGTGTTTGGAGAGCGGCAGCCCAAAGCATCAAAGGGAGATGGGCTTTTTTTGCAGACGGAGCAAAGCACCCTGCAAAAAAAGAACTTTTTGGGGATCCCTTATCATGCGCAGACAGCACTGACAACTTATGATCAGCTAACTGATATTTTAGCAGAAATGAAAGAGAAAGCCGGGATTTCCAAAGCCCGTGTCACCCTTAAAAATTCACATAAGGATGAAGTCAAGGGAAAGGTGACGTCGTCACTCCGGCCGCTGGGGATTTTAGGCGGTCAAAAGGGCTTTGACAGGCTGAAAGAGGCAAGCGGAGCAGAGCTTTATCAGAGCGTAAGGCTGATGACCTTCTCCAAGGGCGGAAACGGCGTCAATCGTTTCTTTGATGCGGTGAGAAATCAGTCAAAGGCAATCACACGGCTGTTTGAGTATCAGTTAAGCACCTATCAGCCGCTGTCACCGGGGGGCTCCAGGTATTTGGTTGCACCGCAGAAATTGTCTGATGTTGCAGATAAGCTGATCAAAAAGCTGCCGGCGCAGGCCACTTTGGATGTGGGCGAGTTGGCAAACCTGCTTTATTCCTGTTACAAGGATAAAATTGTGTATCCGCGCAGTGTAACAGAAAAGGCTGTCACAGAGCAGCTGAGCAAGCTGAAAAAGTCAGGCGCCAAATTAACGGCGAACGGCGCAAATGCCTATGCGCTCCCGTATTTGGACTATGTGTATCATGTCCCGACCTCTTCCGGCAGACACTCTGTTTTTGATGAGGATGTCCCCTTTTATCAGATGGTGCTGGAGGGTTATCTGGCATATTCAAGCCCGGCTATCAATGAGTCGGCAAATTATTCTATCGCCTTTTTAAAAGCGTTGGAAAGCGGCAGCGACCTTTCTTATACATTGATGTGGAATCAGGAAATCCGACCGGACAAAACAGCGGCGGCGGGAATTTTCCATTGCCGTTATGAACAGCTTCGCGAGCAGATGATAACGGAGCTAAATGCGGTGCAGGCACTTCGCAAAGCGACAGAGTCAAGCGGCATAAAAAGCCGGACAAGGAACAGCGAGGGTCTGATCCAGATTGTTTATCAAAATGGCGCCGCACTGCTTTTAAATGATACGGATAAGACGTTAACCAACGGAAAATATACTGTTGAGCCAAAGAACTATTTGATTTTGGAAAAGGGGGAATTGCAGTGAAACGGCCCGGATTAACTTATGAGCGAAGAAAAGCATTAACCGGCTTTTTGTTTACACTGCCGTTTGTGATAGGCGCAATCACCTTTTTCCTGCGGCCCTTTATCAACACGCTGTTATACAGCTTTAGCACCCTGGAGTTTCAGGAAAACAGCGTAAAAATGTCAATGGCCGGTTTTCAGAATTATATCGACGCTTTTGTGGGAAACAGTGAGTTTTTACCGGCTTTTTTGAATGCACTGACCGATATGCTGTATGAGGTACCGTTTATTTTGGTTTTCAGCCTTGGGATAGCGGTTGTTCTCAGCAGTGATTTTCATGGAAGAACCTTTTTTCGTGCGGCCTTTTTTCTGCCGGTTATCATCAGCAGCGGTCAGGTTGCCGCAGCTGTGGAGGGCAGTGCAACGGCGGCGTTAAGCGGCGATCAGTCTGTGATGATGTTTCAGGCGCTTTCTATGGAGCCGATGCTGATCAGCCTTGGGATGAGCGAGGGACTGATCAGCACAATCATGGGAGTCGTGAACAATATTTTTGAATTGACATGGAAATCCGGCGTTCAGATTTTGGTGTTTATTGCGGGCTTAAAAGGAATTCCCGGGTATTTGTATGAAGTTACGGAACTGGAGGGCGCCAACAAGTGGGAGACCTTTTGGCTGGTCACCTTCCGGATGATATCGCCGATGATTATTGTAAATGTTGTTTATACGGTTGTCGATTCTTTCAGCGATGCGGGTAACCCGGTAATGAAGCATATTTCCAAGCTGACACAGAACTTGGATATTGAACTGGGCTCGGCAATGGCCAGTATTTATTT
Organism: uncultured Clostridia bacterium; assembly: GCA_944386455.1. GTDB lineage: Bacteria > Bacillota > Clostridia > Oscillospirales > Ruminococcaceae > HGM13222. The sequence continues at coordinate 21,134 of CALXBC010000002.1, read as the reverse complement.
TATTACAGTCTTTATTATTGTCGCATTTGTATTCTGGCTGTTGTCCAGAAAAACATTCAGTTATTCGGAGTAGGTGAAAAGTTTGAAAGAAATGCACCGCATTCCTTCCAAACTTCGCTTTTGTGTCTTTTTGACAAGCAGCAAGTCGAAATTTTGGTCTGCGCGTTGCTTGCCCAAAACCGCACAAAAGCCCCAGAAAGGTATGGTTATAAAGATGAGATCATTGCTATTTCACACTGACGCAGAAACGCGGCGGCAAAACACCAAAAAGAGAGCCAACCTGATCGGTAAGCGGCTTGGTGGGATTTACCGGATGCTGATGCTGATTTGTCTGTCGGTTGTCACCTTGTTTCCGGTGCTTTATATGTTCAGCGTTGCCTTTCGGCCCTCTGAACAGTTAAGCGACCCAACTGTTGTCTGGATCCCGAAAAGCTTGACCTTGTATAATTTCAAGCGGCTGCTGGATGTTTTTGACTATCCGCTCGCAATGCTGAACACGACAAAAATCACGTTGGTTTCCACTTTTTGTACGTTGGTATCCTGTTCACTTGCAGGATACGGTCTGGCAAGATATAAATTTAAAGGCAAAGCCCTGTTGTTCGGCCTGGTAGTGCTGATGATTATTGTGCCTCCGCAGAATATTCTGATATCTTCTTATGTGGGATTTAAGTATTTTGACTTTTTCGGAATCGGGCAGCTGGTCGGACTTTTCACCGGAGAACCGCTGACATACAGCCTGCTGGGGAAAGAAATTTCCATGTATCTTCCTGCGGCATTGGGCGCCGGTATCCGTTCCGGGCTGTTTATCTTGATTTTCAGCCGGTTTTTCTCCAATTTACCAAAAGAACTGGAGGATGCGGCGGCGATTGACGGTTGTAATCCGCTGAAAACCTATGTCAGGGTTGTAATTCCGGCGGCGGTTCCCGTTTTTGTCATTGTTTCTTTGCTTTGTGTTGTCTGGTATTGGAACGATTATTATTTTACCAACACATTTATGCGCAGCAGCATGACGCTGGCGGGTCAGCTGCCGCAGTTAAAGGCAAAAATAGATGTGACTATCCATAACATTTCAAGCGGTGCCGCAATTGACAATGATTTGCTGACTGCTTTGACACAGGCGGCGTATATCATTGTGATCGGTCCGCTGGTGATTTTGTATGTCTTTTTGCAGCGTTATTTTACCGAGAGCATTGAACGCAGCGGTATTGTGGGTTAGTTGGATAACAGGGAGGAAGAAGGCTTATGAAAAAACGTTTTTTTGCAGCAGTGCTCGGGTTGGTCTTTTTGGCAGGCTGTACGCCGGCAAAGGACAATCCGTCCGGGAGTTCAAGCAATTTTGTACAATCAGAAAGCAGTTCAAGTACAGCGGAACAGGAGTCGAGTGATATGTCAAGCATGGAAAGTATGATAAGCTCAGAGCAGGAAAGCTCTTTTGTACCAAGCGAAAATACCGGTTGGGACGCTGATCCGTCGGATCCCGATATCCCCGAAACCAGCAGTACCGCCCCCCGCCCGAATGTCGGGTATCATACGGATAAAGTAACCATCAGTTCTTCTGTAAAATTTGAAATCAAGGTGCCGGAACGCGGTTTGAAAACTGTTTCGGCAGCAGATTTTGGAATGTCGGCCGAAAAAAGTGACAACACCGATGGCCTGCTGACAGCGCTGAACCATTGTCGACTGAACCCGGGCACCAAACTTGTGATCCCTAAGGGAACCTATCAGTTTTCAAGCAGTGTACCAAACGAATTGGTCGGCGCTGAGGATGTTATCATCGACGGGCAGGGTTCGACTTTTGTGTTCCAAAACCAGTATATGTGGCTGAAATTTACAGACTGCAAGCGGGTTGAAGTGAAAAACATCAACATTGACTGGAACTGGGAAAAATCCCGGCTTGCATCGGTGGTAAAAGTGATTGCCACGGGAGAAAATACAGTGGATTTGGAATTCCCGGAATGTGAAACCATCCCGTCAACCGTTACCTTTTTTGATTTTAACCGAATGTCCGGTGACAAGCTGGAAAACCTGACCCCCGGGAGCGAAGTAAACCTTGCCATCTGGGGCAACCAGACCGGCATCACCAAGCAGGAAAAAATCGGCAACAATAAAATGCGGCTGACCTATAAAAGTAAGCTGGATGCGCTGTCTGTCGGCGAATATTATCTGGTCCGCCATTATTCCTATGGTTCTGACGCCTTTGTTGTCAGCGGATGCTCTGATTTTACGGCGCGCAATATCAATATCTGGTCCTCAGCTGGTATGGCGTTTAAAGCGACAAGCAGCACCCACCATTATCAGTTTTTGGATTGCAGCGTCAAAATTAAGCCCGGAAGCGACCGGCATATCAGCGCGACTGCGGACTGTCTGCATATTGTAAATACGCTGGGCAACGGCAGGATTGAGGACTGTACCTTTGAGTCCAGCGGCGATGACTGCATCAATATCCATGACAATGTGGGAGAACTGAACAACCGGCTGGTCGGCAATTCCATTCTTGCACGCAGACTGAGCGCAGAGCCGGGGGATACCATTACCTTTTACAGCGCAGATTACAAACCGATCGGTTTTTCTGCAAAGGTTACCGAGGTAAAGGATGAGGGCAACTACATCAAAAAGGTAACCTTTGACAAAGAAGTTCCAAAAACAGCGAAAAAAGGCTGTATCCTGTTTAACTCAAGATATAACAGCAGCAATTATTTGATTAAAAACAATCGGTTTGGCTCCAACAGAGCGCGTGGGACCTTGCTGGGAAGCAGCAATGGACTGGTGGAGGGAAACACCTATTATCGCACCCAAGGCGCGGCCATTCTTGTTGTGGCAGATATTCATGAATCCTGGTGCGAGGGAACCGGAGTTGACGGACTGGTTGTCAGAAACAATACCTTTGAGGAATGCAATGTCAGCGACTGGACGCCGCTGATCAATATTGCTGCATTGAATAAGGGTGGTACGGTGAATGCGGCGGTCTTTAAAAACCTCATTTTTGAAAACAACCTTTTCAAAAATTTTCCTTCCCAGCCCTTTGGCGTGCAATCCTCCTCCGATGTGGTGATCCGCGGCAACCGGTTTGTAAACGATAAGCCGCATGGCTCCAACAATCCAAAGCGCGGTATGATTAATGTACAAAATGCAAAAAATGTACAGATTATCGGTAACACATGGGAAAACTCGGCCTATATGAGTTTTGGCAAGCAGGAGGAGTGTGTGGACATTATCGGAGTAGGGCTGAATACGGTGATAAAAGACAATATCGTCAAATAACAGCTCGTGTTGCGTTTTTACAATGAAAGGAGAGTATCCTGCTGATGAAAAAAGTAATATGTGTTCTGGTGCTATGTATGCTGTTTGTGTTTCCCGCCGCAGCCGAGGTGCTGCCTGCCTTTGAATTTGAGCAGGACAGCGTGGAACAGCTGGTGGATTCCGGCGCAGTCACGCTGAAAGATACAGATTTTGGCTACGAACTCAGCAACCGGTATGCAGATAAAGGGAAAAGTCTGAAACTGAGTTTTAAAGCGACCGGAGCAGAAGAAAGCTTTAAGGGAATCCGATTTGATTTGCCGATCTATTGCCGCGACTTGTCTTTAAAAGAGGGTGTATGCTTTTATGTTAGGACGCCTGAGATCACGCAACGACCGAGATATGTGGAGTTTAAGCTGCAGTTTGATATGCCCTCCCGCGCACAGGCTGTGGCGGGGCAAACCGTTTACATGACCGAAAAAGGCGGAAAAACCACAGAATCACAGGTAAGAGACGGCAATGTGATTCGGGTGAACAGCAAATTTGAGGGTTATGTCTGGATCCCTTTTTATGCCTTTCAAAGCACTGGAGGCGCCACGCTGAGACGCGACCAGTTTATGCGGATGTATCTGTATGCAGATTGCGAATATTTCAGCGGCAGGGAGCTTTGGCTGGACAGCATCGGCTTTTATCAAAAATCCGATATGCCGGAGGTTACCGAGGAGCAGCCTCCCCTTCCGACTCTGCCGGATGCAGATTGGGAGGAGGAAAGCGGCAGCACCGATTGGAATGAAGAACAGACACCCGGTGAGGAAACAGTGTCCTCTGAGAAAAAACCATCGGAGGAATCCACATCCTCTGAAGAACCGGCAGATGAGAGTGAATCTTCGGCAGGAGAAACCTCGTCACAGCCTGCGGGGGACAAACAGACGGGCAAAGACGGCAAAAATCATTCCGCCGGATTGTGGATTGTTTTGGGGAGCGTTGCCGCAACGGCGGTCATTGCCGGCATTATTGTTTTATTGCTTCTGAACAGGAAAAGAAAGCGTGAGCCGGAAGAATAATATTGGTCTAAGAGGCATGATATGTTTAATGAAGAAAATCGCCTGAATTATTGCAAAACAGCGGTTGTAAATTTAAAAAATAGGGTTTATACAAAAATATGTGATTTGCAGATGACGGCATATACGACCAAAGAGCCGGTCCCCTATCAGCAGAGAAAAAGCGGCAATAAAATTTCAGTACTGCCGGGCGAAAGCTGGGGTCAGCTTTTTGACTGCGCATGGTTTCATGCAACAGCCAGCCTGCCTGAAATGGCGACAGGGAAAAAGGTTGTTTTGGTCATCGACCTGAATGGCGAGGGACTGGTTTATGACGCTGAGGGAAATCCGTTTCGTGCAATCACCAATATCAATTCTGAGTTTGACCGACGCATGGGGCTTCCGGGGAAACGAATCGTTCCTTTTTCCGAGGCCGCCGAAGGCGGAGATTGTGTGGATGTATGGATTGACGCCGGCTGCAACGACCTGTTTGGGGTATATCGCGACAACGGAACCTTAAAAGAAGCGTGGGCCGCCGTATGTGATGAACAGGCAAGAACACTTTATTATGATTTGCATCTTCTTGCGCTGCTGCTGGAAACCAACCAGAAAACAGAGCCGCGCTATTATGAGCTGTTGGATGTGCTGTTTCGAGCGGTTTCCTGCCTGAACAAATACACGGAAGAGGAATACCGACAGGCATCCGCTATCGCCGGAGCCTATTATGCACGTGTCGGCGGGGACGAATCGACAACCGTGCTTGCAACCGGCCATGCGCATATTGATTTGGGCTGGCGCTGGCCGATCCGGGAAACACGCCGCAAGGGAGCGCGTACTTTTTCCACAGCACTGGATTTAATGGAACGCTATCCCGGATATATTTTCGGTTCCAGCCAGGCGCAGCTTTACCAGTGGATCAAAGAGGATCACCCGGTGCTTTATGAGCGGGTGAAAAAGCGGATTCAGGAAGACAAATGGGAATTACAGGGCGCCATGTGGGTGGAATCGGACACCAACCTTGCCGGCGGGGAATCGTTGGTGCGCCAGTTTTTATACGGCAACCGATATTGGAAAAAGGAGTTTGGCCAAACGGTTGATTTTGCATGGCTCCCGGATGTGTTTGGCTATACTGCCGCCTTACCGCAGATTATGAAAAAGAGCGGCATTGACTATTTTTCCACCATTAAGCTTTCGTGGAATGAACACAACCGGTTCCCTTATACCAACTTTTACTGGACAGGACTGGACGGCTCAAAGGTATTGGTACATATGCCGCCGGAGGGCAATTATTTGAGCGAGGCCGCCCCCTGTTCTATCAAAGCCTGTCAGGAGAGCATGGCAATCAGCGGACAATACGGCGAAATGCTGCTGCCCTTTGGAATCGGTGACGGCGGCGGCGGCCCCAGCCCCTACCATCTGGAATATTTAAAGCGGGAGGAGCATTTGCCGGGAATGCCGCCGGTGCAGCAGGGAATGATTCGGGACTTTTTTGCCCGTATGGGAGAAAAAACCGATTATCCGGAATGGCGCGGAGAACTGTATTTGGAAAAGCATCAGGGAACCTATACAACCGCCGCCAGAAATAAGCGATATAACCGTAAAATGGAGTTTTTGCTGCGGGACACCGAGTTTTTGTCTGCCATGGCGCTCCGGGTTGCCAATTTCTCCTATCCGCAGCAAAAGCTGGAGGATATCTGGAAAGAAGTGCTGCTTTACCAATTCCATGATATTTTGCCCGGTTCTTCTATCGACCGCGTTTATGAGGAATCAGAGGCACGTTATGAGATTTTGATGCAGGAAACGACAGCATTGCGGAATGAGGCAATCAACGCATTGGCAGGACAGATCAGCACCGAAAATGCGGCAAAGCCGAAAATATTGTTTAACACCCTTTCTTTTCCGAGAACAGAATATGTAAAAACAGACAGCGGCTTTATAAAAGCGGAGATTCCGGCAATGGGATATACCGTGATAGACAGTGCGCAGGCAGACAAAACAGAGCCACAAGCCGGTGCTTATGCAGAAAGCGGTGTGCTGGAAAATGATTCGCTTGTTGTAAAATTTGGGTCTGACGGCAGCATTCTTTCCATGTTTGACAAAAAGAGGAAAAAAGAAATGCTGGCAGCGCCGTCCAACAGGCTGCTGCTTTATCCGGAGAAACCTGAACATTCTGATGCGTGGGATTTTCCTTATGAATACCGCTGTCATGAGCCTGAGCAGGCAGAATTTGTTTCACAACAATTTGCCCAAGAGGACATATGTGCTGTTTGCAGACAGCAGTACCGTTACGGTAAATCTGATATTTCACTGGAACTTCGGTTGCAACAGGACAGTCCTTTGTTGCTTGCTCATTGCGAGGTAGATTGGAAAAAGGAAAATGTAATGCTGCGGCTGCAATTTGCGCCAAACATTTGCTTTGATCGGGTGGATTGCGACATCCAGTTTGGAAATATTTCCCGCAGCACCCAAAATAATACCGGCGAGGAACTGGCACAATACGAGATTCCGGCGCATAAATGGGTACAGGTGAATGATATAAATTCCGGCTTTGCCCTTTTAAATGACTGCAAATACGGATATTATGCCAAAAACGGCATTTTGGAAATGAATGTACTGCGTAGCACATTTTATCCCGCCGAGCAGGTTGACCGTGGGCATCATGAGTTCAACTATGCACTTTTTATAAACAACGGTGTAGCTGATCGTTTGGAAACAATCAAATATGCATATGAGCTGAACGTGCCGTTGATTGAAACGGAGACAGAGCCGCATGACGGACTGCTCCCGCAGGAATGCAGTCTGATTGCGCACAGCAACCGGCAGGTTATTATCGAAAGCGTCAAAAAGGCAGAGGACAACAACGCCGTTATTGTTCGCAGTTATGAGGCGCTGGGCGTAACCACACAAAATCGGCTTGAGGCACAGTTTGATTATCAAACAGCGAAGGTGTGCAATCTTTCTGAAATACAAACAGGGGCGGAGCTGTCTAAAGGTGAGGCTATATCCTATCGTCCGTTTGATATTGTAACGGTGGCCTTGGAATGATGACAAGTAACGTCTGTTGAATAAATCAAAACCTGATTTATTCAGCATACATTCGGAAAAAACCGCTGATACTGTTTGTGATCAGCGTTTTTTTCTGATATAATGGGTAAAAATGAGGTGTAAAAATGCCAGAGCAACAGACCTATCAAGATTGTTACGCAAGTTATGAAAACGGTTGTTTGACCATTGGAAACGATTGTGTGGAGCGTATGTATCAGATTGCCTGCGACGGTATAATATCGACTGGAATCGTCAACAAAGAAACGAAATATTTTTGGGGCAGGGATGCTGAGCAGTGCCACTGGAAAATATATGCGGAACAGACTCCGGCAGTCGAACTGACAGCAGATACCGTAAAGGACTGTTTGCGGACGGTGATCACCCATAAAAACAGGAAAAATGCCGTCAAGACAGAGATAAAAATATATCCGCGACTGCCGTTTTTGACTGTATCCAGCCGTTATTATGGGGAAATCTCTTTGGACGATGATGTGCTTGACGAGCTGGTTTTACCAAAACATTGTCATTTTCGTCTGAAGTCGGTTTGTTTGCAGGACCAGACCGATTGCCATGACACATTGGTCAGTGAGCGGGAACAACTGCTGTGGGACGGAGAAGAAATCATCAGCGAGGGAAATCTTTTTCTGCTGACGGACTATTTAGCTGAAGAAGAACTGCTGCTTATAAAGGACTCACCATGCCCGTCATCGGCCATTGGGGCCGGAGGTCTGAAAGTTACAGATCGAGCTGGACGGATACAATTGTACGGCAGCGGGCTGTTTGGCGCTGAATCGGGGGATAGCGGGTGCGATGGTTATGGTGTGACAATCGGCGTCGGTAGACCGGAGGAATTGATTCCGGCGTTTCGGAAGCTTTACCGTAGGCAATGCAGCTTTTTGAACACACAGCCTTCTTTTATCATGTCAAACACTTGGGGAGACCGAAACCAAGACGGCGTGCTTTCTGAAGCCTTTGTTTGTCAGGAGATCGAAACTGCTGCGGAGCTGGGCGTTGATGTTGTACAGTTAGATGACGGCTGGCAGCAGGGAATTACCATGAATTCCTGCCTTGGAGAAAACGGTATTTGGGGCGGCGGCTATTATGCACAGAAAAAGGAATTTTGGGCTGTTGATCCCGTAAAATTTCCTAACGGGTTGCTCCCTTTGGTTGAATATGGAAAAAGGTATGGGGTGGAGCTTGGCCTTTGGTTCTCACCCGATTCCTCGGAGGACTATCAAAACTGGAAAAAAGATGCGGAACAGCTGTTGGCGTTTTATTCTGATTTGCATATCCGCTATTTTAAGCTGGACGGAATTGATATTATAAGCAAAAAAGCAGAAGAAAACTATTGCCGCCTGCTGGAAACGGTGACGAAACAATCAAACGGCAACGTGATGTTTAACCAGGATATTACGGCCGAGCGGCGGCTGGGTTATTTGTATCGCCGGGAATATGGTACATTATTTGTGGAAAACCGATACACCGACTGGGGCACCTATTATCCGCATCACACCTTAAAAAATTTATGGCAGCTTTCAAAATATCTGCCGGCGCGGAAATTTCAGTTTGAATTGTTGAACAACAAAAGGAACATGGCGCAGTATGGCAATGATCCGTTTGCCCCGGCTGCATATAGCATGGATTATCTGTTCGCCTCTGTGATGCCGTCCAATCCGCTGATGTGGATGGAGCTTTCCGGGTTGGGACAGGAGGAAAAGGAGGCGCTCTCCGGAATTATTCCGGTTTATAAGGCGCACCGCGCTTTGTTGGACAAAGCGGATGTGATACCGGTGAGCAGAATGCCGGACGGTATGCAGATAACCGGGTTTCAGTTTGCTGTCACGCCGGACAGCGGTTACCTTTTGCTGCTGCGGGAACAGAGCAGGTATGATGAAATTAATCTTGGCTTAAAGCTGCCGCCGAACGCCGTACTGCAAACGGAATTGCTTTGCAGCAATGCGAAAAATAAGGTGACGCTGGGGCGTCATCCTGGGACAGACGGCAGATATCCGGTGGCGATGAAAGCAGAAAAAAGCTATGCGTTTTGGCAGTATCAGGTAAAATAACTGCCTGTGTTTTTTGCTTTGAAACTTGCAGAAAGGAAACAGTAAAACATGGAGTTTTTTGATACAATCGAGCATGAATTTGATTTTTGTGTGGTCGGCGGCGGAATTGCGGGACTCTGCGCCGCGGTAGCGGCAGCGCGCAGCGGGGCGAAAACTGCGCTGATGCAGGACCGGCCGATGCTGGGCGGAAATGCCTCCTCTGAAATCAGAATGTGGGTTTGCGGTGCGCATGGCGAAAACAATCGGGAAACTGGCCTGATAGAAGAATTGATGTTAGAAAATTATTACCGGAACCCTTATAAAAACTATCACATCTGGGACAGCGTTATGCTGGAAATGGCGCAAAACGAGCCTATGCTGACGTTGTTTTTAAACTGCTCCTGTATGAACGGAGAAATGAACGGCAACCGTTTGCAAAGCATTACCGGCTGGCAGCTGACCACCCAGAAATTTCACAAAATAAAGGCGAAAATCTTTGCCGACTGCTCCGGGGACAGCGTTTTGGCGCCGATTACCGGCGCGGAATACCGCATGGGCAGAGAGGCAAGAAACGAGTATGGAGAAAGCATTGCGCCAGATCAGGCAGACGCCAAAACCATGGGAATGAGTTGTCTGCTGCAGGCAAGAGAATATACAGAAGAACGGGAGTTTGTACCCCCAAAGTGGGCAAAAAAATTTACCGCTGAAAGTTTTCCGTTTCGTGCACCCACCTTGCAGATGGACAGTGAAAACTTCTGGTTTTTGGAAGTAGGCGGTACCTCCAATACGATTGACGATACCGAAATTTTGCGAGATGATCTGCTGAAAATCGCATATGGTGTATGGGATTATTTGAAAAATGCGCCGGAAAACAAAGAAAAGAACAAATGCTTTGATTTGGACTGGATCGGTATATTGCCCGGCAAGCGGGAATCCCGCCGCTATATCGGCGATTATGTGATGACGCAGAATGATGTTGAGACCGAGGGGCGGTTTGATGATATCATTGCTTACGGCGGCTGGTCCATGGATGATCATAACCCGGACGGTATTTATGGAACAGAACCGCCGACCATATATCATCCGGCGCCCTCGCCGTATGGAATTCCCTATCGCTGTGTTTATTCCAAAAACATAGAAAATCTGATGTTTGCCGGCCGGAATATCAGCGTGACGCATTCAGCCATGAGCTCCACCCGGGTGATGGCAACCTGCGGAACGCTTGGGCAGGCGGTCGGAACCGCCGCCGCAATGGCGGTGCAAAAGGGACTTATGCCGCGGGATATCTGCGGTTATATAAACGATTTGCAGCAAAAGCTGATGCGAAACGACTGTCATCTGCCCTTTGTTGCAGCAAGAATAAATGAGCTTACCCGGAAAGCCTCGCTCGTTTCAAATATGAAAAATGCTGAAAATTTGCGCAACGGGCAGGAGCGTTCATCTGGCGGAGCGGACAATGCCGCGGCAGGGGAAAAAGGATGTTATGCCTCCTACCACTTTGATTCCCCGCAGAAAATTCACGGAATCCGGCTGATCTTTGACAGTGATTTGAACCGTTCTACACTTCCGGAGCGGGAACGCAAGCTCAATCGTCCGATGCAGCATAATCTGTTTTTGGACTTCGGGAAATCATATCTACCTAAAACACTGATGAAAGCGTTTACCCTTGAGTTGGAGCAGACGGATGGAACAACCGAAACCATATCGGTTACAGATTATCACCAAAGGTTGTATTTGTGGGTGGAAGAACGAACAGTAACATCAGTGACCGCGCGCTTTTTAGAAACATGGGGAAACGACGAATGTCGCGTGTTCAGTTTTGAATTGCTTCAAAAGGAGTGAATGATCTATGGGAAGTGTTTTTTTACGATTCCCCGAAGGAAAGAAAAAAGCGTTAACACTGAGCTATGATGACGGGGTGGAGCAGGATATCCGGCTGATGAAAATCATGGATCAGCATGGTATAAAGGGCACTTTTAACCTGAACAGCGGTTTGTTTGCGCCGGAGGGGCATGTTTATCCGCCGGGGCAGCTACACCGCAGAATGACGGAAAAGCAGGCAAAAGCACTGTATACCGATTCCGGACATGAGGTTGCGGTGCATGGCGTAACGCATCCTTTTTTGGAACAACTGCCTCTCCCTGCGGCTGTTCATGAGGTTCTGGCGGACAGAATCCAGCTGGAGTGTTTGTTTGGAACAGTGATTCGCGGGATGGCGTATCCGTTTGGCACATACAGCGACGAGCTGATCGCGGGTCTGCACGCTGCCGGAATTACTTATGCCCGTACGGTAAAATATACCGAAGGCTTTGATATTCCGACCGATTGGCTGCGGTTAAAAGCGACATGCCATCATGACAACCCAAATTTAATGAAACTTTCGGAGCGGTTTGTGAACGAAACGCCGACCCGTGCACCGTGGCTGTTTTATCTTTGGGGACACAGCTATGAATTTGAGGGAAACCACAACTGGCAGGTGATAGAAAACTTTTGCGAAAAGGTCGGAAACAAGGCGGATATCTGGTATGCGACCAATATTCAAATTTATGATTATATCGAGGCATATCATCGCTTGCAGTTCAGCGCCGATTGCAGTATCGTATATAATCCGAATGCCGTTTCTGTCTGGTTTGAAAAAGACGGAAAGCTTTTCGCGGTGAAAAGCGGAGAAACTCTAAATTTGGAATAGATAAGCGTGACAGAACGCAGTATAAGCCGAAAAATAAGATACAAACCCGCCCGGCTGTTTTAGTTGACAAAGAGCCGATAAATAACAGGCTCAGACACAATAGTGCAAGACTAAAAATTAAGAAAAGAACCAAGGTTATGATAGCCTTGGTTCTTTTCTTACAATTACCGCAAATACATTCCTGATAATGAACAGGGTTCGTATATGCGCGTTATGGTGGACCTGAAGGGGATCGAACCCTCGACCTCTTGAATGCCATTCAAGCACGCTCCCAACTGCGCTACAGGCCCATATGAGAAACACATTTTAACTGATTCAATTTTTGCAGCATCGGGGTGTGTAACCGATTCAGTTGCGCTCCCAACTGCGCCACAGGCCCATAACGGTAACTATTATATCATGGTTTTTTCAAAAAATCAAGACTTTTCTTCCAGGAAAACTATTTTTTTCCCTGTCCGCATATATATAACTAAAACAGAATTGGCGGTGAACACACGATGCTGGAAAAAATAAACGCTTATCTGACGCCTGCCATGGTAATTGCTCTGCTGGCAGCGGGGCTGTATCTTTCCTTTGGGACCCGCTTCTTTCAGTTCAGGAGGCTGGGACAGGCGCTCCGTGCAACGGTTGGAAGCCTTTTTACCCGCGGCCGCAGGAAAGAAGCCAAAGACGGGATCACCCCGTTCCAGGCTGTTTCCACGGCACTTGCAGGAACGCTGGGGACCGGAAACATTGTGGGAGTGGCCACCGCTATTGTCAGCGGCGGGCCTGGCGCTATTTTTTGGATGATCGTAAGCGCTTTTTTCGGCATGATTATCAAATATGCCGAGGTCCTGCTTGCGGTGGAATATCAGATAAAGGATCAGAACGGCAGCCTGCGCGGCGGTCCGATGTACTATATCAAAAACGGACTGCATATGCCGAAGCTGGCTGCCTTATTTGCCGTCGTATGCCTTTTGGCTTCCTTTGGAGTGGGAAATATGGTCCAGTCCCATTCGGTATCGGATGCACTCCATTCGGCGTTTGGCCTGTCAAAGCCGCTCGTAGGGCTGGTCGTTGCGGTTATCGTCTCTTTTGCGGCCTTCAGCGGGATCAAATCGATTGCAAAAATATGTGAAAAGCTGGTGCCATTTATGGCGCTGTTCTATCTTGGGGCATGTCTGTTTGTCATCAGTGCCAATGCCCAAAAGCTCCCGCAGGCCTTATCGCTGATTGTGACATCTGCGTTCCATTTCCGGGCAGCGGGAAGCGGGATTTTAGGATACACGGTTGCCAATGCCATCCGTTTTGGCGTGACGCGGGGCATATTTACCAACGAAGCCGGCCTTGGCTCCGCGCCGATCGCACACGGCAGCGCAGAGGCGGAAAGTCCCGCCAAACAAGGCTTGTGGGGTATTTTTGAGGTGTTCTTTGACACCGTGGTAATGTGTACACTGACCACCCTTGTGATTTTAACTTCGGGGCTGTGGGACAGCGGCCTGAACGGCGCCGCGCTGACAACAGCCGCGTTTTCTTCTGTAACGGGACAGTTTGCGGCCGGCTTTATCGCAATCAGTATTTTCTTTTTTGCTATTTCTTCCATACTGGGGTGGTATTGCTACGGCTCCAGCTGTTTGAGCTATTTATCTTCCGGCAAAAAGCTGCTGCGGCTGTACCAGGCTCTGTTTTTTCTTGCTGTCATCGCTGGGTCGGTGATTCGTCTTCCCTTCGTCTGGGCCATATCGGACACACTGAACCTGCTGATGTTTTTGCCAAACATGACGGCAGTCCTGCTGCTGAGCAAAACCGTGTTTCGGCGGACAAAGGAATGGGAGCAAACAAAAAACAAGCACCATGACCCTTGAAAATGGATTCCTTTTATCAAATCATATCGCAGTGATCTTTTTCCCCTTATTTCCGCTGCTTTCTGCGTCTGACAAGACACCAGACCAAAACGGCAGAGCCAATCACAACCACTGCCGATACCGCCATCAGGATCTTGCTTTTCGAATAAATCCCAACCCAAACTATAAATCCAATCAGGCCGAGATAAAACAGCGCAAGAATTCCCGTCAAAAAGATGCGCACCGGCAGCGGCACCCGCTTTGAGCCAGCAGCTTCAAATACTCCATCAAATATAATTTCCAAGATAATTTCAAGTAAACCGTCCGCCCTGCTCTCCCCTTTTTTGCGCTTCTTTTATCTGCCTGAGAACCGCAAAAATCAGTTTATCCGTTCTCCTGTTCTTTTTGCAGATCGCTGACAGTTTTGATGTCCATGGCCGTCAGCTCCGCCCATGCCGGGCGGAAGCCTGACCGGACAGCATTTCGGACAGAGGGGATGTTTGACCATGCCGCGCAGTAAAACGGCACCCTGTTTCGTGCCAGAATTTCCAGAGCCAGCTTTGCCGTCAGTGCAGCTGCAATTCCCTGTCTGCGGTATGCGGGCAGCACATCGATTCCAATCTGCCACATCGTATCGCAGTCGGCCGACGCTCCCGCGAGTGCGACGATCGTCCCGTTGTCGACAGCGGCAACAGCCAGACGGTCCAGTTCCTTTCGCTTCCGGCACAAGGCATTCGACCATTGCGGCAGGTACAGCTCTGCAAAATCGTGAGGGGTCAGCAAACGCATTTCCAGCGGACAGGAAAGCGGTTTCAGCCGATCCAGGTCCGGCAGAAAATACTCCGCCATAAAACAGACGCTTTGACCGTATTTCTGGAACTCTCGCTCCAGCAGATGCAGCTGCGGGGTCTCAAAGCAATGCTCCGGCGGACAGCGGCGGATGTAAGTTTCCATAAAGTCTTTGATTCGCTCGTCCGCCGAGACCACCACATTGCTGCCATAGGAAACCATGTCGCAGAAAAACGGCAGTTTCAGATAGCGCCTGGCCTGCGGATTGGCCCGTGACAGCACCACTTTGGCGGTGCCGGAGCAAAAATCCTGCGGCGCGCAGTTTAGGTCAACAGCAGACTGCTGCAGTGCAATTTCCAGAATTCGGCTGTTTGTCATTTGTCTCTCTCCTTGATCATATCAGCAAGTGTAATACTGTCGGCCGCAGCTTCAACCGCATGAAAAAACTGCCGCCAGCCGCAGTCTGATGCCAGGCTTTCCGATCGCTCCTTATCCTTTTGAGGACAGTCGGCAGACAAAATACAGCCGTCTGTCGCGCGAATGATATCTCCCAGACGAATCGACTGCGGCGGCTCCGACAGCAAATATCCGCCCTGTGTACCGCGGATACCTGTGAGAAGACCGTTTTTGGTCAGCGCCGACACAATCTGTTCGAGATATTTGGGAGAAATCTCCAGCTGCTGCGCTGCCTGACGAAGAGAAAGCGGCTGCTCGCGCCCGGCTGAGGCGAGCGCAGTCATCAGACGTACTCCGTACCAGCTTTTGGATGATAGCTTCATTCCGTTGCTTCCTTTCCTGATCCTGCTTTCATAATAGCATATTTTGCTTTTTTGCGCAATCACAGATAAATCCCGCCGAATTGGCAGATCTCTTTGCGAATATCTCTTGTAAATCCTGCAAAATATGATATAATAAAACATGTGCTTTGACCTGATAATGAAAAGAAGTGGGCAGGCTGTAAAACATGAAAGAAAATAAAATGGAGAAACGGGAAAACCAACGGAAAACGGTTTTGTATATCGGTATGAGTCTGGATGGCTTTATTGCAGACCGGGACGGCGGTGTGGATTGGATGGAAGCAGCCGCCTCGGGCACAGGGGACGACGGCTATTCCACGTTTCTTCAAACGGTAGACACCATTGTTATGGGGCACACCACCTACTGCCAAATTGTAACCGGGCTGTCCCGCGGCAAGTGGCCGTATGACGGGCTGCAGGCCTATGTGATCACACACAGAAACGGCGGTTCAGACCAGATTCGTTTTACCTGTCAGGAGCCTGCCGCGCTCATTTCCCGCCTCAAAAAGGAAAGCGGAAAGGACATCTGGATCTGCGGCGGGGCAGACATTGCCAATCAGCTGATATCCTGTGATCTGATCGATCAATATCGGATTACTGTACTGCCGGTGCTGCTTGGAAACGGCATCCGGCTGTTTCATGACAGAGCCGATACACTTTGGCTGACCTTGGTTTCCGCCCGGTACAGCGGTGAGCTGACTGAGCTTTGCTATGAGCGCCGCACCTGCCGATGAAAAGGCGCCGTCAGCGGCGGCAGAGATGTATAATGGAAAGGATGCTGAACTCCATGGATTATTTGAACCTTTTGTCTGTTCTGATGAAAGGCACCGGAACCACCATACTGTTGTTTTTGATTATTATTGCCGCTTCGATCCCGCTCGGGATGGTGCTGACACTGTTGATGCGCACCCATATCAAGCCGCTTGTCTGGCTGGTAAGGGCTTACATATTCATTATGCGGGGCACACCACTGCTGCTCCAGCTGCTGTTTATCTATTTTGGCGTACCATTTCTCCCGGTGATCGGGAAATATATTGCAATTGAAAGCCGCTTCTGGGCAGCGGTCGTGGCATTTTCCCTCAACTATGCAGCCTATTTTGCAGAGATCTTCCGCGGCGGATTCCTTGCGGTCGACAAGGGACAGCATGAAGCAGCCAAGGTGTTGGGACTGAGCAAATCACAGACGCTGTTTCATGTGGTATTTCCCCAGATGATCCGGGTGGCGCTGCCATCTGTCAGCAATGAAAGCATGATTCTCATCAAGGATACCGCACTGGTCTATGCGGTGGGCGTCATTGACCTGCTGGAAACCGCCAAGGGACAGGTCAACTCTCTTGCCAGTGTGACGCCGTATCTTTTTGCGGCGGTGATTTATTTGTTGATGAACACAATTCTGACTCTCATATTCCGGCAGCTGGAAAAACGGTTCCACTTTGAAACCGCCGGCAGCTGAATATAAACAGCCAAAACAGAAAGGAATGGTTTTGTATGACATATGATATTCAGGGCACGCCGCTTCCCGTGGTGATCTGTCAGCTTGCCCCCGGAGAACGGATGATTACCGAACGCGGTTCCATGAGCTGGATGTCTCCCAATATGCAGATGGAGACATCATCGAACGGCGGCTTCGGCAAAGCGCTTGGCAGAATGTTCGCCGGCGAGGCGGTTTTCCAGAACATCTACACCGCTGCCGGCGGTCCGGGAATGATTGCCTTTGCCTCCAGTTTTCCGGGGTCTATCCGTGCGTTTCAGATCACGCCTGACCGGCCAATGGTGGTACAAAAATCTGCGTTTCTGGCTTCCGAGGCAGGCGTCACCCTTTCCATCCACTTCCAGAAGCGGTTCGGCGCGGGATTTTTTGGCGGTGAGGGCTTTATTATGCAGCGGCTGGACGGGAATGGCACTGCTTTTGTCGAGATCGATGGTGCAGTGGTGGAATACACACTGGGGCCGGGCCAATCAATCATTGTGGACACCGGATTCGTCGCGGCAATGGACGCCACCTGTACGATGGACATCCAGTCGGTGCCGGGACTGAAAAACAAGCTGCTGGGCGGTGAAGGCTTTTTCAACACCATTATCACCGGACCGGGCAATGTATTGCTGCAAACCATGCCGGTCAATTCCGTTGCAAGCGCACTGCGGCCGTTTTTCCCGACCGGAAACAACTAAAAACAAGACCGTGAACGCCGTCAGGATCAGTTTCCTGACGGCGTTTAAGCGTATCGAAAAAATCGACACGCTTTCGAGGGAAAAACACAATCACTGCGGCAAAGCCTTGTTCTGTGTTTTTCCCCCGACTCCCCTCTTTTCCATCCAAAAGCGATTCGCCGAATCGCTTTTGGATGACACCTCTCCGCTCGCGGCCGTATGTCATGGCCGCGCTGTCGCAGCAGCGGCAGCCGCATCGAGGTGCTATGAGGAGCCAATAACAAATCCCGCAGTTTGTCAAGACTGCTCCGGCGGTGCATGTCCGCCTGCGTGACGATTTTTTATTTTTTACCGTTTTTTGACAGTCTATAAGACCGTCAGGATCAGTTTCCTGACGGCGTTTGTATTTTGGCAATTAAAAATTTGGTGGAAATCCCTTCTTCTGTAAACATTTTTTCATGCTCCGTCATCGGAGTAAAGCCCTGGAAGTCAGAATGATGCAGATCCAGTGTCTGGTAGATGATTGCAAAGCCGCTCTCCCGAAAATAGGTCAGGCTGTCTTGAAACAGCAGATCGCTGTCTGTTTTAAACCAGATCTCACCGTCCGGCGCCAGATGCCGGCGGTACAGCGCAAGCTGTTTGGGATGGGTCAGCCGTTTTTTGCGGTGCTTTGCTTTTGGCCATGGATTACAGAAGTTGATATACATTCGCTCAAAGCAGTCATTTTCGTCCATGATCAGAGAAAGCCGCTCAATGTCCCATGCAGTCAGCCGAATGTTGTCGATCGGGCGCTGTGCTTCACTATATATCCTTTTGATATTCCGCTGGGCCACACCAAGCATATCGTCGATCAGATCAATTCCCAGAAAATTAACGTCCGGCTCCTGCAGCCCCATCTGCGCAGCAAAGGTTCCCTTGCCGCAGCCCAGCTCCAGCCGCATCGGTATGTCCTGCCGGGGAAACAGTTCCTTCCAGCGTCCCCTGAACTCTTGCGGGTGCTCGATAAAAAAGCCGCAGGTCAAAAGCTCGGGCAGTGCCCATTTCTTTTTTCGCATTCTCATGTCGTTGCCGCTCCTCTGTCAAACAGCCGAAGCCGTATCGGGTGATACACGGCTTCGGCTGTTTTTATTTTTTAGCCAGTTATATCCATCAACAAATTTTACACTTCCGGCCTGGTTTGCTCCGGCGTATGAATCTGTTCGCTTTCCTCAAGCTCCTCAATGGTTTCCGCTTCATCCAGTTCCCGAAGATTCTCTCTTTCCTCCAGCTCTCTCACGGCTTCTCCCTCATCTGATTCCAGGGCATCTTCGCTCTCTTCCAGTTCCTGCATCGCCTTTTTTTCCTCCATAAGTTCCCTGTCCTTTTGCGTTTTCTGGAACGTAACACCGCGTTCGTTTTTCAGATGCATCTTGTAAAAAACAGTTGAAAGCAGCGCAAACAAAACGACCAGCAGCGCGGGAAGATGATGCTTGTAAAAAACAAGCATATCCAGACCGGAGCGCTGGATCAGCAGAAAAGAGACATATACGCGGGCAATGCCTGTCCCGGCGAGCACAAAAAAGGAAGTCCATTTTCGTTTAAAAATATTCAAAACGATTGCAGCCAGATAACCGGCCAATGTAAATACCAAAATCATCCAGCCAAAATGGGCATACAGTGCATTTGGGATCAGCATAAACCCAGCAACGACGGCTGTAAAAGCAGTATAAACCATAGCGCCATAAGTCAAAACGCTGAAAAAACGGGAAACAGCTTTCATTTTAGGAATCGTTCCTTTCATAACAGGCTGAAATTTGCAAAAACAGTCTGTTTATTTAAAATATCACACGCAGTATCAATATATGTATTGTATATATCTTTTTTATCATACTATGAAATGTCAAATTTGTAAATATCTAACGACATATTTTTACCGATTATATTTTGCCCCGTCTGTCAAAAAGTAATAGAGGGTCAGAATTTCAAATTTAAAAAGAAAGAGGATGTTCCACTTGAAAAAGTGTATTAAAATTTTTACGTCCCTGACAGCGGTTGTACTGACAGCCCTGTTCGGTCTGACGATTTATCTGGACATGACGCTTCCGGAAACCTATTATGTGGTGGACGGACAAACGGTATCGTTTCATACCCAGATCCCATTGGAAATGAAGGAAGAAGCCGGGAACGGCAGAACTGCTGCGGTCTCTGGAAACGCAAACGCGACCAAAACAGGGAAAATCATGCTCTTTGGCATTATTCCCGTAAAAAGCACCCATATCGACGTAGTGGAAGAAAAAATGCTGATCCCCTGCGGAACGCCATTTGGAATCAAAATGTTTACCGACGGCGTGCTGGTTGTGGGGGTCAATGAAGTCATCACGGACAGCGGCTCAAAAAATCCGGCCAAAGAGGCGGGCATCAAGCTTGGCGACAGTATCATCAGTATTGATGGGACAGAGATGTTAAGCAATGAGGATGTCGGCGAGGCGGTTTCGTCTTCCAACGGAAAGACGCTGAAGGTCTGTCTGAAAAGGGACGGAACAGAGATGACTGTTGAGCTGAAGCCGGTTTTATCCAATTCAGACGGAAAATACAAGGCCGGAATCTGGGTGAGAGACAGCTCGGCAGGAATCGGCACTGTAACCTATTATGACCCTGCGAACAGCTGCTTCGGCGGCCTGGGGCATGCAATCTGCGATGTGGACACCGGAGACATCCTGCCGCTGATGTCGGGAGAGGTCGTAGACGTCAACATCAATGGCGTGACAAAAGGACAGAAGGGGGCGCCCGGCGAGCTGCGCGGCTCGTTTGTATCAAGAACGGCAATGGGCAGTCTGCTGTTAAACAATGAGACGGGCGTATTCGGGGTGATGGATTACTGTCCCGCAAAAAATGCCAAAGCCATGCCGCTGGCCATGAAGCAGGAAGTCAAGACCGGGAAAGCAACCATTTTGACAACGCTGGACGGTCAGACCCCCAAGGAGTATGAAATCAGAATCGAAAAGGCAAATATCGGCAGTACCAACATGACAAAAAACATGGTGATTGAGGTGACAGACCCCGAACTGCTGGAAAAGGCAGGCGGGATTGTGCAGGGCATGAGCGGCAGTCCGATTATACAGGACGGCAAACTGGTCGGAGCGGTAACTCATGTGCTCATCAATGATCCAACCAAGGGATATGGTATCTTTGCAGAAAACATGTATACCTTTTCCAAGGATTTAGAAAGCAACGAACAGAATACGGCGGCTTAACAAAAGGAGGCACTCCGGCTCGCAATCCGCGGTTGACATCGTATTCTTTTCAACATTTTTCCCGCGGGCATAAAATTCCATTAACAGGTTTCCCCTTCTTCGGCCGGTCTGCACCGGCTGGCAATCCGCGAACGAATAAAAAGAAAGAATAGAGAAATCACCGCGCGAACCGACCCGAGCGAAGCGAGTTTGGCTCCGCGTCCACACGCGGCCGGTCTGCACCGGCTGGCAATCCGCGAACGAATAAAAAGAAAGAATAGAGAAATCACCGCGCGAACCGACCCG
>CALXBC010000001.1 GCA_944386455.1 uncultured Clostridia bacterium | reverse complement strand
GCCCCTTTAGGGGTGTGGCCTGTAAAATGCCCTTCTAGGGCTTACTCAAGCCTCCGGCTTAGCCGGAGGTTGTGACTACAAATTTTATTTTGTCCCAAAAATACGGTCTCCGGCATCGCCGAGGCCAGGTACGATGTAGCCGTGCTCATTGAGCCGTTCGTCCAGTACGCCGCAGTAAATATCCACATCCGGATGAGCCTCTGTCAGGGCATTCAGTCCCTCCGGAGCGGCGATGATGCACATGAATTTCAGCTGGGCAACCCCCTTTTCCTTTAAAAGGGAAAGCGCATCAATGGCGGAGCCGCCGGTTGCCAGCATTGGATCAATGACGATGACCTCACGCTGTGCAATGTCAACGGGAAGCTTACAGTAGTATTCGACCGGCTTCAGCGTCTGCGGATCACGGTACATGCCAATATGCCCGATCTTTGCAGCCGGAACCAGATTGAGAACACCGTCCACCATGCCAAGACCTGCGCGCAGGATGGGAACAAAAGCCAGTTTTCTGCCGGAAATCACCTTTGTTTTTGCAACTGCCACCGGAGTTTCTATCTCGACTTCGGCCAGCGGCAGATCTCTTGTAGCCTCATAGCACATTAATGTGGCGACCTCAGATACCAGTTCGCGAAATTCTTTGGAGCCGGTATTTTTGTCCCGCATCAGAGAAATTTTGTGCTGGATCAGCGGATGATCTAAAATATGAGCATTCATGATTGTGGCCTCCCGTTTATTCTCTTGTATTTTCCAGGGCAGTGATCTTGTCCACACGCCGCTGATGGCGGCCGCCCTCGAATTCAGTCGTTAAAAAGACCTGTACCAGTTCACAGGCGGAACCCGGTCCAATGGTTCGTCCGCCCAGACAAAGAATGTTGGCATCATTGTGCAGACGGGTATATTTGGCAGAATAATAATCTGAGCATAAAGCAGCGCGGATTCCTTTTATTTTATTGGCGGCAATAGAAATTCCGATACCTGTTCCGCAGATCAGAATGCCTTTTTCGCAGTCACCGCCGTTTATTGCGGAGCAGACCGCTGCGGCAATATCGGGGTAATCGCACGACTCCTCAGAATAACAGCCATAATCCCTGTAAGATACCCCCTGGCTTTCAAGATACGCCATGATTTCCTGTTTCAGTGCATATCCTCCATGATCGCTTCCAATTGCTATCATTTACAACAATCCTTTCCTTTTTCTTCCGCCTGCTGAAGTCGTTCCTTTCGCTCCCGCTCTGCCTGCGGCAGACGGAGATAACGGGGAGTCAGCTGACGGGCAGTCACTGCACTGCCGCTTCTCAGCGCTGCTGCTGCAACGCCGGATGCCTTTTGATACCGAAAGGCAGGGGATGCCAGCTGGATGTTCGGCAGCTTGTCTGACAGCCTGCTCCAGCATAACGGCGCTCCGTCGCCGCATAACCAGATCTTATCAGAATAGCCGGCAAGCTCAGCAGTCAATTCCTCGATTGAAATTGCACAGTCATCACATAGACGGGTGAGTCCTTCATCCGTTAAGGCAAATAACGCATGATATACCTGACTGCGGCGTGCGTCCATGACGGCGCAGACAAGTCCGTCCAATCCAATCAGGTTACAGGCAAGCGCTTCCAGGGTGGAGACCGGATAGCAGGGCTTGCCTGTCGCTAACGCCATCCCTTTTACTGCAGAGATGCCAATTCTCAGACCGGTGAACGAGCCGGGACCGGCGGCCGCGGCAAAGGCATCGATCTCGTTGATATCAATATGGGCGTTATTCAGCAGTGCCGCGCAGACAGGCATTAAAGTTTGAGAGTGGGTCAGGCCAACATCCAGTGTGGTCTCCGCAAGGATTTTGTCCTCTGTACAAACCGCAACAGCCGCAATCTTGGCAGAGCTGTCAACTGCCAGTATTTTCAAAAACGTCCGCCTCCATGAATCGTTATTTTTCTGTCGTGATCCGACAGGGGAATGATGTCAACATAAATGGTATCGTCGGGCAGAAAATCGGTGATATTCTCGCTCCACTCAACCGCCAGAATGGCATTGCCGGCATCCAGATAATCGTAGAATCCGGTTGTGTATAAGTCATCTTCTGATTCGACGCGATACATGTCGAAGTGATAAAGCGGCGGATCCCCGCGATATTCGTTGACGATTGCATAGGTGGGGCTGGATACCTCACCGCGCACATGAAGCCCGTCAGCCAGTCCGCGTATAAAGGCAGTTTTACCGGCACCCATGCCGCCGGTAAACGCCAGCAGGTCGCCGGGGCGAAGCTCCTGTGCCAGCGAGCGGGCTGCATTTTCCGTTTCTGAAACCGAATGAGTCATAAGTTCCCGCATCGCAGCACTGCCGCCTCCTCTGCGCAATAATAATACTATTATACCGGTTTTGTCTTGTTTTTTCAAGGGGATACCATAATAAAAAATCGGAATCCGCTGTGAATTCCGATTCTCATACGTCTCACTTCCTTTTTTGAAATAACAAAAGCTAAAAAGGCTCACTGGCCTGTACACCAGTGAGCCTTTTTTCTGCAACAAGAAAATATCTTACTGTTCAGCATAAACGCTGACCTTTTTACCGTCGCGTCCGACGCGCTCAAATTTTACTTTGCCGTCGATCAGTGCAAACAGAGTATCATCAGAACCACGGCCGACGTTCTCACCGGGATGAATATGGGTTCCGCGCTGGCGCACCAAAATGTTTCCGGCCAGAACAAACTGACCGTCCGCACGTTTTGCACCTAAACGCTTGGATTCGGAATCACGGCCGTTTTTGGTAGAGCCGACACCTTTTTTATGCGCAAAAAACTGCATATTAAGCTTCAACATAGTATCTTACCGTTCCTTTCAAATTTAATCAACAAACAAAATCGTTTTTTCAAAGTCCTGTGACAACAGCTCCAGATGCAGGTGCAGTGCTTTAAAAAAGGGCTGTGCGTTTTTGGCATCCGCCTGAGAAGACAGCATCAGCATAACCTCTTCTCCTTCAGCAGAAACCTCAGCCGGGAGCTTTAAAATCTCGGTAATGGCATTCACAGTCAGCTGTACCGCAGAGCTTACGCTTGCGCATACAATGTCTTCGCCGTACGGCGCATAGCCCGCATGTCCGCAAACCGAAAAACCAGTGATGGTCTCACCGGAACTGAAAAAACGAACCCGAATCATGATTTATGCCTTGATCGAATCGATCCGAACCTGGGTATAAGGCTGTCTGTGTCCTTTTTTCCGATCAGAGTCTTTCTTTGGTTTGTAGGTATAAACCGTGATTTTTTTGCCTTTCCCGTTTTTCAGCACCTTTGCAGCAACAGATGCCCCGTCAACATACGGCGCTCCGACAACAATACCGTCGTCCTTTCCAACAGCGATTACCTTATCAAAGGTAACATCCGCGTCAGCCTCTGCATTCAGTTTTTCGATGAAAAGAATATCGCCCTCATTGACGCGATACTGCTTTCCGCCGGTTTCAATTACAGCGTACATAAACAAATCCTCTTTCTTTTAGACTCGCTATCCATACAGGCGGCACAACCATGCACTTTTCTGCCTGCGATATGCGGCTTATTTATTTTACCACAGGGACATGCGGTTGTCAAACAAAATTGATTGGATTTTGGGAATGATTTTATTGTTAACAAAAAATTTACAATTAAGCTCCATGTTCCAAAGAATGAAATACGCAAAATAAAAAAGCAATGCTTCAGAGGTTGGGAAGCACTGCCTTTACCTTTGTTTACGCTTTGTTCAGCTTGCTGACAAGAGCGGATTTTTTTCTTGCCGCATTATTTTTATGAAGCAGGCCTTTTGCCGCAGCCTGATCAATTTTTTTGACAGCGGCCTTTACGGCAGCCTCTTTATCGGCAGCGTTTGCAGCAACAGCAGCGTCCGCCTTTTTGATGACCGTTTTCAGGTTGGATTTTATGGCTTTATTGCGCAGTGTTTTGGTTTCAATCACTCTAACTCTTTTTTTTGCGGATTTAATGTTTGGCATAAATCGCACCTCCTTCTTATAAATGGCATTATATTGGGAAACAATAATGCCGGAAGTAACGCCATGACTGCAAAAAGATGTGCGGGTCAACACATCTCCAGACACGCTTGCGCCTATGGCAACGACTATTATCTTACCATAGTTTGGGTTAAAATGCAAGGGAAAATGCAAATTTTTTTCAAAATAAAACAGGGGAGCGGATAAGACATGAAACAGCAGAGCAATCAGGTGAGAACCGATCTGGCGATGGAAACGGTAGAAGCGCTGGGAGAGCAGCTGCCTCAAGGCGTAAAACAGCAGCGGGAGGAAAAAAACGGTTTGCGCATTACGCGGCTGGAAATTACGCAGCAGGCGCAGGAAACGGTAGGGAAACCCGCGGGAAACTATGTGACAATTGAAGTGGAGTCGTTTGAAAGCACTGCTCAAAATTATGCGGATGAAATCAGCGTTGTTGCGGATGAGATCCGCAGCCTGCTGCCTGCGGAAGGAACCATACTGGCGGCGGGACTTGGAAACAATGATATCACCCCGGACGCGCTCGGCCCGAAAACAATTGACGGGATTTTTGCGACCCGACATATTCCGGATGAGCTTGCCCGGCAGACAGGACTGTCCGGACTGCGGCAGGCGGCAGCGATTGCTCCCGGAGTCCTCGGCCAGACCGGGATGGAGACCTCTGAGATTTTGTCATCATTAGTAAAACAGATCCGGCCTGCCGCACTGATTGTGGTCGATGCACTGGCCTCAAAAAGTGTGGAACGTCTGGGAAAAACCATACAGATCAGCAATACCGGTATCTCTCCCGGCTCAGGCGTCCAAAACAAACGAAAAGAGATCAGCCCTGCTTCCATGGGAGTCCCGGTGATCGCAATAGGCGTTCCCACCGTCGTTGATATGGCAACGATCGCACAGGAATTATCTGTGGACGGCGCGGCAGTATCAGAGCAGGGAAAAAACATGATGGTGACTCCGCGAGAAATAGATCTGATGATCGAAAAGTCCGCCAAAACACTGTCGCTGGCCATCAATCAGGCATTGCAGCCCATGCTGGCACTGGAAGACATTTCTGCTTTAATGGCTTGATGATGTGCGGTTTCCATTCTACCGGCAAAAGGCTTGACTTTATCTCCGGCACTGTGCTACTCTAAAGAAAACGAATTTCTGCGGCCAAATCCGCGGCCGCAGAAAGCGCATTCAGAAGGGATGGAACAGAGAACATGAGTCAATATTTTATGAGATTCCCGGAAGGGAGAAAAAAAGCGGTTACGCTTAGCTATGACGATGGGGTAGAACAGGATATGCGTTTGGTAGAGGTGATGGAGAAATATGGTCTAAAGGGGACTTTTAACCTCAACAGCGGACTTTTTTCCCCAGAAGGCACGGTCTATCCGGCGGGACAATTTTACCGTCGCATGACGGAAAAACAGATCACGGCACTGTTTGCGGGATCCGGCCAGGAGGTTGCAGTCCATAGCAGGACGCATCCCTATCTGGAGCAGCAGCCGCTCTCTGTTGCTATGACGGAGATTCTGGAGGACAGAAAACGGCTTGAACAGATTTTTGGCATGGTGGTTCGAGGAATGGCGTATCCGTTTGGGACGTACAGCGATACGCTGGTAGAAATGCTTCGTGCTTCGGGAATCGTATATGCTCGCACGGTTGAGGAGTCAGAAGGCTTTGATCTGCCTGCGGACTGGTTAAGGCTGAAGCCAACCTGTCATCATGGAAATCCGCATTTGACAGAGCTGGTGGAACGTTTTCTGGACGAGAGGGTGAAAGCGGCACCACGGTTGTTTTACCTTTGGGGTCACAGCTTTGAGTTTGAGCGGGACCGAAATTGGGATGTGATCGAACGGTTTGGCGGACAAATAGGAGGACAGGAGGATATTTGGTATGCCGCCAATATTGAAATTCATGACTATGTAGAAGCATATCACAGGCTGATATTTAGCGCAGACGGCAGACTCGTACATAATCCGAATGCGGTTGCGGTTTGGTTTGAGCTGGACGGTTCCCTTTTCTGTGCAGCTCCCGGGGCTACTGTTAAGCTTTGATGGAAGATAACGTAAGAAATTTGTAAGGGATTTTCGGCCTGTCTGATATTTACAAGATTAGTCTGCCATGGTATAATAAGACTATCAATTATGAGAGGGAGTTGTATCGTATGGGCTTTTTACAGCACAATTATTCTTACCATTATTCCTATAACTACGGAAACAGTGATATGGAGGAGTTCGTGCGCACAATGGATATTCTGCTGCCGATATACGGTGCGATGCTGATTTTTTCCGTTGCGCTGGGGCTTCTAATTTATGTGTTCAACAGCCTGTCTCTGATGACAATCGCCAAAAGGCGGGGGCTGACCAGTCCCTGGATTTCATGGATCCCGTTTTGCAGCGGATATGCGCTTGGAAAGATATCAGATGATATCAACGCAAAAGGCGGAAAGCGCAGCAGCCATCGCAAGGTTCTGCTTTCGCTGACCATTGTGACGGATGCCTGTATCTTTTTGAGCCTGGCAATGATTTTAGCCCCGCTGTTTTCGCTGTTTTCATTTATCCTCCGAAACGGATATGTTCCTGCGACATATGATGTTGACGAACTGGCCGTACAGCTTGTCCTGGGGTTTGGCTTGCTGATGATCGGCGCTGTTATTGCCGTTATCAATGTCATCTTTTATTATATCGCACTGTATAATGTCTTTAAGTCATATGCACCAAATAATGCGGTGCTGTTCCTGGTTTTATCTATTTTAATCTCGATCTGTTCGACTATTTTCCTGTTTGTGATCCGCAATCATGTTCCGGTTGATCCGCTTCCGCCGGCAGGCTATTACCCGCCGAACGGATATAACCCGTATCAGACCTATACGCCGAATCAGCAATATCCGCCGCAGTATCAGCAGCCACCGTATCAGAACAACAGCTATCAGACTTATATTCCTCCGCAGCAGGGCGGATATCAGACTTACCAGCCAAACGTGCCGCCGCAGAACCAGCCGGATGATAACAGAAATCAGCAAAATCCACAACAGTAAAAAGAATCCGCAGACTCATTTAGGGAGTCTGCGGATTCAGTCTGTAGAAAAAGGGGTAAAAAATAAAAAAATCGTCACGCAGGCGGACATGCGCCGCCGAAGTGACTCTTTGAGAGAAAACCGGCGGTGAGCAGAGGTGAAGCCTTTTGCGGAGCCGGTTTTCGACTGAAAAAGGGGAGTCGGGGGAAAAACACAGAACAGGCTTTGCCGCAGTGATTGTGTTTGTCCCCCGAGAGTGTGTCGACTTTTTCGACACGCTCAATCCGCAGACTCATTTAGAGAGTCTGCGGATTTGTTTTGAATGAGCAGTCGTTTTGTCCTTAGCTATTCAAATTGAATATCAATTTTTCCGTTGGTGGTCTGTACCGTCAGATTTTTGGATGCATTTTCGTTCAGTCTGCTGGGTGTGTGATTGCTGGCGTTTGTAGTGTTGGTAATAATGCTGTAATCGCTTTCCTGGCCTGCAACAGTTCCGGTTACAGCGGCGTTGGTTGTGTTTAAGACAATGTCGGCAGCCGTGATGCCGGAGACCCGAATAGCAGTGTTGGTGGTGGCCGCGGATAATGTGCCCTGCGCGGCCACCTGTGCCAGTGAGATGCCGCCGCTGCTGTTTTTCAGCGTACATGTCTCTGTGAAATCGCTGCTTTTCACAGAGATGGCGCCATTGCTGGTCGTTCCTGTCAGAGACGCGGCCTGCAGAGAAGACACAGTGATGCCGGCATTGGTGGTGCTGGCCAATACATCTGCCGAAGCCGTACAGTTTTCTATTCTGATGGGACCGTTGGTGGTTTGCATTTCCATTCCGGCCGCTGTGGTATTTTGCAAATGAATACTGCCGTTGGTTGTTTTAAGTGTGAGCGTGTCCTCCAGAGAAAGGCCGTCGCTTTTGATGGGACCGTTTATTGTTTCCACAAGAATACGTCCCCGATAAGCGGCAGGCAGATAGACGCGGATCGTATCATCGGAGTAAAACTGGAACAGACGAATTTTTTTCCACCATTCCCGATTGTCATAATATTCCATTTTCAGCGTTTTGCCGTTTGCTGTCTCTTTTTCGGTGAAAACGGGCTGTACCTCGCCGTTTGCCAGTTGATTGTACTGGATAGTCAGATTGTTTTCCTCTGTGGGAATGATTTCAACGGCTTGGTCTTTGGTTTTGATTTCAAGGGCGGTGATCCCGTCCGGCACATGCTGATAAGTTTTTTTCATCATTTTTTGTTCCTCCGTTGTAAGTTGATCGGGCTGAAAGCCCAGGGCGGCAAAGGAAGCTGTGGAAACAACGATTCCGCCGGCACAGAGACAACCGCCGAGAATCAACAGAATTTTATATGATTTTTTCATGGATTCCATCTCCTTTCTGAAATGCCTTTCTATGTGGTAAAGCACCGATTGTCCGAAGCATCCAGCGGATGAAGCGGACGGACAGGACAGACAGCTTTACCATTCCTACTGCGCAAAGACATCCCAGCCCGATGAAGAACAGAGAAATCCCCATACAGAAAAAAGCAAACGCAGGGCCTTGCGGTATGATCCAGAAAGCATAGAAACAACCGGCAAAACCGCTAAGCAGAAAAGCAGCATCCATTATCCAAAAGGCGATAACAAGTGCGGCTATCGTGATGATGACGGACAGGAGAACAACTGCGGCTGCCAGAATCAACGACAGCCAAACAGGGGAACCCAGAATCAATCCTATCATGATCAGTACATTGACCGCAGCCGAGCGTTGCTTTGGGGAGGAAGGCGGATTCAGCGGCATCACGGGCTGCTGCTGATGAACCGGCTGCTGTTCAGCTTTCAGTTCCGGATACTCAGACAGTACCCTGGCGGCAATTTCATCGATATCTCCAAATGAGGCGATAATTGTGTCTTCGTCGATACCGGCATCTTTTTTGTCCAATATAATTTCATTGTAGTATTCATATAGTTTGTTTCGTTCCTCTGCCGGCAGAGGCGAAATTTTTTCTGACAGAAGGGTGAAAAAATCATCTCGTTTCATCCTTGTGTTTCCTCCTTGACGATAAAATCATAAACCCGCGTCAGTTCTGCCCATTCTTCCATAAAATCAGAAATACGCCGTTTTCCTTCTTCGGTGATACAGTAATATTTTCGCAGGCGGCCATTGTATTCCTGTGTGAAGGTTGTAACACAGCTTTTGTTTTCCAGCCGTTTTAGGATGGGATAAAGAGTGGATTCTGATATTTCCACATAAGGGGAGAGATCACCGATGATTTTATAGCCATAGGAGCTCTCCTTTTTTAAAACTGCAAGGACGCAGACCTCAAGCAGGCCTTTTTTCAATTGCGCATCCAATCAAACACCTCCCATTGAATAATATTATATAATACATAGTATAATGTGTCAAGTAGTATTTCAAAAAATCAAAAAGGGTATTGACAAATTGAAAAAGACAGCATATAATAAAAATAAATTAGGAATAAACCGATGATTAAGAAGAGTAGGCAGAAATTGCCCCCTTCCAGAGAGCCGCAGGTGGTGAGATTGCGGCAGACAGGGTGTTTTGCTGAATGGACTTATGAGGGCAGGACGAAAAGCAGCTGCTTAGTAGTGCCTGACGGGGACCCGGCCCGTTATCCGGCGGGTATGTATGTCAGTACATAAAACAGAGTGGGTATTTCATTTACCAATTCGGGTGGTACCGCAGAAGCAGTGAGGCTTTTGTCCCGGCGTTTAGCCGGGGCAAAAGCCTTTTTTGATTTTGCGTTGTCTGAAAGTGTTTATTCCCGATTTGAAAAGAAAAATAAAATGGCAGGCATCGCTTCCCGCAGATGGGAGCGAAAACCGCAAAGAAAGGGTGTTTCAAATGACCAAGATTCCGTATCGTTTTTATCTCACAGAGGATCAGATGCCGAAGCAATGGTACAATCTGCGGGCGGATATGAAGGAGCAGCCGGACCCGATGATCAATCCGGCTACGATGAAGCCCGCTACAGAGGAAGATCTGTATCCGGTATTCTGCAAAGAGCTTGCTCATCAGGAGATGGACAGTAAAACTCGGTATGTGGATATTCCGGAAGAAATTCTGGAAATGTACCGCATCTTCCGTCCATCACCGCTGATCCGTGCCTATAATCTGGAAAAGGCACTGGATACTCCTGCTAAAATCTATTACAAATTTGAGGGCAACAATACCTCCGGCAGCCACAAGCTGAATTCTGCAATCGCCCAGGCATATTATGCGAAAAAGCAGGGGCTCACTTCGCTGACGACTGAAACAGGAGCAGGACAGTGGGGAACAGCGCTTGCAGAGGCATGCTCTTATTTTGGACTGCCGCTGACCGTATTTATGGTGAAAGGCTCTTATCAGCAGAAACCATTCCGAAAGACCGTAATGCAGACGTTTGGCGCTGAGGTTATCCCCAGCCCGAGCAATACAACAGAAGCGGGACGCAAGATTCTGGAAACAGACCCCGACACAACAGGAAGCCTTGGCTGCGCGATTTCGGAGGCTGTTGAAAAGGCTGTTTCTACCGAAGGCTGCCGCTATGTGCTGGGCTCGGTGTTAAACCAGGTGCTGCTGCATCAGTCCATCATCGGATTGGAAACCAAGAAGGCAATGGAAATTCTTGATGTTTATCCGGATGTCATTATCGGATGCGCCGGCGGCGGCTCCAATCTTGGCGGACTGATTGCACCGTTTATGCAGGATAAGCTGACCGGAAAGGCCGATCCGCGGATTGTGGCTGTGGAGCCGGCGTCCTGTCCGTCGCTGACTCGGGGAAAATATGCCTATGATTTCTGCGACACCGGCAAGATCACACCCATGGCTAAGATGTATACACTGGGCTGCGGATTTATTCCGTCCTCCAATCATGCGGGGGGACTGCGCTACCATGGAATGTCGCCGATCCTTTCCAAGCTGTATCATGACGGGTATATGGAAGCGATTTCGGTGGAACAGACCAAAGTATTTGAGGCGGCGGTGTTTTTTGCCAAGCATGAGACGATCCTGCCGGCGCCGGAATCCTCACACGCGATTCGCGCTGCAATAGATGAAGCACTTCGCTGCAAAGAATCCGGTGAGGCGAAAACGATCCTGTTTGGCCTGACCGGAACGGGCTATTTCGATATGACTGCCTATGCCAGCTTTATCGAGCACACCATGGGAGACTATATCCCGACCGATGAGGACCTGCAGAAGGGATTTGACGGTCTGCCGAAAATTCCGGGGCTCCAGGAATAGAATCCAAAAAGCGCTGTGAGAGGTACATTCTCACAGCGTCTTCAGTCTGTCGAAAAAGAGGTAAAAAATAAAAAATCGTCACGCAGGCGGACATGCGCCGCCGGAGTGACCCCTTGAGAGAAAACCGGCGGTGAGCAGAGGCGAGGCCTCCTGCGGAGCCGGTTTTCGACTGAAAAGGGGGAGTCGGGGGAAAAACACAGAACAAGGCTTTGCCGCAGTGATTGTGTTTGTCCCTCGAGAGCGTGTCGAAAAAGTCGACACGCTCAAGCGCTGTGAGAAGCACATTCTCACAGCATTTTCAGTCTGTCAAAAAAGGGGTAAAGAATAAAAAATCGTCACGCAGGCGGACATGCGCCGCCAGTTGCAGTCTTGACAAACTGCGGTATCTATTGTTTGTTCTGCACAGCACCTCGATGTGGCTGCCGCAACAGCGGCAGCGCGGCCATGACATACGGCCGCGAACGGAGAGGTGTCATCCAAAAACGATTCGCCGAATCGTTTTTGGATCATTCAGCGTTCCGGCGATAATCTGCGGGGAGCTTGCCTGTTACCCGCTTGAAAACATCATAAAAATGCTTCATGTCATGGTAGCCGACTTCATTGGCAATCAGTTCAACCTTTTGTTCTGTTGAAAGCAGCAGCTTGCAGGCTTCTTCCATCCGCAGCGTTTGTATAAATGCGGTTACTGTCATCCCAGTGACTTGTTTGAACTTGCGGCAGAAGGTGCTCTGGCTGAAGCAGGCGATTTTGGCAAGGGTACTAATCGGGATCTGTTCTTTGAAGTGCAGATTGATGTAGTCGATCGCTTCAGACAATTTGGGACGCTGGGGACTGTCTTGACTGAGTCGAAAAATAGTAATCAGCAGATCGATCAGATAGCTGCGGGTGATTTCACGATAACCGATTTTTTTCCCATCCAATTCCTCCAGGATTTTCATATAAATGCTTTGGATATGTATGTTCTCATTGCCGGATGCATGGACTGTTACTGCTTTTTCCAGGTTTCCCTGATAAAAATGCCCCAGCAAAAAGTGATTGCAGACATCCAGCAGGCTTCTGCTGTCCGACAGCATGAAGTCGAGAAAAACCGGCGTAAAAACGCAATTATATATGAGCAGCGACTGTCCGGTGCGTTTAAAAGCGTGAGGCACATCATAATTGATGACAGTAATATCCCCGCTGGATACCGGATAGATATGGTCGTCAATGATATGCTCTCCCTGCCCGGACGCGACATACGCGATCTCAATGAAATTATGGGCGTGAAAGTCCGTTTTCTGCTCAATCAAGCAGCGGTTGGCATAAATGTGGTCAGCTGCCAAAAGATAATCGATATTATAATTATAAATCATTGGCAAAATCCCCCTATAAAGCAAGTCGAATCTCCTATTTTATAAAAACATATCTAATATTATAATAAAGGATATCGGGAAAAAAGAAAAGGGGCTTTTTGATTAAAAATGTAATGATAAGTCCCAATAGGCAAAAAGAAAGGAAGTATATCATTATGACCTCAAAAGAATTGGTAATCAAAACAATGAAAGGCGAAAATCCCGGCAGAACGCCAATATATGGCTGGGTAGCTGCTGAACTTTCCGAGCCGATCACAAAGACATATGGTTCTGTCGCTGCTTTTGAGGACAAATATCGATTTGATATGGCGCATATTTTCGGAGGCCCCAGACCGTTCAGCCCCAAGCTTGACGAATTGCGTAAAACGGGCGTCGAGATCACGCCGGAGGTTTTGCTGGATTTTCCGTTTAACGAGATCGATCAGACAGCAGATTATGAGGATATAAAAGCATCGCTTGCTCACCATCGCCAGCGGGACAGGTTCTGTTATGTACAGACATATGGAATCTTTGAGGCGCTGAACGATGCCTTCGGGATTGAGAATCATTTGATGTATATGGCTCTTTATCCGGATGAGTTGAAGGAAGTATATCAGAGAATGGCAGACTGGAACATCAAAAATGCAGAGCATTTTATCGAATTAGGGGTCGACGATATCCATGTATCGGACGACTGGGGGTCTCAAAAGGCATTGATGTTCAGTCCGGCAATGTATGAGGAGATGATTCTGCCAGAGCATATGCGCATGGTCAGCGCTTATAAAAAGAAGGGCGCTATGGTAAGCCTCCACAGCGATGGCTGTATCGTTTCTGTTCTGGATCATATTGCAGAGATCGGATATGATTTTATTCATCCGTGGCAGGAAGTCTGTAATATGCCGTATTCCATCTATTTGGAAAAGTACCAGGATAAATTTGGTATTCTCGGTGGTGTGTGCGTGCAATCCACCTTGGGCTTTGGAAATCTTGAGCGGCTGGAATCCGAGATCAGAAGGGTGTTTTCTTTATTAAAGGGAAAACGCTGGGCATGTTGTACCACTCATTTTGTGGAGAGCACTTGCTCAATGGAGGAATTGGCCTTTGCATACAATTTGATTCGAAAACTGGCAGATCAGGAAAAGTAATATTTTTAATCCGTTCACATGCATGTGTGAACGGATTTTTTCCGTTTAGCGGAGAATGCAATCCTTTTGTTTTGGTGTATAGTATAAAAATTCGAATGGCTAACATTAGTTCAGAAAAGCTCAGTATACATTATGCAAAGAAAATATTATAATAAAACTAGCCTTTAGTTTTGCTTTAGCATACAGTGTTATAATAAAAATATTGTAATAATTACACCCATATGGGAGGGGATTTTATGCGGCTGCTTCTGGCGGAAGACGATCCTAAATTACGAAAATCACTAAAACACATTTTTGAAACAAATAAATTTGCTGTGGATGCCGTCAACAACGGCGAGGACGCTTTGAACTACGCTTTATCAGGCGAGTATGACGGCCTCGTGCTGGATATTATGATGCCGGGGCTTGACGGTATTGAAGTGCTGAAACGATTGCGAAAAGAAAAAGTGACAACGCCTGCTCTGTTTCTGACTGCCCGTACTGAAGTGTCACAGCGGGTAGAAGGTTTGGATGCCGGGGCTGATGACTATCTGCCAAAGCCTTTTTCCACATCGGAATTGCTTGCCCGTGTCCGCGCGATGCTGCGCCGAAAGGACAACTATGTCCCGGACCTTCTGGCTTATAAGGAAGTCATCCTCAATCGATCCACCTATGAACTGTGTTATGGCGGAAACACACAAACACTCGGCGGGAAAGAGTTTCAGATAACGGAAATGATGATGCAGCAGCCGCATACGATTATTTCTACCGAGCAATTTATCACACATATATGGGGCTGGGATGCAAATGTTGATACCAGCGTCGTGTGGGTGCATATCTCTAATCTTCGCAAAAAAATAGCGGCTATCAAAGCGCCGATTGAAATTCGTTTTGTCCGCAATGCTGGTTATATGCTGGAGGATAGGGCATGATTTATAAACTGCGAAAAAATTTGTCATGATTACCGCTGTTTCAGTTGGTATCGTATTTGCATTGATTTTCGGCGGTATCTATTTTATCAGCAGATCACAGCTGAATCATTCCTTGGACATGCTGGCAGATGTGATCGCTATGAATGACGGTGTATTTCCGGATTTGGACAGAAGGGAAAATCCAGCTCCTCCCGGAGGCTTTCCACAGAATCAATTTTTAACACCTGAAACGCGATTTGGCACCCGTTTTTTTACTGTGTGGGTAGATGACAACGGCAATATTCTTCAGGAAAATATTGAGCATATATCTTCCGTTTCAGAAGATGAGGCGAGGGACTATGCGAAAAGAACCTTGAATATGGGAAGAGAAAGAGGCTTTATATCGGCTTACCGATATAAAGTATCGGAAACCGAGTACGGCCGGTTAGTGGTTTTTGTGAATGGCGAAATGAACAAAGCGATGACCAACCGCTTGCTTTACACGGTTTTTTTCGTTTTGGCCGGAAGCTTTATTTTGATTCTGCTGCTCATTCTCTTCATTTCAAAAAAAGCGGTGAAGCCTGCCGCAGAAAGCTATGAGAAGCAAAAACAGTTTGTAACCGATGCAAACCACGAATTAAAAACGCCGCTTACGTTAATTCTTTCTAACGTAGACATCGTAGAATCGGAACTTGGCAAAAATGAATGGCTCGATGACATCCGCAGCGAAGGCGAGCGGATGGGGGCGCTCATCAATCAGCTTGTAGCTCTATCGCGGATGGATGAGGACAACTCGAATCTTACAATGGCAGAATTTAATTTGAGCGAGGTGGCGTCAGATACAGTTTCGGAATTTGCCGGGCTTGCAGCTGAAAAGCAGAAAAATCTCATCACTGCTATCCAGCCATCTATCCGGTATCACGGCGATGAGGGGTTGATTCGCAGGCTGTTGTGTATCCTTTTGGATAATGCCATCAAATACTGCGATTTGAACGGCGTTATCCAAGTGAGCATTTATACAAAAGGGCGGTATCCGATCATAACCGTTGAAAATTCGTATCGGAATGTGGAAAATGAGGAACTGAACCGATTCTTTGACCGGTTTTATCGGGCGGATAAAGCCAGAACCTTTAACGGTGGTTTTGGCATAGGGCTTTCGATTGCCAAGGGGATTGCAAGGAAACATAGGGGCGATATCGTTGTCTATAAAAAAGATGCAACATATATAGGATTTAAGGCTACGCTCAAATAAAGAAAAAAGCAGAAAAGCAAGAAACCTGCGACATATTCGCAGGTTGGAGCGTGTCGAAAAAGTCGACACGCTCTCAAGGGACAAACACAATCACTGCGGCAAAGCCTTGTTCTGTGTTTTTCCCCCGACTCCCCCTTTTCAGTCGAAAACCGGCTCCGCAGGAGACTTTGTCTCTGCTCACCGCCGGTTTTCTCTCAAGGAGCCACTCCGGCGGCGCATGTCCGCCTGCGTGACAATTTTTTTAATTTGTAGTTTTTCTACAGGCTGAAACCTGCGACATATTCGCAGGTTTTTTATTTATTTTGACTCCGATTCTGTTTCAAGAATATGCAAAAAACAGATGGCCGTTTCACACAGTGTTCACATATATCTTTAGCGCCGCTTTAGCACAGTAGACTATTATAATAAATAAGCGCACAGCTTTATTCAAATTATGATATAAGAAATCGTTCGGAAAGGCCGTGAGAGCAGATGGACTACACCCAGTATTACAGATTGAAGAAGGGCAACTTCAAAACGTTCTGCGAGCTCTATCCAATTGAACTTCGACGATTGTGGTTTGTCTGCTATCACATCACACAGGACGTGAGCACAGCAGCCCCATTGTTATTGAGCGGATGGAAAAAGATAGTGGAACAGATTATAAAATCTTCGGATGCGCCAAAAGAAAGCTTAATTGCTTTGGCCTCTGCTGAAATCTTTCAATTGGCATCTCAAGGAATTGATAGCGAAGAAGATTATGAAGCGCTTCCGATCCCTTCTATTTCAAAAAAATATGCTGCTTTGATTGATGGTATCAAACAGCTGGACTATGAGGAACGGTGTCTTTATCTGCTTACAGCAATTGGAGGGTTAAATGCCGCTGCTATATCGAAACTCACGGGGATATCGCCTGAGCAGGCAAAAAAGAGGATGGCGGCAATATCCTTAAAAGCACAGGGGACATCTGAAATGAAAAAAATGGGGATGCGGGATTCTGTGTACTTATCAACACAGTTTAAAAGCCCTGATGGAAAACCGTTTGAAATGATAAAAATTCCGCCGGCCCTGATTGCTGCCCTGGAACACGATTATATTCTTATCATGCGGCAGCAGGGAAAGCCCCCCGCTTTATCAAACACCAGAAAGGAACAAAAGAGCATGAAATCAACTGCCAAGCCAAGCCAAAACACCGTCCCCAAAAAGGCGGGCTTCAAATATACAAAACCGATTGTAATAATCGCTGTGGTTCTTGCGGTTATTATCGTCGCTGCAATTGTTTTACCAAAAATTTTCAGTGCGGCATCCTCCACAAGAATTACCACCTATCAGGTGGAAGAAATCACCTATGGCAATGTATCAACAACGATCAGCGGCAGCGGAACACTGACCCCTGTTACGCAGGAGACTCTTACTTCTGCTTATGCGGGAGAGATTGCGTCTGTCAACTTTACCGTAGGAGACGAGGTCGCAGAAGGCGATGTCCTTGCCGTGGTTACGAGCGACAACGGAGACGAAGAAATTACGGCTCCCTGTGACGGCGTTTTAATTGAATTTCCTGTCAAATCCGGCACCGAAGTTGCTGCGGGCGGCTCTGTTGCTATGGTTATGGGGAAAGACGGCTTTACGATGGGAATTGCTGTTGATGAACTGAACATCTCTTCTGTTGCATTGGATCAGGAAGTTTCTTTCACCATCGATGCAGTTGACGGAGATTACACCGGCTCGGTGACAGCCGTTTCCTACAACGGTTCTGCAAGCGGCGGCACAACTGCGTATCAAATTACAGCAACCGTTGATTACGCTGAGGGTGTATATCCCGGTATGAGCGCATCTGCCGAAATTGTGATCGAGGACAGCGGTGACGGTCTGCTTGTCCCCGTAGATGCAGTCGGCACCTCCGGCGACGATAATTATGTCTATCTTGCTCCTTCCGGTGCCGAGTTGGGCACATCCTATGAAGAAGGGGAGATTGATCTCAATGCTCTGACCAAGGTTACGGTTGAAACCGGTATGTCGGACGGCAGCTACATGATGATTGAAAGCGATGAGCTTGCTGAAGGCGACTTGATTGTCATTACCCAAATCACATCTACCCTGACGGGCTTTGACAGTGAAGGGGAAGGCGGCGGATTCGGAGGCAGAGGCGGATTCCCCGGCGGAGGAATGGACTTTGGCGATTTTGATTTTGAAAACTTTGATCCCAGCCAGATGCCGCAAGGCGGCGGAGGATTCCCTGGAATGGGCAACTAGGAGGGACTGCCATGATCAGACTCAAGCACATCTACAAGTCCTATACCCTCGGTGAAATTGACGTGCCTGTTTTGCAGGATGTCAGCCTTCATGTGAAGCCTCATGAATTTGTATCGATTCTTGGCCCCTCCGGCAGCGGAAAATCGACACTGATGAATATTATTGGCTGCCTGGACATCCCCGACAGCGGAGATTATATCCTTGACGGAGAATATGTAGACAACTGCACGGAAGATCAGCTGAGTGAAATTCGCGGCATAAAAATCGGCTTTATCTTTCAGCAGTTCAATCTGCTTCCGGATTTGACAGCTTATGAAAATGTGGAAATGCCGCTTTTGTACCGGAAGATCTCGCCCGCAGAGCGTCATGAAAGGGTACTTAAGACACTGAAACAAGTGGGCTTGGAAGAACGTATGCAGCATAAGCCCTCCCAGCTCTCCGGCGGCCAGCAGCAGCGGGTTGCCATTGCCCGTGTTCTGGCAAGCGAACCGTCTATCATTCTGGCAGACGAGCCGACCGGCAACCTGGATACTGCGTCCGGCAAGGAGATCATGGGCATTATTCAGGATTTGTGGAAGGCCGGGAATACCATTATACTGATTACCCATGACATCAACGTAGCAAATCAGGCTGAGCGAAAGGTCTACGTTCGCGACGGACGGTTGAGTGATAAGGAGGCCGCCGTATGACTTGGAAAATCATAAAGCTCTCCTTAAAGGGGATTTTTAACAATAAAATGCGCTCTTTTCTGACAATGCTCGGTATCATTATCGGCGTTATGGCGGTCGTTATCCTTGTTTCTATCACGCAGGGTGCGACTAGCGGCATCACGGATAGTATTTCCAGCATGGGATCGCAGCAGATTACGGCGACCATATCCAGTGAAGATGTTTCCGTTTCAGCTGACGATGTGGAAAGCCTTGCTTCCTATCCTACCATCAGCGGTGCAGCCCCTGTTATTTCCACAAACCAAACCGTGAAAAAGAACAGCAATACCGGCAACTACTCGGTTGTTGGAATTACACCGTCCTATTTTGACGTGCAGGACATCGATATTCAGCGCGGCCGAAAAATCGTGGAATCGGATATTGAATGGAACACAAATATCTGTGTGATCGGCACGGAAGTTGCAACCGACCTGTTTGATACTTGGGACGCCGTAAACGGAACCATCATCATCGGCGACAGTATTTACAAGGTAGTGGGAGTGCTGGAAGAACAGGGCTCCAGCCTTGCAGGTTCGGATGATAACAGAATACTCATCCCCTATTCAACCGCTTCCCGTATGACCGGGCAGACAAGTGTAAACAGCTTTTATATCAAAGCGACAAGCGAAAGCACAGTCAACGCGGCAATCAGCAGTGTAGAGATGTTCCTTTTGCAGGCCATGCGCGACGAAGACTCCTATGATGTCAGCAATCAGTCGGATGTGCTTGATACAATGGACGATGTTACCAATACCATGTCCCTGCTTCTCGCAGGGATCGCTGCCATTTCCCTTCTTGTCGGAGGCATCGGTATTATGAATATCATGCTGGTATCCGTGACGGAACGCACCCGTGAGATCGGTATCCGCAAGGCGGTCGGTGCCAAGAGAAAGCACATTATGCTTCAGTTTCTCTGTGAAGCCTGTATTCTCTCTGTGCTCGGGGGGATCATCGGGTTGCTCCTGTCATTTGGTACAATAGAAATTTACAGCCTTATTTCTGCTACATCGGTAGGGATGAATTGGGGAGTCGGTATCGCCGCTATTGCTTTCTGTGCGGTAATCGGTGTACTGTTTGGCGGCTATCCGGCGGCAAAGGCATCCCGCCTGCAACCGATTGATGCGCTTCACACCTTATAACAAGATGGCAAAAGCGCGATATACATCGGTCCAACTAAAATAGTGAGCGGAAGGCATATCCAAAGATGTACCTTCCGCTACAAGTCAATGATACTTCCTTATTATGCAGATCATTTGGTCTGCGGGGTTTTACATGGATAGGACTGCTCTGTCTCAGAAAGAGAAGGAATCTCCCGATACTGTTTCATTATGTGGTAATAGCTCCATAATAACAGCCCGGCAGCCAATACCCATGCGGCCGGACTGGCCAGACAGATAACAAGATAGCTGCGGGAAACAAAGCCTGCGATAGCCAGAATTGCTCTGCCGACCAGTTCTGCAATGCCGCCCATCATTGGCAGCAGACCATATCCCATGCCCTGGATGCCGTTCCGATACAGATAGATGATGGAAAGCGGGATGAAGAAAGCCGTTACACATTTCAAATATACATCCACATATTCAATAATGACCGGATTGTCCACTTCAATAAACAGATAGGTCAGCTGTTTGCCTGCAAATGCGACCAAAATGCCAATTACCACAGAATACACGAGGCTCATGATGGTTGCCGCGCGAAAACCGTCACGGATTCGCTGGTATTTTTGGGCGCCGATGTTTTGGGCGGCATAGGTAGCAAGCGTCGTGCCAAGTGCCACATATGATTGAGTGACGACCTGTTCGATTTTGCCCGCAGCAGTAAATGCGGCAACATAGACAGACCCCAGAAGATTGAGCGAGACCTGTACCATTGTGGTTCCGATTGCAGTAATGGAAAATTGCAGCGCCATTGGACAACCTACCCGGAGCTGGTTTTTGATTAGGAACCAGTCAAGCTTAAAATCAGAGCGGCGCAGCTTAAGCAGGGGCACTTTTTTTATGATATAGATCAGGCAGAGCAGACCGGATATTCCTTGTGAGATTACGGTGGCGTAGGCAGCGCCGGCGGTTCCCATATGAAATACAATGACCAGCACCAAATCCAAAACAATGTTCAGAAGGGCAGCCAGAATCAGAAAGTATAAGGGCGTTTTGCTGTTTCCTAGTGCGCGAAGGATGCTGGACAACAGATTGTACAGTACTTGAGTGAAAATACCTGCACATATAATAACGATATAGGCATAAGCGTCATCAAAAATATTTTGCGGCGTCTGCATGATGGTCAGAATCCAGCGCATGCCCAATACAGTAACCAACGTCATAGCCACTGTGATCACCGCTGACAAAACGACAGCAGAGCCGACGCTGCGCCGCATTCCGTCCATATCGCCGGCACCGTAATACTGTGAAGTCAGGACAGTGAAGCCTACAGACATCCCGGTGATAAGGCCGAAAATCAAAAACATAATGGTTCCGGTCGAGCCTACCGCGGCCAGAGCGTCAGTGCCGACAAATTTGCCGACGATAACAGCATCTGCCATATTATAAAATTGCTGAAACACATTCCCAATAAATATGGGAATGGTGAAATTTAAAACCACTTTAAATGGGCTGCCAACCGTCATATCGCGCTGCATAAAAAAGACCCCGTTTCCAGAAAAATGACGAACCGCCGGGTATATTATAAGGGTTCGCATCTTGTTTGGCAAGAAATATTTTTGTAATTTTCTAGTCAATTTTTGGTATCAGTAGAAATACTGTCCACTGGAAAAGATTTGGTTTGAAAAAAGACCGGGACGGAAACGTCCCGGTCTATATTTGTATTCATTTTGTTATGCGGCCGGTTTTAGATGATTCTTACCTTAACAACTCCGTCAATTGCATCCAGCTTGTCGGCAATTTCTGTACCGACGGGCTGAGCGATATCAAGCAGAGTATATGCGATATCTTTTCTCGATTTATCCTGCATATTTTCGATATTCAGTCCGTTGTCAGAAAAGACGGCCGTGATCTGCGCTACCATGGCAGGGATGTTCTTATGAATGATGCAGACTCTGGCTTTGCCGCTCTTCGGCATGGAGGCAGCCGGCATGTTGACAGAATTTTTGAT
This sequence comes from uncultured Clostridia bacterium, assembly GCA_944386455.1. Taxonomy (GTDB): domain Bacteria; phylum Bacillota; class Clostridia; order Oscillospirales; family Ruminococcaceae; genus HGM13222. The sequence continues at coordinate 118,221 of CALXBC010000001.1, read as the reverse complement.
ATTGCCGTTTTCCAGATAGTCGATGATTTCCGCCGCGGCCATTTTTGCACAGTTGTCCTCCGATTCCGGGGTAGAAGCACCCAGATGCGGAAGCACAACGACACCTTCTTTTCCGATCAGCTCATCAGCTGCAAAATCCGTCACATAAGCGGCAACCTTACCACTTTCCAGCGCATTCAAAATGTCAGCGTTAACAGCAAGTTCGCCTCTGGCAAAATTCAGGATACGCACGCCGTTTTTCATGGTTGCGATGGATTCGGAATTAATCATTCCTTTGGTCTCCGCGTTGCAGGGAACATGCAGCGTGATATAGTCGCAGGCTTCAAAGATTTCTTTCAATGTTTTGGCGTGCTTGACAGAACGGGAAAGCTCCCACGCGCCGTCCACAGAAATATAAGGATCATATCCAAGGACATCCATTCCCAGATGGGTTGCAGCATTTGCTACCTTGACGCCGATTGCGCCCAGACCAATCACACCAAGAGTTTTGCCTGCAAGTTCGGGGCCGGCAAACTGACTTTTTCCTTTTTCCACCAGCTTGCCCACTTCTTCACCCTTCCCAGACAGGGTTTTGACCCATTCCAGCGCGTTCGTCACCTTACGGGAGCAGATCAGCATTCCCAGCAGCACCAATTCTTTGACCGCATTGGCGTTTGCACCGGGGGTGTTGAAAACAACGATGCCTTCCTCTGCGCATTTGTCGACCGGGATGTTGTTGACTCCGGCGCCTGCCCGTGCAATCGCGAGAAGACTTTTGGGCATTTCCATGTCGTGCATGGACGCGGAACGAACCAGTATGGCGTCAGGATTTTCAATGTCATCGCCCCATGTATATTTGGAACGGTCAAATTTATCCAGACCTACCGGCGAGATTTTATTCAGTGTTTTAATATTAAACATGAGATCATTTCCTCTCAAAAACAGTTATTTATTTTCCGCTTCAAACTTTTTCATAAATTCGACCAATGCTTTTACGCCTTCAATCGGCATTGCGTTGTAAATGGAGGCACGCATTCCGCCTACTGTACGATGTCCCTTCAGATTAATCAGTCCGGCTGCAGAGGACTCCTTGACAAATTTGGCGTCAAGCTCTTCGTTTCCGGTGACAAACGGAACGTTCATCAGAGAGCGACTGCCCTTTTCCACTGTGCCCTGAAACATCTCAGAAGAATCAAGAAAATCATATAGCAGTTTTGCCTTTTCTTCATTGCGTTTCTTCATATTTTCCAGACCGCCGATTTCATCGCGGATCCACTCCAGCACCAGCTTGCAGATATAGATCGCATAGGTCGGCGGCGTGTTGTACATGGAGCCGTTGTCCGCATGGATCTGATAATTGAACATGGTCGGTGTGATGTCGCGCGCATGCCCGATCAGATCTTCCCGAATAATGACCACTGTCAAGCCGGCAGGTCCCATATTTTTCTGGGCGCCTGCATAGACCATACCGAATTTGGATACGTCCAGCGGAGCAGACAGAATACAGGAACTGATATCAGCAATCAGCGGAACACTCCCGGTATCAGGCAGTTGTGCCTCACTGTAGCAGGTTCCGTAAATGGTGTTGTTCATACATATGTAAAAGTAATCTGCATCTTTGGTAAAGGTGGACGGATCAAGCGCCGGAATATAGGAAAAAGTCTTATCCGCAGAGGAAGCGACTGCTTTGCACTCCCCATAGCGAGAGCCTTCCTGAAATGCTTTTTTAGCCCATTGGCCGGTGATGACATAATCCGCTTTGCCAGATCCGTTCATCAGGTTCAGCGGGATCATGGCAAACTGAGAAGAGGCGCCGCCCTGCAAAAAGAGGACCTTGTAATTATCCGGGATCTGCATCACTTCCCGCAGAAGTGCCTCACAGCCGTCAATAATTGCCTGATAGGTCTTGGAACGATGGGACATCTCCATGACCGACTGGCCGCTTCCCTGATAATCCAGCATTTCGTCCGCTGCTTTTCTCAGCACGGATTCCGGCAGCATAGACGGACCGGCGCTGAAGTTGTAAACTCTGCTCATAAAAGTTCCCCCAATATAAAATAATAGCTTTCCGCGGACGAAGGCATCAGAATAAGGCCCCTCGTCCGAATGATGAAAGGAATAACTATATTATAGAATTTTATTTTGAAATAGTCAATTGTGAAAACTGTTTTTTCTTTATTTTGTCAAATAATTGACAATCCGGGTTTTGGATACCCTATAATCGGTTGTTTTGCATAAAAAATATTTTAGCCTGTCAGTTTTTGCTTTGATATGACACTTTCTGTTATATTTTGCCGATAAAGCGCCTTTTTGAGTGAAAAAATATTTTGCTTTTTTTCTCAAAGCTATTGCATTTTATTCGAAAAGTGGGTATAATTATTACTAAAGTGGATAAAAGTGGGGAAAAGTGGACAAAAATTCTTTTCCGGGGGTAAAAAGCAGTCACTGCTTGCAAAGGAGGTGCGGGAAATGCTGATCGGTGAATACAGCTATAGTATTGACGTGAAGGGCCGGTTGAATTTTCCTGCCAAGCTCCGGGAAGATATGGGAGACACTTTTATTCTGACAAAAGGTTTTGACGATAAATGCCTGCTGGTTTATTCCAAGGAAGAATGGAAAAATTTTGAGGACAAGGTCAAGGCTTTGCCGATGTCTAAGGCAAGAAACCTGCAGCGGTTCTTTTTTGCAAGTGCAGCCGAGGCAGAACCGGACAAGCAGGGCAGGATCATGATTCCGGCTGTGCTGCGGGAATATGCGGGACTGGACAAGGACGTTATGGTCATTGGCGCGTCCAACCACTGCGAGATCTGGAACAGGCAGCACTGGGATGAAATCTGCTCTGAGCTGGATACCACTTCAATTGTGGATATCATGGATGAGATCGGATTCTGATCTTAAGGAAAGGGCGGTTTTCATGGAGTTCCGGCACTATTCCGTCATGCTGCAGGAATGTATCGACGGACTGCGGATTCGCCAGGATGGAAGCTATGCGGACGGTACTGCCGGCGGCGCCGGACATTCGATCCAAATTGCACAACGGCTGACAACCGGACGGCTTTTGGCGCTGGACCGTGACCCGGAAGCGGTAAAAACGGCAGCCCAACGGCTGGCACCTTATCCCACTGCAAGGGTAGTCCAGGCAAATTTCAGCCAGCTCGCACAGGTGTGCTCGGAACAGAATGTATTCGGTCTGGACGGGGTGCTGCTCGACCTGGGCGTGTCCTCCTATCAGCTGGATCAGGCGGAACGCGGCTTTTCTTACCGAAGCGACGCCCCTCTGGATATGCGGATGAGCGGCAAGGGCATGTCGGCAAGAGATATTGTCAATGAATGGCCGGCCGAAGAATTGGAGCGGATTCTCCATGAATATGGGGAAGAACGCTATTCCCGCAGCATTGCGCGGAATATCGTTCGCGCCAGGGCAGAAAAGCCGATTGAAACTACTTTGCAGTTGGCAGATATTATCAAGTCATCAATGCCTGCGGCTGCAAAAAGAGACAAAAACCCCTGCAAGCGCAGCTTTCAGGCGATTCGGATCGCAGTGAATGATGAATTGGAATGCTTGAATCAGGGGCTGGACGCAGCGTTCGAGCTGCTTTATCCCGGCGGCAGGCTTGTGGTGTTGACCTTTCATTCCCTGGAAGACAGAATAGTCAAACAAAAATTTGCCGGCTGGTGTCAGGGATGTATCTGTCCCCCGGATTTTCCGGTCTGCGTCTGCGGGCGTAAGCCGCGCGCCAGGCTGGTGAACAAAAAACCGCTGCTGCCTTCAGAAAAAGAATTGGCAGAAAACAGCCGCAGTCAAAGCGCAAAACTAAGAATTTTGGAAAAACTGTAAATCAAATTACAGGAAGTTTAAAAGAAAGGAAAAAGGCGGAGCCGCATTTTGGCTTCGTTTGGGACGGCGATGAAAAATCATTCCAATCTGGCTTATCAGCAGCCGAAACAACAGGAAGAACTTAGACAGCCCAAAATCGTAAAGGTTCCAAAGGCAAAGCCGGTAAAACGCACAAGTCCGGTCAAGGTGTTGGCTTGTATGGCTGTGGTTCTGGTGATGGCTTCCTCCATTATGTACAGCCGTGCCCAATTGACGGAACTGAGCGCGCAGGTCACCAGCGCGTCCAAGAAACTGGATGAACTGGAAAGCGAGAATGTCCGTTTGACAACAGAGCTGGAAAAGCAGCTTTCTTTGAAAAATGTGGAGGAATACGCAGCAACAGAGCTGGGACTGGAAAAGCTCGATCCCGCTCAGGTGGAGTATGTAACACTGACAGAAGGGAACCGGGTTGAAGTAAAAGAAGAAACAGAACCATCTGTTTGGCAGAAAATCAAAAACTTTTTTGTGGACATGATGGAATACATCGGTTGGTAAAACAATACATATTATTAAGAAACAGCAAAGGGTTGAGAACAAAATTCTTGACCCTTGTTTTCGCAGTTAAGGACAGATTCTGACACAGGTGTTATTAGAAATCACAGGAGGTCAATACTTTGTCGAAGGGTCCAACACAAAAAATCAAAAACAGGCTCAACCGGGTGGTCATTGCACTGATCTTACTTGGTTTTACAGCAGTACTCGTCAATCTGTTTTACGAGTCTGTGATTAAAAGCGATTTTTATCAGACGAAAGCACTGGAAAACCAGATGCGCGATATTACGGTGACCGGCAAACGCGGCACCATTTATGACAGAAACATGAAGGCGATTGCCCGCAGCGCCACGGTGTGGACGGTTTTTATATCTCCAAACGACCTGAATGCGATTAAAGATGAAACTGAAAGAGAAAATCAGCGTGCTTTAATCGCAGAAAACCTGTCAACAATATTAGAAGTAGAAAAAGACTCCATTATCGAAAAAAGCAAAAAACAGAATTACTACGAGGTTATCAAAAAAAAGGTCGAGGAACCTGAGGCTGACGAAATCCGCGCCTTTGCCAAGGAGCATGATATCTCCTGTATTCATTTGGTGGAGGACAGCAAACGGTATTATCCCTATAATGAGCTGGCGTCATCGGTTATCGGGTTCACGGGCTCCGACAACCAGGGGCTGTATGGAATCGAGGCAAAATATGACGAATATCTGACAGGGACGCCTGGGCGGATTGTTTCGGCCAAAAATGCAAATGGAACGGATATGCCGCTGACCTATGAAAAAATGTATGAGCCAAAGGACGGAAACAGCCTGGTTTTGACATTGGACTATTCTATCCAGAATTTCCTGGAAAAGGCACTGGATGCAACGGTCAGCCAGTTTAACCCCGCAAATCGTGCCGCAGGTATTGTGATGAATGTCAACACCGGAGAAATCCTGGCAATGTCCTCCAAACCGGACTTTAATCTGAATGAGCCATATGAAATTACTGATTCTGCTTTGGCCGCAACATTGGAAGGTCTGGAAGGCGCCGCACTGAAGGAAGCAAGATCTGCCGCTTGGGAGCGGCAGTGGCGGAATAAAGCGATCACGGAGCTTTATGAACCCGGTTCTGTCTTTAAGGTGGTTACGGCTTCTGCCGCTTTGGAAGAGAAAAAAGTTACCATGGATACTTCATTCCATTGCACGGGCTCCAAAAAAGTGGCCAGCGAGACGATGCATTGCCATGTGCGAAGCGGTCATGGTACAGAAAATTTTGCACAGGCAGTCGTCAACTCCTGCAACCCGGCTTTTATCGAAATCGGACAAATGCTGGGAGCAGATCTTTTTACCAAGTATGTTCGCTCTTTCGGGCTGGCTACCGGCTCCAAAACAGGCATCGACCTGCCGGGAGAACAGGCCTGTCAGACTTATTCTGATGGAAGGGCAATGAGCATCGTTGACCTTGCGTCGTGTTCGTTCGGACAGTCAAATGTTGTGACGCCGATTCAAATGATTACTGTTATGGCTGCGGTTGTCAACGGCGGTAAGCTGGTAACACCGCATGTTGTGCAGAAAATCCTGGATGAGGACGGCAACGTAGTCAAAAACGTGGAAACCGATGTGAAACGACAGGTCATATCCGAGGAAACGTCGGAAGCAATGCGCCCGCTGCTGGAGGGTGTTGTTGCGGCCAACGGCGGCAGCAACGCCTATGTAAAGGGGTATCGGATCGGCGGAAAATCCGGTACCTCACAGAAGAAAAACGATGCCGTCAATAAAAAATATATTTCATCCTTCTGTACCTTTGCGCCGGTTGATGATCCTGAGATCGCTGTTTTGATTGTGGTCGACGAGCCGGATGTGTCCAAAGGCTATTACGGCAGCGTGGTCGCCGGGCCTGCATGTGCTTCTGTGATGGCGGACACCCTGCCTTATCTGGGATATGAGCCGCAGTATACAGAGGAAGAACTGGCACAGCAGGAGGTCCCGGTCGGAAATTATGTGGGGATGGACATCCTGAAGGCACAGAACGAAGTGACAAACGACCGCTTGAAGGCAGTTGTAAAAGGCAGCGGGAATACGGTTGTCAAACAGGTGCCTGCCCGCGGCACAAGCTTGTCTCAACAGGGAAAGGTGATCCTTTATACAGAGGATGACGCCGCTGAGACCACAGTGACGGTGCCAAAGCTGGTGGGATTGTCGCCTTCAACCGCCAATACGGTATTGACGAATCTCCACCTGAATATTAAACTCAACGGCGGCGCCGCAAATGCCACCGGGGCAAAAGTGGTTTCACAGTCAGTTGGTGAAGGCGAAAAAGTACCGATCGGCACTGTGATTGAGGTTGAATGCCGCACAACGGCAAGTGACGGATAATAAAGATGGCTGAACGGCAGAAAGGATTGGGTATTAAAATGAAACTGAAGCAACTGCTCCACCATGTGGAATGCGGCATACCATCCTTTGACTGTGAGATCACCGGCGTGACCTGTGATTCCCGCAAGGTAGAAAAGGGAAGTCTGTTCGTTTGTATTGCGGGGGAACATTTTGACGGACATGACCATGCGGCAGAAAGCGTTGCAAAAGGAGCTTCGGCCGTTGTATGCGAACATGATCTCGGACTTGAATGCCAAATCATAACCGGCAATACCAGAAAAGCATATGGTACCATTTGCGGAAACTGGTTTGGAAATCCTGCACAGCAGCTGAAGATGATTGGTGTGACAGGAACGAATGGGAAAACAACAGTCACGACGCTTATCAAAAATATTCTGACTGCCTGCGGGATCAAGGCAGGCCTGATTGGCACCATTCAAAACGAGATCGGCGATCAGATATATCCAACAGAGCGGACTACGCCCGATGCCTATGATTTGCAGGCGCTGTTCCGTCAAATGGCGGATGCAGGATGCGAATATGTTGTGATGGAAGTATCTTCCCATGCGCTGGATCAGTATCGCGTCGGGGACACTCATTTTAATGCGGCGGTTTTTACAAACCTGTCTCAGGATCATCTGGATTATCACAAAACAATGGAAAATTATTTTGCGGCCAAAAGACGGTTGTTTGACATGACGGATGTCGGCATCATCAACATTGATGACTCGTATGGCAAACAGCTCTCTTTGCTGGCGGGCTGCCGGACCGTAACCTGTTCTCTGGAAAATCCCAATGCCGATTTTTATGCAGACAGCATTGAATGTACACCTCAGGGGGTGTCTTTCCATTTCTCCTGCAGCAATATTACCAGCCGCGTAAACTTTCCGATGCCTGGCCTGTACTCGGTGCAGAATGCTCTGGCTGCTGCGGCTGTCTGCCGGGAAGTAGGAATTTCGATCGAGCGGATCACGGAAACTCTAAACCATTGCGCCGGGGTAAAAGGAAGAAGCGAGATCATCCCCACGGGGCGTGATTTTACGGTGATCTGTGATTATGCGCATACGCCGGACGGATTGGAAAATATTCTGCCGAGCATGAAGCGGTTTGCACGCGGACGCTTAGTGACGCTGTTTGGCTGCGGCGGAGACCGTGACCGGGGAAAACGCCCGCTCATGGGAGAGGCTGCTGCGAGATATTCTGACTTTGTGATTGTGACTTCGGACAATCCGCGAACGGAAGACCCGGAACAGATTATTGAAGACATTCTGCCCGGGGTAGAACGCGCACGAACTCCATATGTTGTGATTCCAAACCGCAGAGATGCCATTTTTTATTCTGTCGGTCACGCACAGCCCGGAGATGTGATCGTACTTGCAGGAAAGGGCCATGAGGACTATCAGGTTATTGGAACAGAAAAGATTCACTTTGACGAACGGGAAATTGTGGCGGAAGCATTAAAAACGCTGGAATAAAGTCAGTATTCTGGTATGGAGGCTGTTTTTTTGGAAAAACTAACCTTAGCGGATATTATAAAAGCAGTCGGCGGCAGACAGGAAAGCGGTGCGGACTGTGAAATTACGGAGGTATCGACAGACACCAGAGACATTTCAAAGGGCAGTCTGTTTATTCCTATCCGGGGAGAACGGTTTGACGGACATGATTTTGTTGCAAAGGCGTTTGAAGCAGGCGCTGCCGCCGTTTTAGCAGATCGGGATATCAAAGGAAAATGTGTGGTCCGGGTGTCGGATACCAGAAAGGCTTATTTGGATCTTGCAGGCTGGTATCGCCGCAGATTTCCTGTTACCGTGGTAGGAATTACCGGCAGCGTGGGAAAGACCACGACCAAGGAAATGGTTGCCGCGGTGCTGGAAAGCAGGTACAAAACGCTGAAAACAGAAGGGAATTTTAACAATGAAATCGGACTGCCGCGTACCCTTCTGCGGCTGGACAGCAGTTATCAGACGGCGGTAATCGAAATGGGCATGTCTCACTTTGGCGAGATCAGCCGCCTGGCAAAAGCGGCTGCACCCAACATGGGAGTCATTACCAACATTGGCGTTTCTCACATTGAAAATCTTGGCAGCCGGGAAGGAATCCTGAAGGCCAAATTGGAAATTCTGGACGGGATGGATGAGCATGCGCCTTTACTGCTTAATTCGGACAATGACCTGCTGAGTCAAGCGGCTGATGAACTGGAGCGCGAGATCATCACCTACGGGATTGACAGCCCCCATGCGGATATCCGTGCGGTTAATATTCAGGAAACCGGGCTGACAACGGAGTTTGACATTGTTTTTTATGGAAAAAAGGCGCACACGGTACTTCCTGCGATTGGAAAGCACAACGTACTCAATGCACTGGCTGCCTTTGCGGTTGGTCTGATCAATGATGTGGACCCGCAGGCAGCTGTTGCCGCGCTGGAGCAATACACGCCCGCCGGAATGCGGCAGCGGATTGTTGACAGGCGTGGTATGATGGTAATCGAGGACTGTTATAATGCCAGTCCGGATTCCATGCTGGCTGCGCTGCATGCACTGTCTGCGGTAGGCTGTACCGGCCGCCGTATTGCGGTGTTGTCTGATATGCTGGAACTTGGCAGCTATTCTGTCAGGGCGCATTATGATGTTGGAAGGGCTGTAGCGCAGAGCAAGGCGGATTTGTTGTTCTGCACGGGCACAGATGCGGCGTATATCGTAAAAGGTGCCAAAGAAGCAGGAATGGATAACGCGATGTTTTATCCGCAGCGGGACGATCTTGTTCGTGCAGTCCGTGAAACAGTTCGGCCCGGCGACTGTCTGCTGTTTAAGGCAAGCCGCGGGATGAAACTGGAAGAGCTCATGGAGAAAATTTGCGGGGAGAGTTGACAAAATGGCTGGATATGCAAGTTTGATTACGGCGGTCATTGCATTCGGAGTGACAGCGCTGCTGGGATTTATCCTGATCCCGGTGCTGAGGAGACTGAAGCTTGGACAGACAATCAAGGAAGTCGGTCCGACCTGGCACAAGAACAAACAGGGAACACCTGTTATGGGCGGCCTGATGTTTGGAACCGGGATCCTGATTGCTGTGGCGGCAGGATACCTGATTTTAAAGTTCAGCGGCACAGAGAATATGGCGGATGGAACCGTTACGGCAGAAGCACGGCTCTGGGCGGGACTTTTTATGGCGTTCGCCTATGGGTTTGTCGGTTTTGTGGACGACTATATCAAAATGGTGAAAAAGCGGAACCTGGGACTCAACGCCAAGCAGAAGCTGGTCATGCAGTTTTTGATCGCAGTTGCATATCTTGCCTGTGTGTATCTTGCGGGGGATCATTCCACCATTATACCGATCCCGTTTATCGGACAGTGGGATCTGGGCTGGTTTTATTATCCTGCTATGGTCTTTGTGATCGTGGGTGCGGTCAACGCCGTCAATCTGACTGATGGGATCGACGGACTTGCAAGTTCTGTCACTTTTGTGGTGGGAATTGCGTTTATTTTCATCTGCAGTCTGCTCAATCAGGCAAAGATGGGCTTGATGGCTGTTGCCCTTGCTGCTGGCTGCGTCGGTTTTTTGGTTTGGAATTTTCACCCGGCCAAAATATTTATGGGTGACACTGGCTCAATGTTTCTGGGCGGTATGGTTGTCGCGCTTGCATTCGGTGTGGGCAATCCCGTGATACTGGTTTTTGTGGGGATCATTTATCTGATTGAGACAATTTCCGACATTTTGCAGATCGGCAGCTTTAAGCTGACGGGCAAACGGATCTTTAAGATGGCTCCCATTCATCACCATTTTGAGATGAGCGGCTGGAGCGAGAATAAGATCGTGTTTGTCTTTTCGGCAATCACATTGATATTCAGTGCGCTGGGCGTATGGTCGGTGTATCTGAGCCTGAATTAAGAGAAGATAACGTTTGGAGTGAGTTTTGAGTGAGACGGGTTAAGGACAGGGTGAAAAAGGTTGGCAGCATGGACATCACTTTTTTTGTGCTTGTCATGATCCTGCTCACATTTGGACTGGTGATGCTCTTTTCGGCGAGTTATGCTTATTCTTATTATCACTATAATGGAGATTCTTTCCGTCTGATAAAAAAACAGCTGCTGTTTGCTGTTGTAGGCGTCATTGGAATGCTGATTATTTCCAAAATCGATTATCACATTCTGAAAAAATTTGTGTTTTGGATTTTTGGCGGATCATACTTTTTGTTGATTTTAGTTTTGATTATACCAGCAGGAGATGAAAACGGTTTAAATAATGCCAAACGCTGGCTGAATGTTTTCGGCATTACGATTCAGCCGTCTGAGATAATGAAGTTCGCGATCATTCTGCTGTTTGCCTATCTGATTTCTGTTAATTACAAAAGAATGGGTACCTTTGTGTATGGTGTACTGCCGTTTTTGGGCTTTTTGGGCGCGGTTGCAGTTGTAATGCTGCTGGAGCCGCATCTGTCTGGCACAATCCTGATCATGGCGATCGGGCTGACGATGATGTTCGTCGGCGGAACCAAATACCGTTATTTTGGCCTGGCAATTGCGATTGCTATATTGGGTGTTGTTGCAATCGTGGCAATCAAGGGGATCGATTATGTATCAGTCCGTTTAAACGGCTGGCTGGATCCGTTTTCGGATCCGAAGGACGGCACCTACCAGACGGTGCAGTCCCTGCTGGCAATTGGATCGGGTGGCCTGTTCGGGCTGGGACTGGGGCAGTCCCGCCAGAAGTATATGTACTTGCCGGAACCAGCCAATGATTTCATCTTTTCCATAGTTTGTGAGGAACTTGGCTTTATTGGGGCGGCAATTGTTATTTTGCTGTTTGTGATGCTTGTCTACCGCGGCTTTGTCATTGCGTCCAAGGCGCAGGATAAGTTTGGAACAATGCTGGTGGTGGGCCTGGTCGTTCAGATTGGCCTGCAGGCGATGCTGAATATTGCGGTTGTATCAAACACGATTCCAAACACCGGAATCAGTCTTCCGTTTTTCAGCTATGGCGGCACGGCACTGCTGCTCCAGCTGTTCCAGATGGGAGTCGTGCTCAATGTGTCCCGGTACTGCGTAAAGACAGAACCAAGCTGACGATTGGCAGCAAGAAAGGATGGACAGGAGAGTAGTTATATGCGGGCGATTTTATCGGGCGGCGGAACGGCCGGACACATCAATCCGGCAATTGCGATCGCACAAAAAATAAAGAAGGAAGAACCGGATTCCGAAATTTTATTTGTGGGCACTCCGAACGGAATGGAAGCAGGACTGGTCAAAAAGGCGGGATTTGCTTTTGCGGCAGTGGAAGTTCAGGGTATTCACCGGAGCTTGTCGCCAAAAAATATTCTGCACAATATCAATGCAGTCCGGTACGCAGTCTCCGCAGGGCCAAAGACCAAAAAGATCATCAGCGCCTTTCGGCCGGATATCGTAATTGGTACCGGCGGTTATGTCAGCGGGCCGGTTGTCAGAAAAGCTGCGCAGATGGGAATTCTGACCGCAGTCCATGAGCAGAATGCATACCCTGGTGTCACAAACAAAATACTGGCAAAGCATGCTGACATCATATTTTTGGCGGTTGAAAAGGCAAGGGAACACCTTCCGGACGGGAAACGCTATCTGGTGGTCGGAAATCCGATTCGCGAAAGCATCATTTTTAAACAGAAGCAGGAAGCACGTGCAGAACTTGGCTTGGACGATAAGCTTTGTATTCTGTCGTTTGGAGGCAGTCTGGGCTCTGTCAAACTGAGCGAGATCGTCGCCGATATTATGGAGTGGCATCAAAAGCATGGCGATGTCAATCATATTCACGCGATGGGGCGGCTGGGAAAAGACGTTTTTCCAAAGCTTTTAAAAGAACGCGGGATCACGCCTGCTGAAAATCCCCGCCTGGATATTCGGGATTATATTGACAACATGGATGTTTGTCTGGCTGCTGCCGATCTTGTGGTATGCCGGGCAGGCGCGATTACCCTGAGCGAACTGGAAGCAGCGGGAAAACCTTCAGTCCTTGTCCCGTCTCCCAATGTGACGGAAAATCACCAATATCATAACGCGATGGTTTTAGCTGACCATGGCGCGGCAATTGTAATAGAAGAAAAAAATTATAATAAAAAGAAACTTTTTTCTGTTCTGGAAAATTTTTATCAGCATCCGGAGCTGCTTAAGGAGTATGCACGGCATGCGTCGGAGTTGGCGATATTGGATACTTCAGACCGGATTTATCAGGAAATCCGCCGGATTTTAAATCAAAAGGGCAGATAATTCACATAATTCCCGAGAAAAGCATAGTATAGCGTACAAAACCCTTTGCCACCGGCCTTGCAAAAGGGCGCTGTATGGCAGCAAAAATGGCTTGCGCGAAATCTGCACAGGCCACATTTGTTTTTGTCGTGGCAACGGGAATGCTTTTTGAAGGAGTGTTTGAAGTGAATAAGCTAGTGATAGACGGCGGCATTCCATTAAGCGGCGAAATTGCGGTTCACGGCGCCAAAAACAGTTCCCTGCCGCTTTTGGCGGCGACCATCCTCAGCGGCGGGGAGTGTGTGTTACATAACTGCCCGGCTTTATCCGACGTGGACGCGGCCTGCAAGATACTTTCTTATCTTGGATGCGGTATCCGGCGGGAAGGCTCGACGGTGACAGTCAATACCGAAAATCTGTCTCATTTTGATGTCCCGGATGACTTAATGCAGGAGATGCGCTCCTCTATTGTTTTTCTGGGCGCAATCGCTGCGAGACTGGGCAGGGTCAGGATCAGCTTCCCGGGTGGGTGTGATTTGGGAGCCCGTCCGATCGATTTGCATTTGTCGGCGCTGCGTCAGCTTGGACTGGACATTCGGGAAGAGCATGGATATCTGAACTGTGTTTCAGATGGACGGCTGAAGGGCAGCAATATTTCGCTGTCATTTCCGAGTGTTGGCGCCACGGAAAATATCATACTTGCCGCAGCAACGGCCCGTGGGCAGACTGTGATCAACAATGCGGCGCAGGAACCGGAAATCGTTGATCTGGCGGAATTTTTGAACCGCTGCGGTGCGAAAATCTATGGCGCAGGCAAAAGCAGAATTTGGATTGACGGCGTGGAGACCTTATATGGGAGCGAGCATAAAGTGATTCCGGACCGGATCGTCGCAGTGACTTATTTGTGCTGTGCGGCGGTTACAGGCGGAGAGGTTCAGCTTTTACATACCCGGCCGGACGATATCGGAAGCGTGCTTCCGGTATTAGAAGAAATGGGATGCATGATCCGCTGCTCGGACGATACCATTTTTTTGAAAGCTCCAAAAAGATTGAACGGCGGTGGTACGATCCGCACCATGCCCTATCCCGGTTTCCCAACCGATGCGCAGGCGCCGTTGATGGCGCTTTCTACCCTTTCGGATTCCACAACGGTTTTTGTGGAAAATATATTTGAAAACCGCTTTCGCCATGCCGGAGAATTGATTCGGATGGGGGCGAATATTCGGACGGAAGGAAAAATCGCTGTGGTTCAGGGAGTTCCCAGTCTATATGGCGCTTCTGTACAGGCCACTGATCTGCGGGGCGGGGCGGCGTTGATTATCGCCGGACTTGCTGCACAGGGCAAGACCATAATCAGCAACATGTGTCATGTACAACGCGGTTATGAAGATATTGAGGGGAATTTGAAAGCTATGGGTGCACAGGTGTATTGGACAGATTAGATTAATATCAATATATGTGGAAGATAAGGATATTATACCAGGTTCCGGCCGGAAGGAATGAAATCAATGAAGGAAGTAAAAAAGACCAGGAGCGTCCCTTCACGGGAAGCAGCCCGTACTGCAAGCGGAGCTCGGCGCAGAAAACGGAAAAAACGCAGTTATACTCTGTATTATCTGCTTTTGCTGTTTTTTGTGCTGATCTCCGGCATTACTCTGTCGGTAACCGTTTTTTTTAACATAGAAACCATAGAAGTTACAGGAAACAAACTTCATAGTTCGGAAGAAATTATTCAGCAAAGCGGTATTGAAAAGGGAAACAATCTGTTTCGCATTAACCCGGAAAAAGCAGAACAAAGCCTGCTTGCTGCTTTTGGCGATATCGACAGCGTAACAATATCCCGAAAATTTCCAAACAGTCTGACGATTGCAGTTACAGATGCAGTTGAAGCCTACTATACACCGGACGAGACCGGATATACTGTTGTGAGCAAAAACGGACGGATTTTGAAACAAAATGTATCAAAGGAACAGCTGTCAGGGGGGATCGAAGTAAAGGGACTCACTGTCTCAAATATGAAGATTGGTTCTTATATTGACAGAGAAAAAGATGAAAAATTCGTTTTGCTGGATAAAATCAATACGGCGCTTGCAGCCGCAGGCTTGACGGGGATTACCGCGGTTGATATAGAAAATCCGGTGGATCTGTCCCTGACATATCAGAATAAGCTGATGATTAAACTGGGAAGTGTTTCAGAGCTGAATTACAAATTAAATTTTGCAAAAAATATCATTGAGACCAAGCTCGATGCTGCGGAAACAGGGGTGATTGATGCTTCCAAGGCGGGAACAGTCCATTTTATACCGGGTGATCTCAGTTCAGATCCGGCATCCTCTGAAAGCACCACATCCGGCACGGAGCCGGTCGGAAGCTCTTCCGCTGTTTCTGGCGAAAGCGGCGTCTCCTCGGCTGAATCGGGAATGAACACTGCTTCGGGCGGCGGCGTTTCCTCTGCTGTGACGGAGTAAAAATCAGATTTCATGCATTGTGAAAACAAATACGAAATTCTGCTGTCCGAAATATAAATTTATTGATAATTTTTCTGCTTAGGACTTGCTTTTTATGCGAAAATCTGATAGATTATTAACATAAGTATATTTTTCTGCGATCAGCTTTTGATTTGATATAGAAATTGGTGAACAGGAGGACAATCAGGTGGATTTTATGTTGGATAATGATAACACAGATGTGATTGATATTAAGGTCGTCGGTGTCGGCGGCGGCGGCGGAAATGCAGTCAACGGAATGGTCAGCGCCGGGATGAAGGGCGTCGAGTTTATTGCGGTCAATACGGACAAGCTGGTGCTGCTCAATTCAAAAGCGACCAATAAAATCCAGATTGGAGAAAAACTGACCCGCGGCGGCGGCGCAGGCGGAAATCCGGAAACCGGTTCTAAAGCTGCGGAAGAGAGCAGAGAAGAAATTGAGGCTGCTCTGAAGGGAACGCAGATGATTTTCATTACTGCCGGCATGGGCGGCGGCACAGGCACAGGCGCTGCTCCGGTCGTGGCAGAAATCGCCCGTGATCTGGGCATACTGACGGTCGGCATTGTGACTAAGCCTTTTTCGTTTGAGGGAAAGCGGCGGATGGCACAGGCAGAAAAAGGTGTGGCTGCATTAAAAGAAAAGGTGGACTGTCTGGTTGTAATCCCAAATGAGCGTCTGAAACAGCTGCCGGACCAGAAGCTGACGCTGCGCAATGCTTTTGCGGCAGCGGATGATGTCCTCCGTCAGGGCGTGCAAAGCATTTCTGATTTAATTAATGTGGCTGGTTATGTTAATCTTGATTTTGAGGACTTAAAGGCGGTTATGAAAAACGCCGGTTTTGCGCATATGGGCGTAGGCCATGGGCAGGGCAAAGATAAGGCGGAACAGGCAGCCACCATGGCAATCTCCAGTCCGCTGCTGGAAACTTCCATTAATGGCGCCCGTGGTATCATTATCAATATGACTGCGTCTCCTGACATCGATCTGGAAGATGCGGATTTTGCTACACAGATGATTACGAAGGCTGCTCATCCGGATGCTTCTATTTTCTGGGGCGTCGTTTTTGATGAATCCTATGAAGATGAAATGAAAATCACGGTTGTTGCGACTGGCTTTGAAGGCAGCAAGGATGAAAAGCCTGAAGTTGGCCTAGGCACTTCTGCTTCTGATTCAGACGGTAAAAAGTGGGATTTTGATACTGACTTTGATGATATTTTTAAAATGTTTAAGAAATAAATTATGGCAGCAAATATCATCGCTTGTCAGTATAGATATGTTAAGAAAACATGAAGCACCTGCAAGAACGATGGTTATTGTTTCAGCTTGTTTGTTCCAAATGGCTGGGACAAGTATATAAGCCGCAAACAAAAGGAGTATAATCTCCTCTATGTGATATCTTTTCGGATACTTTCCGAAAATGTCATGATGGTATATTTTTCAAAAGATTAAAAATAACAAATGCGGGTACAGCTAACAAACGGCTGTACCCGTTTTTGATTCCTGCGTTATGAAGCTGACTTGTTTCTGGGATCGGCTTTTGTTTGTGCAAATTTCACACAGCAGGATTCTTATTTTATACATGAAAGCAGAAAATTCTACTTGTTTATCATGTATGAACATGATATAATAAGTCTGTTATAGATATTTATTTTATTCAATATTTACAAATGATTTACATTGTATTGATGTGCTGCTGATGAAACCGCGGTATGATGATGTTATCGACCTGTTGGAATATTGCAAGACGGCGTTTTCATATGGATAAAACGGCAGAATATTTTACAGTGTTTGACCGGCCGGAAATGCTTCCTTTCGTTTTGGGATTTGTATTTTCATAGCGGTTAACATAAATTTGTCGCAGTCAATCTGCAAAGGAGAGGATTCAAATGAAACAGCACACCCCAGAAACTATCAGAAACATTGCTTTAGTCGGCCATGGCGGCTCCGGCAAAACCTCGCTGGCGGAAGCAATGCTGTTCTTTGCCAAAGCGACGGACAGATTGGGAAAGATCGCAGATGGAAACACAGTTTGTGACTGTGACCCTGAAGAAATAAAAAGGAAGTCCAGTCTGAATACTGCACTGGCGCCGTTGGAATATGAGAATACAAAAATCAATTTGCTTGACACACCGGGATTGTTTGATTTTGCCCTTGGAATGTCGGAAGGAATCCGTGCGGCGGATAATGTTATGATCGTACTGTCTGGAAAATCGGGAGTTACGGTCGGAGCCAAAAAAGCATTTAAGCAGGCTGCTGCTGCAGGAAAAGCCCGGGCATTTTTTGTGTCCAAGCTGGACAGCGAGAATGCGGATTTTTATAAAGTCCTTGAACAGCTGAAGGCAGCGTTCGGGCCGTCTGTCTGTCCGCTGGTCGTACCGTATGTGGAAGATCATAAGGTGGTCTGTTATATTGATTTGCTGAAAAGAAAGGCGTATCAATACGACGGTAAGGGCAATGCATCAGAGGTCGAAATGCCGGATCTGGAGCACCGTTATGAGGGACTGCTGGCCGCAATCAGTGAAGCTGTGGCGGAGACCGATGAGGAGTTGTTTGAAAAGTACTTTTCCGGTGAACAGTTTACGCTGGAAGAATTGTCTGCCGGTGTGAAAAGCGGCGTCAGATCCGGTGCAATCGCGCCGGTCTTCTGCGGGTCTGCTGCCAGCTTGGACGGGATTGACATGTTGCTTCACGGAATTGTGAAGATGTTTTCATCTGCTGCTGACAGCGCTGGCGAGGCGGCAGAGACAAAGAACGGTGATGTGATTGAAATCAAATGCGATCCTGCCGGACCGCCGGCTGCGTTTGTGTTCAAAACGGTTGCAGACCCTTTTGTTGGAAAAATGTCATATGTCAAGGTGGTATCCGGTGTTCTGCGGGGCGATCAGAGTCTTTTGAATACCACGACAGGAGAAATGGAAAAGCTGGGGAAGCTGATTTCCCTCAAAGGAAAGAAACAGGAGGAGATCAGCGAGCTCTCCGCGGGGGATATCGGTGTACTGACCAAGCTCAGTGCCAAAACAGGAGATACACTTTGCGCGGAAGGCCTTGCCTGCAAGTTTGCAGGATATGAGGTGCCAAAGCCGTGTTATACGATGGCGATCGTCACTCAGAAAGGAGACGAAAGCAAGGTCGCCAACGGTCTGCACAGACTGCTGGAGGAAGATTTGACTCTTGCCTATGAGATCAACAATGAGACTCATCAACAGCTGATTTCCGGGCTGGGAGAACAGCACCTGGATGTGATTGTTGCTAAGCTGAAATCAAAATTCGGCGTCAATGTTTCGCTGGAGCCGCCGATTGTGGCATATCGGGAAACCATCCGCAAAAAGGTAAAGGTTGAAGGAAAGCATAAAAAACAGACCGGCGGTCATGGACAGTACGGGCATGTCTGGATCGAATTTGAGCCGTATGACGGCGAAGATCTTTTATTTGAGGAAAAGGTCTTTGGCGGTGCTGTCCCCAAGGGCTTTTTCCCGGCGGTGGAAAAGGGGCTGCGCGAGTGTATCCAAAAGGGTGTACTGGCCGGATATCCGGTTGTTGGCTTGAAAGCAACGCTTCTGGATGGTTCCTATCATCCGGTCGATTCCTCTGAAATGTCCTTTAAGATGGCAGCGGCATTGGCTTATAAGGCTGGGCTGCCGCAGGCTTCTCCTGTCCTGCTTGAACCCATCGGTGCGCTGAAGGTCTATGTGCCTGATGCCAACACGGGAGACATGATGGGCGAGTTGAACAAACGCCGCGGGCGTGTACTTGGTATGACACCGCAGGGGGATGATATCACTCTGATCGAAGCAGAAGTGCCGGTCAGCGAGATGCAGGACTTCACTACGCTGGTGCGCCAGATGACGCAGGGCAGCGGCTGGTTCGAGTTCAACTTTGAGCGGTATGAGCAGCTGCCATCCAACTTGGAAGCACAGGTCATTGAAAATGCCAAAAAACTGTTTGGAACCAATGCATAGGAGGGCGGATCAGCTGCGCAATGGCTGAGACTATCAAAGTTTATCGGGAAAAGTTTCCAGCAATGCGGTGTTTGGTCCTTTGAAAACTGTCTGTGTCCCCGCTAGACCGTGCCGGATGAAAAAGGGAACGGCAGATTGGCTCACCGTTTTTTATCAGATAGCGCTGTAGTTTTGTCTGTAAGATGAAAAGCCGAAGGGAAGTTTTCTTTTCGGCTTTTTCTTTATCCGAAACAATATTTTAACCGAAAATACCGCTGATGTTTTGGCATTCTTTTTGATTGAAATGATTGAAATTTACTGATATAATAAGATACAAAGCATTCGCTGATTTCTGCGGCGAATGATGCTGGCACAGAAAGGAAATCCCTCTTATATGGACATTTTACAAAAGCTTACAGAAGAATTTCATCTAAAGCCGTTTCAGGTCGAAAACGCAGTCGGCCTGATTGACGATGGCAATACGATTCCGTTTATTGCGCGCTATCGAAAAGAGGCGACCGGTTCTCTGGACGATCAGGTCCTGCGTGAATTGTTCGACCGGCTCGGCTATCTGCGAAATTTGGAAAAAAGAAAAGAAGAAATTACTGGCTCTATTGAAGAACAAGGCATGCTGACAGAGGAACTGGCGGCGGCAATTTCGGCAGCGCAGACGCTGGCAGAAGCCGAGGACATTTATCGCCCCTACAGGCCCAAAAGGAAAACGCGAGCCTCTGTTGCTCGCGCAAAAGGGCTGCAGCCGCTCGCAGATTTGATTATGGCACAGAAAAACGGCGTGATCCCGCTGGATGAAGCTGCCGCATATATTAGCGAGGAGAATGAACTCCCGGCCGCGGAGGACGCATTGCAGGGGGCGCTGGATATTATCGCGGAGGACATTTCCGATGATGCAGGGCTGCGAAAACGGCTGCGTGCCTGTTTGTATCGCAGCGGACGGCTGACCACAAAGGCGGCTGATCCGGACGCCGATTCGGTCTACACCATGTATTATGATTTTTCTGAACAGGTTAATCGCATTCCTGGTCATCGCGTGCTGGCTATCGACCGCGGGGAGCGGGAAGGATTTTTGAAGGCCGTTGTCGAGGCCAACAAAGAAGAGGCGGTCGGGATCATCCTGAAAGAAGTGATAACAGCCGATAATGCTTGTTCCGAGGCGGTCAGAAGCGCTGCGGAGGACAGCTATGACCGGCTGATTTTCCCGTCGCTGGAGCGTGAAATCCGCAGTCAGCTGACAGAAAACGCGGACGAGCAGGCAATCAAGGTCTTTTCCCTAAATCTGCGTCAGCTTCTGATGCAGCCGCCGGTCAAGGGGAGCGTGACGCTGGGGCTGGACCCTGCATACCGTACCGGCTGTAAAATCGCAGTCGTAGATGATACCGGGAAGGTGCTGGATACGACGGTTGTCTATCCCACGCCGCCCCAGAGAAAGCTGGAGGAAGCTGCGGACAAGCTGACAGAGCTGATCGACAAATACGGCGTCACTACGATTGCGATTGGGAACGGTACCGCGTCCCGTGAGAGCGAGGCGTTTGTTGCAGATTTGATCAAGCGGCAGAAGCACCCTATTTCTTATATGATCGTATCTGAAGCGGGGGCGTCGGTTTATTCTGCGTCCAAGCTTGCGGCGGCGGAATTTCCGGAATATGATGTGTCGCTGCGCAGTGCGGTCTCGATCGCCAGACGGCTTCAGGACCCGCTGGCGGAACTGGTCAAAATCGATCCCAAAGCGATCGGCGTCGGACAGTATCAGCATGACATGCCCCAGAAACGGCTGGATGAGGCGCTCGGCGGCGTGGTAGAAAGCTGCGTAAATGCAGTAGGCGTGGATTTGAACACGGCTTCTGCTCCGTTGCTGTCCCGGGTGGCGGGAATCAATGCCGGGGTTGCAAAAAATATTTTGGCCTACCGCGAAGAAAACGGTGCGTTTCATGACAGAAAGCAGCTGCTGAAGGTGCCGAAGCTTGGGAAAAAGGCGTTTGAGCAATGCGCGGGCTTCTTGCGGATTCCCGGCGCGGAGAACCTGCTGGACAATACCGGGGTGCATCCGGAGTCCTATCATGCATGCCGGGGACTGTTGGATGAATGCGGTTATGATAAAAGTGCAGCCGATTTTTCTGCACTGCGGGAAAGAGTGGAAGCTGTCGGAGTTTCTGCACTGGCAGAAAAGCTGGGCGTCGGAGAGCCGACCCTGAACGACATTATCAATGAATTGGTAAAGCCGGGACGCGATCCGCGGGACGAACTGCCCAAACCGCTGCTGCGCAGTGATGTATTGGAACTTTCCGACCTGAAAAAAGGAATGGAGCTGAAAGGTACGGTCCGCAACGCAGTGGATTTTGGCGTTTTTGTTGATATTGGTGTTCATGAGGACGGGCTGGTACACATCTCCCAGATATGTGACCGATATATCAAGCATCCGCTGGATGCGGTCAAGGTGGGCGATATTGTGACCGTCTGGGTGCTGGATGTGGATGAAAAGCGCAAACGGATCTCTCTGACAATGAAACGGCCGAAAGAGCTTGATAAACAATGAAGTGACAATATTTATTTGCCGCATGATAATTTAACAAAAAATTTATTGTTATCTTTAAAAACCATGCTATAATAAAACTATTGAAACAGCTGCAGACCGCTGTCTGCACTTGAAACGGAGGACTGTCCCTGATGGACGTTTTTATTGAACATTTGGTGAAAAAAAAGCCAACTGGCACTGATACTGCAAAAAAGGTCGGTATTATACTGGCAGTTGTCGTGATCGCCGTGCTTTGCTTTACTTTTGGTATGGTATTTATCGGCGCGCTTGCGTTTTTGATTCTCTGCGGTGCGATTTACGGGGCTTACTGGCTGATTTCCGGCATGAGCATAGAATATGAATATATTCTGACAAACGGTGAGATTGATGTGGATAAAATCATTGCTCAGCGGAAACGGAAGCGTTTGGTTACAGTCAGTGCAAAAACCTTTGAGGCATTCGGCCCCTATAAGCCCGAAGAACATGTGAACAGAAACTACGACAGCCGTATTCTTGCTTGTGAGAGCGAGACATCGGAGGGCGTGTATTATGCTGAATTCCGCCATGGTACGCTGGGACACTGCCTGTTGGTATTTAATCCCGACGATCGAATCATTCAGGGGATCAAATCTTATCTTCCAAGGACGGTAGGCGGATATGCTAACTACGGGAATCGACCTGGTCAGGATTGACAGAGTGAAAAAAGCAATGGCAAACCCTCGTTTTTTAACGAGGGTTTTTAGCGTTGCAGAGCGTTCGCTGTTTGAAGAACGGGGTTTTCGCGCCGAGACAGTGGCTGCCAATTTTGCAGCAAAGGAGGCATTTTCCAAAGCGCTGGGAACCGGCGTAAGAGGATTTGCGCTGTCAGAGGTTTCCGTATTGCGTGACTCTTTGGGAAGGCCTTATTTCTGTTTGGAAGGCAGGGCAAAAAAACTGGCTGAACAGGCAGGTCTGTCTTTTACGCTGAGCCTGAGCCATACGGACGATACTGCGGCTGCGTTTGTGCTGGGATATTCTCCCTGAATTTACACAATTTTTATGGAAGCATCAGATAAGATGTGATAGAATGAATGTAATCTGTTATTTTAGAACATGCTAATTCAGTCAGCTGTCTGGACAGACGGATTGACGATATCAAAGGATATTTTGAAAGGAAGGATTCCGCAATGGAGCAATTTAATTGCAGACGTACCCGGATCGGAGACGGAATTTGGTTTAACAGCGTGGTTGACGGCCGCTATAAGACAAACCGCATATCCGTCAGCCTGATTTTGCCGCTGGAAAGGGAGACAGCCTCTGTCAATGCGCTGATACCCGGCGTTCTGCGGAAAGGAACAAAAAGCTGCCCCGATTTTACTGAATTTTCCAAAAAGCTCGCCATGTTTTACGGAATGCGGGTCGGTTATGGAGTAACAGCGGTGGGAGACTGTCAGGTGATGACGCTTTCCGCTGATGTGATCGATGACAGCTATGCACTTAATGCAGAACCGCTCCTGAAAGAAGCCGGCAGAATTTTGGCCGAGGTTGTGCTGGAGCCTGTGATGGAAGAAGGTGCATTCAGGGAAACGGATATTGAGCTGGAAAAGCAGTCCCTGATTGATCTGATCGAGTCAGAGATCAATGAAAAGCGGTATTATGCGCTCAACCGGGCAATGTCGGTTTTATGCGCCGGAGAACCTGCCGGAGTCAACAAGTATGGCTATATTGAGGATGTGAAAAAGATATCACCGCGTTCAGCGGCAGAAGCCTATGCCGGACTGCTTGAAACAGCACGGATTGAGGTGATGTTTGTGGGCTGCGGCGATCCGAATCAGGCAAAACAAATTTTGGAACAGGCTTTTTCCGAGATCAAACGAAATCCGCGGCGGTTCGATGTCTTTACTGTCAAAAAAGAGGCTGTGCTTAAGGAAGAAACCGATCGGATGAACGTTGCACAGTCCAAGCTGGTGCTCGGCTTTCGTACGGCTGTTCGCCCGGATGACGAGGCGATTGATGCGGTGCGGCTGATGCTGGCCTTATATGGCGGAACGCCTTCGTCCAAGCTGTTTTTGAATGTACGGGAAAAAATGAGCCTGTGCTATTACTGCGCTGCACGTCCGAATGTGTCAAAAGGACTGGCATTTGTGGACTGTGGTGTAGAGCATCAGAATATCGAAAAAGCAAAAGCTGAAATTCTGCGTCAGCTTGACTGTATCAGAAACGGAGAATTTACCGAAGAAGAGCTTCAGCATGCAAAGCTGAGCATGGTGAACTCCTTCCGCTCGGTCGGTGATTCCGCAGGGGCGGTCGAGGGCTGGTATCTGTCTCAGGTACTGTATGGAACGCAGAACTCTCCCGAAGCAGAAGCAGAAAAAATAGCGGGCATTTCCCGTGACGCTGTGATTCAGGCGGCAGTAAACATGAAGCTTGACACGGTTTATCTGCTGACTGCGGAAGATGATGCTGAAAAAGGAGGCAAAGCATAATGGAATATCAAACCGTCAGAGACGAAAAGCTGAAAGAATCTTATATTGAATATACACACAGCTCCGGTCTGAAGGTGTTTTTGTATCCGATGAAAGGGTACAGCACCGCATATGCTTTGTTTGGAACAAAGTACGGCTCAATCGACACCTGCTTTAAGACGGATTCTGACGACGATTTTATCGACGTGCCGGAAGGAGTGGCGCATTTTCTGGAGCATAAACTGTTTGAAAGTGAGGAAGGCGATGCCTTTACTCTGTTTGCCAAAACGGGAGCCTCGGCAAATGCGTTTACCAGCTTTGACAAGACCTGTTATTTATTTTCCTGTGCAGACCATTTTAAGGAGTCCTTCGGATATCTGCTGTCCTTTGTGCAAGACCCGTATTTTACAGCCCAGACCGTTCAAAAAGAACAGGGCATCATTGGACAGGAAATTCGAATGTACGATGATGAGCCGAACTGGCGGGTGTTTTTTAACCTTTTGACCGCGCTCTATCATAAGCATCCTGTGCGAATTGACATCGCGGGAACAGTGGACTCGATTGCCAGGATCGACGACAAGCTGCTGTACCGCTGCTATCATACCTTTTATAATCTTCACAACATGGTGCTGGCCGTTGCAGGTAATTTCGATGTTGATGAAGCAATGGCGGTGATTGATGAAAAGCTCAAGCCTGCGGCTGCCATTAACATCGAACGGAAGACAGTGGACGAACCGCTGACGGTGGCAAAGCATGATGCCGTCCAACAGCTTGAGGTTGCGATCCCGTTGTTTAATATCGGATTTAAGGAACAGCCGGAAAGCAGAATGGCGATGCTCAAGGCGGAGATAGAATTGGAAATTCTGATGAAGGTGATTGCGGGAAGTGGCAGTGCGCTTTACCGCAGACTGTATGACAGCGGTCTGATCAACGATTCATTTGAATGTGAAGTGCATTCCGGCCGCGGATATCTTAGCTGTATTTTCGGAGGCGAATCCAAGGAACCGCGCAGAGTGTATGAGGAGCTTTTGAAGGAAATTGAACACTTTCGGAAAGAGGGGATTCCTGCCGAGGATGTAGAAAGGGTCAAGCGTTCGGTTTATGGGAAGGCAATACGAGGCCTCAACGATGTTGATGATGTGGCAAATCTGCTGGTTTCCTCTTATTTTGAGGGAGTCGGTGTGTTCGATTTGATTCATACGGCGGCGGGCGTTACCCCCGCAGATATCGAAAAGCGTTTTTCTTTTTCACTTCAGGCAGACCGCTCTGCCATTTCGGTGATTGAGCCGGTAAAACAGTAGCAGAAATGCGGCGGAGCTTCCGTCGCTACATATGGCGGATAAAAGAATATATCGGGGGTTATGGCATTGTATGAGTTAGAGTTTCCAAAGCTTGGCATCAAGTTTACGATGAATCAGACGGCGTTTTCCATTGGCGATTTTTCGATCGCCTGGTATGGGATTATCATTGCAGTCGGATTTTTGCTGGCATTGTGGTATGGACTGCGCAACGCGAAACGGTTTGGCATCAATCCGGATAAAATGATTGATGTGGTAATCGGCGGAATTATCGGCGGCGTGATTGGCGCCCGTTTGTATTATGTCATATTCAGCTGGGACAATTATAAGGATAACCTGCTGGACATTTTTAAAATTTGGGAAGGCGGTCTTGCGATTTACGGCGGCCTGATCGGTGCGGTACTGGCAGGCGGTCTGGTCTGTAAATGGAGAAAGGTCAAGTTTTCCGCAATGCTGGATGTTGCGGGGATTGGCTTCTTGATTGGACAGGCAATCGGCCGATGGGGAAATTTTGTCAATATCGAAGCCTATGGAAGCAATACAGATCTTCCGTGGGGGATGTGGAGCGAGAAAATCGTGAATGACTATTCCAGCTTATCCAGCACGGGAAGCTCGTTCAGTCCCTGGGATCCTGTACATCCCTGCTTTTTATATGAATCTCTTTGGTGTATTGCGGGATTTTTCCTGCTGCATTTTCTGGTGTCAAAACGCAGGAAATTTGACGGAGAAGTGTTTTTCTCCTATCTGGCATGGTATGGCTTCGAGCGGATGTTTATTGAGGGATTGCGTACAGACAGCCTGATGCTTGGCAATCTGCGGGTGTCGCAGCTGCTTGCCGGCCTGCTTGTGGTTTTTTCTGTGGCGTTCATTATTGTGGTTCGCCGGAAGATTGCCCGCAGCGGCGATCCCGAATATTTAAAGCCATATGTTCAAACGCAGGGCTGGCAGGAAGAACTGGCTGCAATGGAGAAAGAAGCGCAGCTCTATAAAGAGAGAAAGATGAGGAAAAAAGCGGGGCTTCCTTTGGATGATCCTGAAGAAGAAACTACGGAAGAAACCGCGGAGGAAACTGAAGCACAGCTGCCTGATTCAGAGCCTGAATCAACAGAAGAAGGGCAGGATACACAGCTGTCTGAAGCGGAGGAAGCTTCAGAATCTGAAACTGCGGACGGCGAAGCAGAACAGGATGAGAAGGATAAGCCGGAAGTATAAGCGGCAGTCGGTTCGCGTTGATCTGTATGCTGTCCGGTGTATCGCCTTATCCGGGCGGCGTTGAGGATTGGAAAGGGTGTTTTATTATGGCAGCAAATATCATTGATGGAAAAGCAGTGTCCGCCCAGGTGAAAGCAGCGGTTGCCGCTGAGACGGCGGAGCTTGCAGAAAAAGGAATTATTCCGGGACTGGCGGTGGTGATCGTCGGCGATGACCCTGCATCCCGCGTTTATGTAAACAATAAGAAAAAGGCCTGTGCGGCGGTAGGCTTTCATTCGGAAGAATACGCATTGCCGGCGGATACCTCTGAGGAGCAGCTGCTTGCGCTGGTAGAACGGCTGAATCAAAAGCCGGACATCAACGGCATTCTGGTTCAGCTTCCCTTGCAGGAACAGATTGATGAGCACAAGGTGATTGCGGCGATTTCACCTGAAAAGGATGTCGATGCATTTCATGCTGCAAATGTCGGCAAAATTATGATAGGAGACTTTGATTTTCTCCCTTGTACACCATCGGGGTGCATGGATCTGATCCATTCCACCGGGGTGGAGATAACAGGAAAAAACTGCGTCGTTATCGGCAGAAGCAATATTGTCGGAAAGCCTATGGCCATGCTTCTTTTGCACGAGAGCGGCACGGTAACGATTTGTCATTCCAAGACAAAGAACTTGAAGGAAATTTGTAAAACAGCAGATATTTTGGTGGTGGCAATTGGAAAAGCAAAGTTTGTGACCGGAGACATGATCAAGCCGGGAGCGGTGGTTATTGATGTCGGAATGGACCGTGACGAAAACGGCAAGCTCTGCGGCGATGTTGACTTTGAATCTGCAAAGGATGTTGCAGGTTTCATCACTCCGGTGCCGGGCGGCGTCGGACCGATGACGATCGCGACCCTGATGCGCAATACTCTGACGGCTGCCAAGGTACAACACAATTTGAAATGAACCTAGGAGGAGAGAAAGCCGCTTATGACGGAAAAAGAAAAAATGCTGGCCGGCTATTTATATTATGCCGGGGGAGAAGAACTGTTTTCCGAGCATCTGGCTTGTATGGATCTGTGTCAGGAGTTTAATCTGCTGAAGCCTTCTGCACTGGCAGAGAGAAAAGAACTGATGAAAAAGATTTTAGGAAAAACAGGAGAGCATTTTCATATTGAACAGTCTTTCTGGTGCGATTACGGATACAATATTGAGATTGGTGATTATTTTTATGCCAATCATGGACTGACGATTCTTGATGTTGCGAAAGTAACGTTTGGCAGTCATGTCTTTATTGCCCCGGACTGCGGATTTTACACAGCCGGACATCCGTTGGATGCGCAGCTTCGCGACCGGGAACTGGAATATGGCTTGCCTATTACGGTAGGGGACAGTGTTTGGATCGGCGGTCATGTGACGGTTTTGCCGGGTGTTACGATTGGAAGCAATGTGGTGATCGGCGCAGGAAGTGTAGTTGCCAAGGATATTCCGGATGGCGTGGTCGCAGTGGGCAATCCATGCAAAGCAGTCCGTAAAGTGACTGGCGAGGACAGGCACAGTCGGATCTGGAAAGAGTGAATCTTTTGAAAAATTGATACAGGGACGGTGATAATATGATTTACCGCGACTTTGGAAAAACAGGAGAGAAGATATCAGCACTGGGCTATGGCTGTATGAGACTGCCTGAGCTGGAGATAAACGGAGCGTGGACGATCGACTGTGACAAGTCGGATGAAATGCTGCGCCGTGCGTATGAACGCGGGGTCAATTATTTTGATTCTGCGCCGACCTATTGTCATTCCAACAGCGAATTTGCTGTTGGACGGGCGCTGAAGGATGTCAGAGACAAGGTGCTGATCTCTACCAAAATTTCGATGGACGACGTTCACTCTTCGGACGATTACCGTCGTTGCCTGGAAATCAGCCTGAAAAAGCTGGATACCGATTATATCGATTTTTATCATTTTTGGGCGCTCAACGGAGATACCTATGATAATGTGGTGCTGAGATATCATCTGCTGGAGGAAGCGAGAAAGGCAAAAGAAGAGGGCCTGATCAGGCATATTTCCTTTTCCTTTCATGACAGACCGGAAGTGATCCGGTATATCATCGACACATCCCAGGAGCATGGCGTTCCCATGGAGAGCATGCTGGTACAGTACAATGTGCTGGACCGGCTGAATGAAGAAATGATTACATATGCGCATTCCAAAGGGATGGGAACCATAGCAATGGGGCCGGTCGGCGGAGGAAGACTTGCGGCTCCCACTGATTTATATGAGAAACTTACAGGAAAACCGCCGATCGCAACTTATGAAATGGCGTTTCGTTTTGTGCTCGGCAATCCGGATCTGTGCTGTGCTCTGTCTGGAATGAGTGACATCAAAATGGTAGAAGAGAATACCGCAATAGCCAGTGACGGACGCTCTTTTTCCGCGGATGAATGGAGAACCCTCGGCGAAGCGGCAGAACAGCTGAAAAAGTTCAGCGACCTGTACTGCACAGGCTGTGCCTATTGTCAGCCGTGTCCTGCGGGAATTGATATTCCGCGGATTTTTCAGCTGTTCACCTATTACAATGTCTATGGGTTAAAGGAACACGCACGCACGGAGATGAGACGATACATTGAAGATGGCGGAAAGACGCTGAAGGATTGTCAGGGATGCGGAGCGTGTGAAGAAAGGTGTCCGCAGAAGCTGAAAATCAGACAGAATTTAAAGCGGGTGGAGGAAATCCTGACCAAATAAGGGAAATATAAAAACAATGTCAAAAAAGATGAAAAAGCTGGTAATTGGCGGCATGCTGATTGCACTCAATATCGTATTGCCCTATGTGTTTCACTTTGTTCCGGGCGGCGGTAAGCTGTTTTTGCCCATGCATTTTGGTGTTTTGATTGCCGGCCTTCTGCTGGGACCGGTTTATGGTATAGCGATTGGTATAACGGCGCCGTTTTTGGGTATGGTGACAACAGGAATGCCGCAAATGCCGATGACAGTTTTTATGACTTTTGAGCTTGCGGCGTATGGCGCCTGTTCAGGTGGATTTTCACTTTTGTTTCGGAAAACCGGTTTGAGCGAAATATGGAATATTTACCTAAGCCTGGTTTTATCCATGGTAGCTGGCAGGCTGGTGTATGCAGGGATATTGTTGGTTTCAGGTTTTGTGACATCGGGCACTGCACCTGCGGTGATCACCGTTTTCACGTCTTTTCTGGCAGGACTGCCGGGGGTTGCAGTTCAACTGCTTCTGATTCCAGTGATTGTGCTGTCGATTCAAAAGGCCGTCAGGATGGAGCAGCCTGCTGAAACCCCAGTCCGGTATTAACCCATTAAAAATTGAATTATATTATTTAACAATCCTTGCTAAACAGCAAGGATTGTTAAATATGCATAAAAAAATATTTTATGTTTGGATAATATATACTTGTAATTCGTTACAGAATATGGTAAAATGCAAAATGTAATCCGTTACATTTTGCAGAAAGGGGATGGGTAATGGCTACGATTAAAGATGTGGCAAAAGAAGCCGGGGTTTCTGTTGCCACAGTTTCCAGAGTGTTAAACAGGGATCGTGCCGTAACGGCAAAGACCGCTGCAAAAGTCAAAGCTGCAATCAAAAAGCTGGATTACAGCCCTAATATGCTCGGCAACAGCCTGAGAAAGTCACAGACTAAAAATATTCTGGTGCTGGTACCAACGCTGTCCAACCAGTTTTATTCCAAAATATTGCGTGGAATGGAACTGGAAGCCGCCAAGGAGCAATATAATATATTAATCTGTATGATGGATGATAAGCGCGATACCGAAGAAAAATATCTGTCCTTACTTAAAACGAAGCTGGCAGATGGTGCTGTTTTTCTTTCTTCCACTTTGGACGGCAGGGAAATGACAAACTTATCCAGACATTATCCGGTGGTTCAATGCGGAGAGTATGTGACCGGATCAAACACCCCTTTTGTCAGTATTGACAACGAAAAAGCCGGTTATGATGCTACGCTTGCTTTGATACACGGCGGCCATCGGAATATTGCGTTTGTTGGCTCCAATCAAAACACAGTATCCTCGGAAGAAAGAAAACAAGGATATTTTCGGGCACTTCGGGAATCTCATCTGCCCATTCGGGAAGAAAATATCATTTTGGATTCTTACAGCTTTAAGAGCGGGATGCGCTCTGCTTTGCGTTTGATCGGGAAAAATGACAGTCCGACTGCGGTATTTGCGGTTGCAGACAGTATTGCGATCGGATTGATGCGGGGACTGCATGATGCCGGCTATCGGGTTCCACAGGATATGGCTGTTATCGGCTGCGATGATATTGCAGTTGCTTCCTTTTTTTATCCGGCGCTGTCCACAATTTCCCAGCCTCAGTTTGAACTGGGCAAATATGCAGTGCGGCTGCTGTTGGAACGGATCCAGAGGGGGCAGACTGTGAACAGGCGGATAATCCTGGAACACAGTTTAATATTCAGGGAAACCATATAATAAAATATAATTGCAAAGGAGAAAAAAACTATGTCAGAAAAAATCAAGGTTGGTATTATCGGCTGCGGAGGTATTGCAAACGGCAAGCATATGCCGTCTGTGAAAAAGCTGGAAAATGTTGAAATGGTTGCGTTTTGTGACATTGTCAAAGAACGCGCAGAAAAAGCAAAAGCAGATTTTGGCACACAGGATGCAGCTGTATATACCGATTATAAAGATCTGCTGAAGGATCCTTCCATCACAGCCGTTCATGTATGCACGCCGAACCGTTCCCACAGCTTTATCACAGTCGACGCTCTGCACGCCGGTAAACATGTCATCTGTGAAAAACCAATGGCGATCAATTCAGCGGAAGCAAAGAAAATGCTGGACGCTGCAAAAGAAACGGGCAGGATTCTGACGATTGGATACCAAAACCGGTACAGGCAGGATTCGCAGTTTTTAAAGCGCGCCTGTGATAATGAAGACCTTGGAGAGATTTATTATGCAAGGGCGCTGGCACTCAGAAGAAGAGCAGTCCCCACTTGGGGAGTATTTCTGAATGAGTATGAGCAGGGCGGCGGTCCGTTGATTGACATCGGCACTCATGCGCTCGACCTGACCCTTTGGATGATGAACAATTACAAGCCGAAAATGGTGGTCGGCTCGGTATTTAAAAAACTGGGAGATCAGAAAGAAACCGGAAATGCCTGGGGAGACTGGGACCCGGAAAAATACACGGTCGAGGACTCTGCCTTTGGCTATATCGTGATGGAAAACGGCGCGACCATCGTCCTCGAATCCAGCTGGGCGCTGAATATTCTGGACTTTCAGGAAGCGTCGACCGTTCTTTGCGGAACCAAGGCAGGTGCGGATATGAAGGACGGCGTTCGCATCAATGGCGTACGTTATGGAAAACAATATATTGAAAAGCCGGATTTTAGCACAGGCGGTGTTGCATTTTTTGACGGCGCCGGTGGCGGCACGCCAGAGGAAATCGAACAGCAGATTTTCTACAATGCGATCGCGAAGGGAACAGAGATCGTGGTGAAGCCGGAACAAGCATTTGTTGTCACACAGATTCTGGAAGCGATCTATGAGTCTGCTAAAACCGGAAAACCGGTATATTTAAACTAAAAGAAGCGGTCAGAAAGGAAAACACAATGAAATTAGGAATTCAGCTCTACAGTTTAAGAAAAGAAAGCCAGAAAGACTTTATCGCCGTGCTGGAGCATGTGGCTGACTGCGGATATGACGGCGTGGAATTCGCAGGATATTACGGCCACAGTCCAAAGGAATTGAAAGAGCATTTGGACCGTCTCGGACTTGTATGCTGCAGCACGCACACGGGATGGGAAGATGTATTCGGGCATCCGGAAGAGACGGTTGCGCTTCATCAGACGCTGGGGTGCAGTCATGTGATTGTACCATGGTATACACTTTCCAGTGCAGCTGATGTACATGAGCTGGCGAAAAAGTTCAATCAGGTACAGCCCATTTATGCAGACCACGGAATGACGCTGGGATACCACAATCATTCGCAGGAATTTCAGAAAGATAACGGCAAGTACTGGCTGGAAATTCTGGCGGAGGAAGCGCCGGGCATTGAACTGGAAGTAGATACCTTTTGGTCTACCAATGGGGGTGCAGACACCAGAAAGTTCTTGCTGGACTACAGCAGCCGGATTTCCCTGATCCATCTCAAGGATGGCAATGAGAACGGTTTGCAGTCGATCGGAGAAGGCGATATCGATATTCAAATGATTCTCAACACTGCAAAAGAGATCGATGCAAAATGGGCGATAGTTGAAAATGATGACCCAAAGCCGGATGGTTTTACGGATTCCAAAAAAAGCATGGATAATCTAAAGAGTAAATTTACATTCTGAAAGGAAGATTCGGTATGAAATTAGGCGTATTTTCTCCGGCTCTAGCAGATAAAAGTCTGGATGATGCATTATCTTATCTGGAGTCCCAGGGCGTACAGATGATCGAGCTGGGAACGGGTGGATTCCCGGGAACAGCGCATTGTGATGCTTCGGTGCTCGTACGTGATGAGAAAAAATTTGAAGAATTCAAAGCGACAATGGCTCGTCACAGCATTGAGATTTCTGCATTCAGCTGTCACGGGAATCCGATTCATCCGGACAAAGAGGTCGCCAAGAAATTCGATGATTGCATTCATGATACGATTCTGCTGGCAGAAAAAATGGGGATTCACCAGATCAATACATTTTCGGGCTGCCCGGGCGACTGCGAGGATTCAAAATATCCAAACTGGGTCACCTGTCCCTGGCCGGACGATTTTGGGAAAATACTGGATTGGCAGTGGAATGAGGTTCTGATCCCCTATTGGAAAAAAACGGTCGCGTTTGCAAAGGAGCACGGCGTCAATAAGATCGGTCTTGAGCTTCACCCGGGCTTTTGCGTTTATAACACACAAAGCATGCTGCGTCTGCGTGAGGCGGTCGGCCCGGAAATGGGTGCAAATCTGGACTTCAGCCATCTGGTCTGGCAGGGGATGGATCCTGTATCGGTGATCCGGGAACTGGGACCCGCAATTTTTCATTTCCATGCAAAGGACACCAGAATTGATGCAATTAATACCGCCAAAACAGGCGTGCTGGATACCAAGCCGTACAGCGACGAAATCCACCGCTCCTGGATTTTCCGCAGCGTCGGCTATGGCATGGACGCCCAGCAGTGGAAGGATATCATCAGTAATCTGCGGATGGTCGGATATGATTATGCAATCAGCATCGAGCATGAAGACAGTCTCATGAACCAGTATGAGGGATTGGAGAAGGCAATTGCCTTTTTGAAGGATGTATTGATTTTCCAGAGCAAAGGCGATATGTGGTGGGCCTGAGCCCTTTCATCTTCATACGAAATAGAGAAGCAGAGCGATAAGGAGCGAAAACAAAATGGTTAACGGAAAATACGCCGTCGCCTTGATCGGCTACGGGGGGATGGGACATTGGCATGCCAGCCTACTAAGCGATTTTGATCGGATTTTCTTATACGGCATATATGATATTGATGAAGCAAAAATGGTGGAAGCCAGACAGCAGGGATATCATACCTATCCTTCCTTTGACGCTGTTTTGGAAGATGAAAAGGTTGATGTTCTGCTTCTTGCGGTTCCAAATGACTGGCATAAACCTTATGCGGTCAAAGCGCTGCAGGCGGGAAAGAATGTGATTTCTGAAAAGCCTGTTACGCTTTCCAGCGCGGACCTTCAGGAGATGATAGATGCCGCAGATAAGAGCGGCAAGCTGTTTACCGTCCATCAGAACCGTCGATGGGATGAAGACTATCTGACCATGAAGAAAATCTATGAGGAAGGCCTTTTAGGCGACGTGTTCAGCATTGAGTCACGGGTACACGGTTCCAGAGGGATCCCCGGAGACTGGCGGAAAGAAAAAATCCACGGCGGCGGCATGATGCTTGACTGGGGGGTGCATCTGCTTGACCAGATGCTGCAGTTTGTTCCTGAAAAAGTCAGCAAAGTATATGCCAAAATGCATCATGTAACCAATGAAGAAGTGGACGACGGCTTTCGGATGATTATGACCTTTGAGAGCGGCAAAACCGCTTTGGTGGAGGTCGGAACCAGCAATTTTATTAATATGCCAAGATGGTATATGCAGGGGGTAAATGGAACTGCACTGATTCAGGATTTCGGCTCTGATGCTGAGATCGTCAATATTGAAAGCTGGGATAATTCTGATGCGGTGCCGATAAAAACAGCTGCCGGTCTGACCAAAACAATGGCGCCTCGCACGGACGATACCATCAAACGGACGGTTTATCCGCACGTTCATGCGGACATTCGGGATTTTTACAGTAATATTACCGCTGTTTTGGACGGAAAAGAAAAGCAGTTGATCCGTTTGGACGAGGTGATGCGGGTGATGCGTCTGATGGAAGCGGCATTTCGCTCCGACGAGCTGGAACAGGTCGTGGATTTTGAGTGACAAAGGGAGGAACAGCAAAAATGATACGGGTAACAGTGTGGAATGAAAATGTACACGAACAGCAGGAAGGCATTCGGGAAGCAATGGCTCCTTTTCACCCGAATGGGCTCCACAATACCCTTGCGGATATCATACGGGAACTTGGGGATAAGGTCTCAGTTCGGACTGCTACACTAGATCAGCCGGAGCAGGGACTTCCTGATGAGGTGTTAAACAATACGGATGTTTTAGTCTGGTGGGGACATGCAGCACATGCCAGTGTTGACGATGCTCTGGTCAGTAAAATCCAGGAGCGTATTCTGAAGGGAATGGGACTTATTGTCCTTCATTCGGGCCATCATTCCAAAATATTCAGGCGGATGATGGGGACATCCTGTAACCTGCGCTGGCGGGATGACACCTATGAGCGGCTTTTCTGCACGGATCCCGGGCATCCGATCGCAAAAGGTATTCCACTGAATTTTGAACTGGGCCTGGAAGAATGCTACGGTGAATTTTTTGATATTCCGAAGCCGGATTCCGTTGTGTTTGAGGGATGGTTTGACATCGGCGAGGTTTTCCGCAGCGGTTGTACTTTTACACGCGGTTATGGAAAGATTTTCTATTTTCAGCCGGGTCATGAAACCAATGGAGCGTTCAATAATCCAT
Source organism: uncultured Clostridia bacterium (assembly GCA_944386455.1). Lineage (GTDB taxonomy): Bacteria > Bacillota > Clostridia > Oscillospirales > Ruminococcaceae > HGM13222. The sequence continues at coordinate 82,329 of CALXBC010000001.1, read as the reverse complement.
ATGTCCGCCGCATCATTCAGAATGCGGTGGAATGGACAGCTCCCGCAAATGAATTGGCAGAGCTTACCTGTCCTCACATCGACACTACATTGGAAGAAAAAAGAAAGTAAAATAACAAAAACTGGGTGCATTTTCTATTTGGCACCCAGTTTTTATTTGACCACCGGCGGATGTTGGAACAAATCAGCTTTTATCCTGTGGCTTGAACAACAGTGCCATAATCAGACCGAACAGGATCGCGGCCGCAATCCCCGCTGAAGCTGCCGTCAGCCCGCCGGTCAGGATACCGAGAAATCCGTTGGCTGCCACTGCTTCCTTGACGCCTTTGGCCAGAAGATAGCCAAATCCTGTCAAAGGAACTGTAGCCCCGGCACCCGCAAACTCGACCAGCTGCTCATATATGCCAACCGCACCGAGGGCAACGCCCGCCACAACATAAGAGACCAAGATGCGGGCAGGCGTCAGCTTGGTATAATCAATCAATACCTGGCCGACTGCACAGAGCAGACCGCCGACCAGGAAAACCTTCAGGTACATCAGAACCATTTCCATCTCAGTGATGATGAGATACGACCGCATTTTTGCCTCGTATCGTTCCTTTCCTAATATTATACATTATGCCCATTTCACGGAGGACAAATGGACCAGATGGGCAATACCGGGGATGCTTTCTCCCTGCTGAACACTGGTGGGAGACATCAACGCTCCGGTTGCTATAAACAGCACCTCATTGAGATGCTTTTGGCGGATCTCATTTAGAATATGGCCGCATAATACAGAAGCGGAGCAGCCGCAGCCGGAGCCTCCTGCATGGACGTCCTGTCTCTCCAGATCGTATATCATCAGGCCGCAGTCGTTGTGATTATCCAGAATGCTGATGTTTTCCCGGTTGAGCAGCTCCTTGAGCAGACTGCTGCCGACCTGTCCCAAATCTCCCGTCAGGATCAGATCATAGTCGGCGGGAGAAGTTCCGGTATCCTGGAAAAAGGTCTGGAGCGTCTGTGCGGCCGCCGGTGCCATGGCCGCTCCCATATTGTTCGCATCGGTGATTCCCATATCGGTGATTTTGCCGATGCAAATTTCCTTGACGAATGGTCCGTTTGCATCGTTGGCAATAATTGCCGCGCCGGAAGCGGTTGCAGTCCACTGTGATGTCGGAGGACGCTGTCCTCCGTATGCCAGCGGGAGACGGAATTGGCGTTCTGCCGAGCAGAAGTGGGAGGACGTGACCGCGGCAGCATGTACGGCGATCCCGTTATCTACAAACAGAGAGGCAAGTGCGAGTGACTCTGCCATGGTGGAGCAGGCGCCGAACACGCCGAGAAACGGAATCTCCAGATCCCGCAGTCCGTAGGTGGAGCTGATGCATTGATTGAGCAGGTCGCCCGCAAACAGAAAGTCGATATCCGCAGTGGATAGATGCGCTTTTTCCAGTGCTTTGTTTACAGCGTCCTTTTGCATACGGCTTTCTGTTTTTTCCCACGTTTTTTCTCCGAAGGTGGTATCGTCGCAGAGAATATCAAAGCAGGAAGCAAGCGGACCCTCGCCTTCTTTTTTTCCGCCCACTGCCGCGGAGGCTACAATGGCCGGAGAATTGGTCAGCCGTATGGTGGAGCGGCTTAATTTATGAGACATATGAATCGCCATGCGGTATGAAATACCGTTCCTTTCTTTAAATTTGAGTGGTCTAAAACAAGCGGATGATACAGAGAATCAGACCGTACAGCGCTGATGCTGCAAGACCGTAGACGATAACAGGACCTGCGATAGTAAATATTTTTGCACCCAGTCCGAGGATGAGACCCTCGCTTTTAAACTCCATGGCCGAGCAGGTAACTGCATTGGAAAAGCCGGTGATGGGCACTAATGTACCGGCCCCGCCATGCTTGGCGATTTTGTTATACACATTTAATCCTGTCAGCAGCGAGGCGAGAAAGACCAATGTCACAGAACAAAGGGTAGAAGCGACTGACTTCTCCACGCCGAAATGCTGGTACAGGTCGATAAAAGCCTGACCAAGCATGCAGATCAGCCCGCCGATGACAAACGCCTTTGGAATGGTAATGTAGCTTTTGGTGTTTTTGGAGGCCTGCTGGTTGAGTTTGTCATATTCTTTTGCAGTCGGTTTCATATTGATGGTACTCCTTAAATTCTAAAAATATGGTTCAATGAGAGGCAATACTTATTTTTTATGAAAATTGTAAAAATATACGGCGGCGGAACGCTTTTCTTTCCAAATATTAAAAAATAGTCAAAGAAATCAAAAGTGAAAAGGCATATAATGTTATTTGTCAAAATTGGAATCAGAAAGGCTGGTTGGGGGCGTTCCGATGCTCCCGCTGATATGATGCAGAAAAAAATTGGATTGGGGATTGATACCGGCGGTACTTGCACCGACGGTGTGATCTATGATTTACAGGAAAAAAAGGTGCTTGCTGCGGGAAAAAGTCTGACAACCCGTCAGAACCTGCTGGAAGGGATTTGCAATGTTCTGGACAAGCTGCCGGCAGAGCTTTTGCAGCGGGTGGAAATCGTTGGGCTGTCGACTACTCTTGCCACCAATGCCTGTGTGGAAAATAAAGGCGGGCGCGCAAAGCTGCTTTTTCTCGGCGGTGATAAAAGGGTCGTGGACAAAGTGGGCGTGCAGTATGGGTTTCGGAATTTAAACGATATTTACTATGAAGACCGCATCACCAACCTTGCAGGAAGCATCCTGCGGGAACCGGACTGGGAAAAGCTTGCGTCTACCGTAGAGGAACGGTTCGGGGACTGTGATGGGGTTGGCATCGTTGAGATTTATGCCATGCGCAATGGAGGCGTACTGGAACAGCAGGCAAAAAAAATAATCGAAGAAAAGCTCTCTATTCCGGTGACCTGCGGAAACGAGCTTTCTTCCGACTTGGGTTCCATGCAGCGGGGAGCAGGGGCATTGCTCAACGCGCGGCTGGTGCCTGTGATTCAGGAGTTCCTGCGCGCGGTACACGATGCGTTAAAGGAACGGCAGATATCAGCTCCTGTGGTGATCATGCGCAGTGACGGCAGCCTGATGTCAGAGGAATTCGCCGCTTCCCATCCGGTGGAAACGCTGCTGTGCGGCCCTGCCGCCAGCGTGATTGGCGCCGTGGATACGGCGGAAGCGCCGAACTGCGTTATCATTGATATGGGCGGTACCACTACTGATATTGCATTGGTTCGCAACGGACAGCCTGTCCGTGCTGAGGAAGGTATTTCGGTAGGAGATTGGAAGACCTATATCAAGGGCTTATATGTGGATACCTTTGGGCTGGGCGGAGACAGTGCCGTCCGCTTTTATGACGGAAAGCTGGTGCTTGACACCGAGCGGGTCATTCCGCTGAGCGTACTGTCGTCCCAGTATCCGCAGGTGCGTACCCGGCTTCGAGAACTGCTGGACAGCGGCCGAACCCATCAGACCCGCTTGCTGCATGAGTGGTACTGTCTGATGCGGGATATCACAGATAGCTCAAAATACAGTGAGGAAGAGAAGGCGTTTTGCCATGTTTTGAAAAACGGTCCGCTGATTATGGAAGACGCCGCAGCGGCCGCCGGTCTGGATATCTATACCCTGGATTTCCGGCGGCTGGAGGAAGAGGGAATCCTACTTCATGCCGGGCTGACGCCGACTGACATCATGCATATCCGCGGAGATTTTACCACATTCGACAAAGACGCGGCACTGCTGGGAGCCGAATATGCTGCGCACTGTCTGGAAACAGATGTGGACTCCCTCTGCAACAGGGTGTATGAGGAAGTCGAGCGCAAGCTGTATTGCAACATCATTCGGATTTTGCTGGAAAACAGCGATCCGTATTATAAGAAAAACGGGATTGAGCCCGGCCTGCAGATGCTGATTGACAAAAGCTTCTCACAAGAAACGGGCTTGCTGGCTGTCCCGTTTGAAACACCGTCCTGCCTGATCGGTGTCGGCGCGCCGATCCATGTCTTTTTGCCGCAGGTTGCAAAAAGGCTTGGAACAAATGCAGTGATCCCCGAATATGCAGGAGTAACCAACGCGGTCGGAGCGGTTGCGGGCAATGTCAAAGCACGGGTCGAGCTGAAGGTGCTGCCTGTCACGTTGTCTGATGAAACCGATGGCTTTATGGTGTACGGCGGTGAGGAGAATTATTCCTTTACAGATAAGGAAGAGGCGGTGCAAAAAGCGATTGCAGCCGGAATGGAGCAGGTGCGGAGACTGCTGGCAGAACGCGGCGGCGATCCGGCAGCAGAGCTGGCCTATGCAGTATCGGACGATATGGCACAGGCTTCTGTTTCGGAGGTTTATCTTGGAACCAATATAGCGGTTTGGAGCTGAATTGTTGGAAGCATGGCAGATAAAATAGAGTACGAATTAGTCCGCATGAAGCGGAAAACCATCAGCATTGAAATTACAAAAGCTGCCGGCGTGCTGGTCAAAGCACCCCGGCAGCTTGCACCTGCGACGGTGGATGCGTTTGTGGCGCGTAAATCCAACTGGATCACAGAGACCAGACAGCGTGTTTTAGAGGAAAACCGAAAAAAAGAAAACTTTGACCCGCTTCGCAGCCAGAGGCTGCTGTTCCTCGGAAAAGAATACCCGGTGCAGACTGCCGACGATCCGGATGCCGCGCCGTTGTTTGACGGAGCGCGTTTTCTTTTGCCGGCGCGTCCGTTTTCACAGCTGCGTCCGTTGCTGGTTGCGCTTTATAAACAGCTGGCAGAAGCCGTTATAACGGAGCGGGTGCATTATTATGCTGCTTTGATGGGGGTGCGTCCTTCTTCTGTGAAGATCACCTCCGCTAAGACGCGCTGGGGCTCCTGTTCCGGCAAAAACGGGATTTGTTTTTCCTGGAAGCTGATTTTTGCTGCGCTGTCTGCGGTAGACTATGTAGTGGTACATGAGCTGGCGCATATCAGAGAGCACAATCATTCTGCTCGTTTCTGGGCTGTGGTGTCAGGTGCTCTGCCTGATTACCGACAGCGTCAGTCAATGTTAAAGCAGCTGCAGCAGCGGCTGAATGGAGAACAGTGGGAGTGAATGCCAATTTAGGGTTGCGTAGAAATTCGGAATGCGGTATAATAAAAATAGCTTGTCTGCCACGGGCAGAGAAAGGATGACAACGATGGCTGATTTATCTGTTAAAGTAGCGGGTGTGACCTTTCAGAATCCCGTAATTCCCGCCTCTGGTGCATTTGGATTTGGACGGGAATATGAGCAGTTCTATCCGCTTTCCAAACTGGGAGGAATCGCAGTAAAAGGGATGACGCTGCTTGAAAAGGATGGGAATCCGCCCCCGCGAATCGCAGAGACTCCATCCGGCATGCTCAACTCGGTCGGCCTGCAAAATCCCGGGATCGACCATTTTATTGAATTTGAGCTGCCGAATCTTCTAACAAAGGGCACCCGTATTATTGCGAATGTGGCTGGCTCTACTGTTGAGGACTGCGTGGAAATCGCGCGGAAGCTCGAAAATACTGCAGTCGATATGATCGAACTGAATATCTCCTGCCCGAATGTCAAACAGGGCGGTGCAGCCTTTGGCACATCCTGCCAGAGCGCGGCAGATATTACAGGAAAGGTACGGCAGGCCACAACAAAGCCGCTTATGGTCAAGCTGTCTCCCAATGTGACCAGCATCGCCGATATTGCACGGGCTGTTGAGGCCGAAGGTGCAGATGCGGTCTCGTTGATCAATACGGTGCTGGGAATGCGGATAGATATCAAAACAAGGCGTCCGATACTGAAAAACAATGTGGGCGGACTATCCGGTCCTGCTGTTTTTCCCATCGCGGTGCGGATGGTGTGGCAGGTTGCGAACGCTGTCAGGATCCCGGTTGTCGGGATGGGAGGAATTGCAAAGTGGCAGGACGCAGTTGAAATGATGCTTGCAGGCGCCTCTGCCGTCCAGATGGGAGCCGCTATCTTCGCAGATCCGTTTGCGCCGCTTAAGGTGATCGAGGGCATAGAGCAGTATCTGGACGAAAATCACATTGCACATGTTTCGGATCTGGTGGGACAGGTACAGCCCTGGGAATAGGCGGAAAGGAACGTACAATATGAAAATTATGGCAGTAGACTACGGCGATGCCAGAACCGGGCTAGCCGTTTGTGATAAAACAGAATTTCTGGCATCCCCCGTTGGCGTCATTCACGACAAAAGCTTTTCATCGGTGGTTCAAAAGGTTGCATATGCGGTGAAAGAATATGATGTGAAGGAAGTTGTCGTAGGATTCCCGCAGAATATGAACGGGACTGTGGGAGAACGGGCGGAAAAATGTCAGAAGTTTGCCCGGCAGCTCCAGGAACTGGTCGAGGTACCGGTGCGGCTTTGGGATGAACGTTCCACAACCGTTTCGGCGCATCAGTATCTGAACGAGACCAACACCCGCGGAAAAAAAAGAAAGGATGTCGTTGACGCGGTTGCGGCGACCATTATTTTGGAAAGCTATCTGAATTTCAGAAGGAATCAAAAGGAAACGGCCTCGGACGGTCGGTAGAAACAGCAGAAAGGAAGGTCCCGGCATGGCGGCAAGAACGGTGATCATTACCGGCGCATCTCGTGGGATTGGATATGATACGGCTGAATTGTTTGCAGAAAACGGATGGAACGTTGCGGCAAATTACTGCCAAACCGCGGCGCCGGCTCTTGCACTTGCAGAGCGGTTTCCTAATGTGGAAGCATTCAGAGCGGACATCTCCAAAAGAGAAGAAGCCTATGCGCTGATCCGAATGGCTATCGAGCGCTTCGGCAAGGCGGATGTGCTGATTAACAACGCGGGAATCGCACAGCAGAAGCTGTTTACCGATATCACCGAAGAAGAATGGGACAGAATGTTTGCAGTCAATGTCAAAGGAACCATGTATTGCTGCCAGGCGGTGCTGCGGGACATGATCCGTCGAAAAAGCGGGAAAATCATCAATGTCTCCTCTGTCTGGGGACAAAAGGGAGCGTCCTGCGAGGTGCATTATTCTGCGTCAAAGGCAGCGGTGATCGGACTGACAAAGGCGTTAGCCAAGGAGGTCGGGCTGTCGGGCATCACGGTCAACTGTGTAGCACCCGGGGTCATTGACACCCAGATGAATCGTTGTCACGACGAAGAAACGATGGAGGCATTGAAGGAAGAAACCCCTCTGAACCGTTTGGGAAGCGTACGGGATGTAGCACAGCTGCTACTTTTTCTGGCCTCGGACAAAGCGGATTTCATCACGGGGCAGGTGATTGGCGTCAATGGCGGTTTTGGAGAATAAGAGCGGGAAAACAGCAAAAAATAAAAAAGAAGTCTTGACAAACGTCCCTGTCTTTGCTATACTATTAAGGCAATGGAGAAGTCGCCTAGCCCGGTTTATGGCGCACGACTGGAACTCGTGTATGCGTTGATAGCGCATCGAGGGTTCGAATCCCTCCTTCTCCGCCAACGAGCGACGGTATGAACCTGGAACATCCTTTATGAAATGTCCAGGTTCATACCGTTGTTTGCAACGATTCAGAATAAGCAGAAAACAGGTTGTTTCGGATAAATTTTTCTATATGATAAAATTTCTGATGGTAAAGAATTTCTGAGCCGAAAGAAGTATTGTCAAGATCAATATGGCAGGTGCAAGCTGTGTCGTATCTCTTGGTCCCATGCTTTCTTTGGCATGGGATTTTTTGTTTGTCCTAAATCTCTACGGAAGGGAGACCGTGCTGCTTTGCTAAACGAGCGGGAATTGATTGACAAGCTCCGAAAGAATCATACGTTATCCAGAGACGAATGGATACGACTTATCCGTAATCGGGATGATGACAGTGCGCAGTATCTGTTTGCAGCAGCACGGGAGATCCGCCATGCGGTTTACGGGGATATGGTCTATATCCGCGGGCTGATTGAGATTTCAAGTTATTGTAAAAATGACTGCTATTACTGCGGGATCCGGCGGAGCAACCGCTGCGCCCAGCGTTACCGCTTGTCCAGAGAAGAAATTCTCGGCTGTGTCGATACGGGATATGATTTGGGCTTTCGGACTTTTGTGCTTCAGGGCGGGGAAGACCCGTTTTATACCGACAATGTGCTGTGCAGTATCATTCAGAATATCAAAGACAACTATCCTGACTGTGCGGTCACGCTATCGCTGGGGGAGCGGAGCAAGGAGAGCTACCGATGTTTGTTTGAAGCGGGTGCCGACCGTTATCTGCTGCGGCATGAAACTGCTTCGGAGCGGCACTATGCGGTGCTGCATCCCCCGGAGCTTCAGCTTTCCAACCGCAAGGAATGTCTTTACACGCTAAAGCGGATTGGGTATCAGACCGGGAGCGGCTTTATGGTTGGTTCCCCCGGCCAGACAGCGGAGAATCTGGCGGAGGACATGCTTTTTTTAAAGGAACTGAATCCGCAGATGGTGGGAATCGGGCCGTTTATTCCTCATAAGGACACGCCCTTTGGCAATCAGCCGGCAGGAACGGTCGAACTGACCCTGTTTATGCTGGGACTGCTGCGGCTGATGCTGCCGAATGCTCTGCTTCCTGCGACTACAGCGCTGGGAACACTGGACCCGGAGGGAAGAGAAAAGGGAATCCTTGCCGGGGCAAATGTTGTGATGCCGAATTTATCACCTGCTGCGGTGCGAAAAAAATACTTGCTTTACAACAATAAGCTTTGCACCGGTGATGAAGCCGCGGAAAGCATTCAGCGGCTGAAAGAGCGGTTTGCAAGTATCGGATGCCGGATCGTGACTGATCGCGGCGATTTCAGGCAATTGATTTAAAGGGCGGTCTGCCGTTCCCTTTAGCATAAACCATACCAACGGGAAAGTCGTTTGCTGACCCGAAAGAAAGGAAATTTCAACATGTTTGCTTACAATCCAAAGTCTTTATGTGCAGATGAATTTATCAATCACGAGGAGATTCTTGACACACTGCGGTATGCAGATGAGAATAAGAATAACGTGGCATTGATCGACAGCATCTTGGAAAAGGCGCGTCCCCGCGTGACGGAAAAGGGGACCTTCTGCTCGGGGCTTACGCATCGGGAAGCGTCGGTCCTGCTGGCCTGTGACATTCCCGAAAAGGTGGAGCAGATGTATGCGCTGGCAGAGGAAATCAAAAAGGCATTTTACGGAAACCGTATTGTCATTTTTGCTCCGCTGTATCTTTCCAATTATTGCGTCAATGGCTGTGTCTACTGTCCTTATCATAAAAAAAATCACCATATTCCGCGGAAAAAGCTGACCCAGGAGGAAGTGGCAAAAGAGGTCATCGCATTACAGGATATGGGGCACAAGCGGCTGGCCATTGAATCCGGGGAAGATCCAAAGATGAATCCGATCGAGTACATTTTGGAATGTATCCATACCATATACTCCATTAAGCATAAAAACGGGGCGATCCGCCGGGTCAATGTCAATATTGCGGCAACAACGGTGGAAAATTACCGAAAGCTGAAAGAGGCCGGGATCGGAACCTATATTCTGTTTCAGGAAACCTATCACAAGGAGAGCTATCTGAAGCTTCACCCGACCGGACCGAAGCATGATTATAACTATCACACCGAAGCGATGGACCGCGCCATGGAAGGCGGTATCGACGATGTCGGATTGGGCGTGCTGTTCGGGCTGGAGCTGTATCGCTATGAATTTGCCGGATTGCTGATGCATGCCGAGCATCTGGAAGCAGTCCATGGCGTTGGACCGCACACCATCAGTGTACCGCGGATCAAGCACGCCGATGATATCGACCCCACTGCTTTTGACAACGGCATCAGCGATGATATCTTTGCAAAGATCTGTGCGTTGATTCGAATTGCCGTGCCCTATACAGGAATGATTATTTCCACCAGAGAAAGCCAGTCAGTCAGGGAACGGGTGATCCGTCTTGGCGTTTCCCAGATCAGCGGCGGTTCCCGCACCTCGGTCGGCGGCTATACGGAAGAGGAGCGTCCGACCGATACCGAGCAGTTCGACGTGTCCGACCAGCGCACGCTGGATGAGGTTGTGCGCTGGCTGATGGAGCTGGGCTATATTCCGTCGTTCTGTACAGCATGTTATCGGGAAGGAAGGACCGGCGACCGCTTCATGTCTTTGTGCAAATCAGGGCAGATCCAGAACTGCTGCCACCCGAATGCGCTGATGACCCTGAAAGAATATCTGATGGATTATGCGGGAGAGGAGACCCGTGCGATCGGCGAGGCCTTGATTCAGGCGGAGCTTGACAACATTCCAAAGGAAAAGGTACGCGAGGTATGTAAGGATCACCTTGCAAAAATTGAACAGGGCATACGGGACTTCCGTTTTTAAATCAGCTGAACTGCGGAAAGAAAGGAGCCGTTACAATGGGTTTAAATGACACACCGTCGGCCAACCGGATTCATATTGGATTTTTCGGCAGACGCAACGCGGGAAAGTCCAGCCTTGTGAACGCCGTGACCGGTCAGGATCTTGCGGTAGTCTCTGATACCAAAGGAACAACTACCGACCCGGTTTATAAATCAATGGAGCTGCTTCCGCTGGGGCCGGTCATGATCATTGACACCCCGGGGTTTGATGATGAGGGCGAACTTGGCGCACTCCGCGTCAAAAAAGCAAAGCAGGTGCTCAACAAGACAGATATCGCCGTCATGGTGATCGACGCCGAAGCCGGGGAAACTGCTGACGACACAGAACTGCTTCGGCGGATTGCGGAAAAAGAGATTCCCTGTGTGGTCGTATATAACAAGGCGGATCATGCGGCGGCAGTTCCGGCAGACGCGTTGGCCGTCAGTGCCAAAACCGGTGCAGGGGTACAGGCGCTTAAGGCGCGGCTGGGCGCATTGGCAAAAGCGGGGGAAAGCAGCCGCCGTATTGTGGGGGATTTGCTGAAGCCATCTGATCTGGTCGTGCTGGTGACACCGATCGACGAGGCGGCGCCGAAGGGCAGGCTGATTTTGCCGCAGCAGCAAACACTGCGGGATGTTCTGGATGCCGATGCATATGCGGTCGTGGTGAAGGAAACAGGGCTAAGCCGGGCGCTGGAAAGCCTGAACAGCCGTCCTGCTATGGTGATCACGGACAGTCAGGTCTTTGCAAAGGCAGCCGCAGACACGCCGCAGGATGTCCCGCTGACCTCGTTTTCCATTCTGATGGCACGGTATAAGGGGTTTTTGGATACTGCGGTGCGGGGCGTCAAGGCGGTAGAGTCCCTGAAAGACGGGGACACGGTGCTGATTGCAGAGGGCTGTACGCATCACCGTCAGTGCAATGATATCGGAACCGTCAAAATTCCACGGTGGCTGCGGCAGTATACGGGTAAAGAGCTGAAGCTGGAGACCGTGTCCGGCACCGAATTCCCGGAAGAGCTTTCACGGTATGCATTGATTATCCACTGCGGCGGCTGCATGCTCAATGAGCGGGAAGTCAGATACCGCATGAAATGCGCGATTGACAGTGGGGTCCCGTTTACCAATTACGGGATCACGATCGCTTATATGCAAGGTATTCTGCGGCGGAGCCTTGCGGTTTTTCCGCAGCTGCTGCAGCAGCTGGATGCAGAATGAATGGAGGAAGCAAAATGGAAACAAGGGTTGCGATTGCGGCGGTTATTGTGGAGAATCCGGATTCCGTGGCACCGCTTAACGAGCTGCTGCACCAGTACAGCCCATACATTATCGGGCGCATGGGGATTCCCTATAAGGCAAAGGGAATTTCTGTCATCAGCATCGCATTGGATGCACCACAGGATATTATCAGCGCCCTGACCGGGAAGCTGGGACGGCTGGACGGTGTATCTGTAAAAACGGCATATTCCAGTTTTTGATTTGTAACGTCCTGTCACAAATGGTGACAGGACGTTCGTTATTGTTTGGAGAATTGCATGATATGTTCGGGAACCTTACACAGATATTACATAACTCTGCTGACATCCTTAACAAATTATTTGATACAATAGTATTGAATGATAAAATGAAGGAGAAGCGATTATGAAAGATTTCCGAGGGCAAAGATGGCTGTCCGCAGTGATGGCAGCTGCTATGACAATTTCCCTGGCGTCCAGCGGGCTTACGATTTCCGCAGCAGAAGGAGTTCAGACAGGCACACCCTATACCGCGGCAGGGACATATGATGTCAACATACCTCACGTGATGATCAACCAGGTTTACGGCGGCAGCGACGACGGTGCGGCCAGCCATAGCTTTATCGAGCTGTACAATCCCTGTGACACGGCTGTAGATTTAAAGGGCTGGGAGCTGCAATATCGTTCCTCTGCGGACGGAAAGGAACAGGGCGAGCAATGGTTTACCCTTTCCCTGACCGGCACCATCCCTGCAAAAGGACATTATCTGGTGCGCGGCACCGCAACAGGCGGGACCAACTATCAGGTGCCTGACGGCGATCAGGAGTGGGAACTCGCATTGCATAATAAAGGGGTTTCTGTTGTGCTGCTGTGTAAGGATGTTACATTAGATGACAGCTTTGCGGGAGCGGTGACGGATGCAAACCGTCCCGACGGTTATGTAGACCTTCTGGCAGTGCAGGGCAATGATGCAGACGAGGCCGTTGCGCAGACTCCGCCGGTATATGAAACAGCGGTTTTGGCAGAACAGTCTAAAAAGAAAGCAATACGTCGTTTAAATTATACTGACACAGATGATAATCAAACAGACGCGGAAATTATTGACTACAGTGAGGAAGTAGCTCCGGATAAGGTTCCTTCCGCTTCCGGAAGCCAGTCAACGGGAGAAGGCGAAGGCCCCGAAGCGCCTGAAGAACCTGCACAGGGCGCTTTCCGTGAAAACAGCTTTGAGGATAATGCAGCTCTGGCGCTGGAGCGGCTCAACAATGTATCAATCGGCGACTCCAATCCTGACGGCGCGGTAGCTGAGATCGTGTCATACAATCCGGATCGGGAAGAAGCATATGTTGTCAATGGTCAGGATGGCCTGCTTTATTGTCTGGATGTGACTGAAAATGGACTGACAAAGACAGGAACCAAAAATTTGAAGACAATCATTGACGGCTTTACATATGGAGATATGACCAGTGTGGCAGTGGATACCGTGAACGACCGCATCGCTGTGGCACTTCAGGCAAAAGACTATGCAGACAACGGGAGAGTCGTCATTCTGGACTATGATTTTGAACTGATCCGATCCTATGAGGTCGGCGTGCAGCCGGATATGGTCACTTTTTCGCCTGACGGCAGGCTTGTCCTCTCCGCAAACGAGGGAGAGCCGCGGGAAGGCTATGCTGAAGGAACGACTGATCCTGCCGGAACGATATCCATTATTGATCTTGAAGCCAATACTGTGGTCAATGCCGGCTTTGCAGATTTCAGTTCCGAAGAACTTGCACAAAACGGCGTACTCATTGGCTTGGTCGATGGCAGGATGAATGCCGCGGCAGTCGATCTGGAGCCGGAATACATCGTAGTTTCCGCTGACAGCAGCACGGCTTATGTTTCCCTACAGGAGGCCAATGCGATTGCTACAGTGGATTTGGAAAGCAAAGCAGTCACTGCAGTCCGGAGCATGGGCTTCAAGGATCTCGGCGCGGAAGAAAATGCGGTTGATTTGCTGGAAGACGGTCAGTATGCCGCAAAGACTTATTCTGATGCAGTCGGCGTCTATATGCCCGATGCCATCAGCCTGTTTGAGGCAAACGGCGTCACCTATCTGGTAACTGCAAACGAGGGCGATGCCAGAGAATGGGGAGACTATGTCAATGAAGCAAAAGAAGCATTGACAGCTGATGATGGAACCGAAGCTGAAAAGGTTCGGGTCCTGGACAAGAACTGCACAACAGTTCCGGATGCGGACAAGGAATACCTGTTTGGAGGACGTTCTTTCTCGATCTACAACGCACAGACGATGGAACAGGTTTATGACAGCGGAAACGATTTTGAAGTAAAGACAGCGAATTATCTTCCCGAATGGTTTAATTGCTCAAACGATGATATTGAGCTTGACAGCCGCAGCGCCAAAAAAGGACCGGAGCCGGAGGCAGTCACCATTGGACAGGTTGATGGAAAAATTTATGCGTTCATTGCTTTGGAGCGAATCGGCGGGGTCATGGTGTATGATGTGACTGATCCCGAAAATGTGTTCTATGTCAACTATATCAACACCCGTGATTTTAGTGAAACCATCAAAGGAGACGTATCACCTGAAGGCCTGAGCTTTTTGATGCTGGACGGCAAGCCGATGCTGCTCGCAGCCTGCGAGGTTTCCGGAACGGTAGCCGCTTATGCTGTTACCGCTAAGGATAATGGGAACGGCGGCAATGACGACACCGATTCCGATGCTGAACCTGATACGGATGATCCCCAGATGCCGCCCGCACAGGATGACACCGAAGGTGTCCCGGATTTGGGTGAAAGCAGCCTGCCGGCAGTATGTGTTGCATTACTGGGCCTGACTGCACTGGCGGTCGGACTGGCTGCAAGCAAGGGCAGGAAAAATTACTGATATTTCTGACTTTATTATATATAATGGTGCCCTCGGCAATAGAAGCAATCTGTGCCGGGGGTGTACTGTTTATGGAAAAATAATGACCGGACAGGCGAAGCTGTCCGGCTGGCTTGCAAATATTTTTATTTTCATCATGAAAACTCAAGAAAGGCAGGGGGGTTATGGTTAAAAAGGAGCTGTTGCTGAAAGTTTTATTGATTCTTACATCCATATTGGCAGTCATCAGCCTTGCAATTCATAATGATATCATACTTCTGATTGCCGCTGTGCTGATGGCGGTATGCGTTGTATTGAGCTTTATCAAAAGAGAATAGGCACTGTTAGTGAATGTTATCCGTAACGCGGCAGCCGTGCTGGCATCGATTCCCTTATTGATCCTTTTTCTGATTTTTCAGCGGACAATCGTCAGAAGTGTTACCCTTAGCGGTATGGCAAACTAATATGAATAAATATGGGAGGATATGAAAATGCATAAGACAGATTGGATGTATGAGAGAAAATGGGGTGTGTTTCTTCACTATTTGGAAGGTGCGATGAATCACCCTGAAAAGCCACGCAGCATGGGAAGGCATACTTCCTGGGATGAGTGCATCGAGGATTTTGACTGTGATTTGTTTGCCTATCAGCTTCATGAAGCGGGAGCGGGCTGGCTGATTTTGACCCTGATGCAGCAGACAAAGTATCTGTTGGCTCCAAACGAAACTTTTAATCAGCTAACTGGGTATCAAAATGGAGAAGCGTGTCCTAAAGTTGATTTTGTGGAACGAATGTATCAGGCATTAGCGAAGTATGATATTGCGCTGTTGCTTTATTTTACAGGGGACGGGCCGATTCGAGACGAACGCGCAAGCAAGATTTTTCCGCTTGTGATTGGAGAACACATGGTTGAGGAACGGAAGCCGTTTGTGGAAAACTGGGCGGCTGTCGCGAGAGAATACAGTATGAGATACGGTGACAAAATCAAAGGATGGTGGCAGGACGGCTGCTGGATTGGATATACAGAAAAGGAACTTGCATATTTTGCTGATGCGTTTCGGGCGGGAAATCCAGACGCTGTGGTTGCGCAAAATGTATACGGCTGTCTTGATCGCTATGGCTGCCAGGTGAGAGAAGTCAGAAAGTGTGCAATGAACAATGAGTTTACAGCGGGAGAGTTGATCGATTTTGGTGCGTTGCCTTACGGACCGTTTGTCAATCAGTCACGGTGGCATATTCTTTCCTTCTTGGGAGAAGCACCTGAAAATTCCAAGCCTGACGGATGGGGAAAACCGGGCTGCAAATACACACCTGGCTGGATGTTCGATTATGTCGATCAAATTCATCGCATCGGCGGTATTATCACGATTGATATCTGCGGTTATCGTGACGGACATATTGATCCGGAGCAGCTCAGAGTCTTGCGGGTGTTAAAAACAGTATAGTTCTTTAGGGTTATAAGATTGCTGATGAAAACGGCATAGCTTGGTCTATGCCGTTTTGCTTGTATCGATCAGCCTTAAACAATTTTTGATATTTTTCGTTCATTTTTTGTTATCAGAGTTCATAAAAGGTTTTTGAAACTTCATGTTCTTTTTCTCTTGTTTTCATCTGGTTTTCACTTTGGATGGATATACTTAAGACATCAAAACAAGAGAGGATGAAAAACAATGATGGATGAATTTAACAATTATAATATGAACCATGAGCCTGAGGAAAATCAGAATTCTGAACAGAGCGCTTATCAGGAAACAGGATGGAATGTCAATGCGGCCGGGCAGAACGACAGCTCAACCGGTTATATTGATACAGAGCCGCTGAATCATCAGGCATGGCAGCAGACGGACGCACCGAATCAGAGCTGGACACCGCAGCAGGGGTATTCCTGGCCGGGATATCAATCCCCTGTCTTATCCACGCAGCAGAAAATGAAAAAACCAAAAAAGCCGCATCGTTATGCTGGATTTACTGCGATTGCGGCAGTGGCGGTTATTTTATGCGGTGCTGTCGGATTTACGGGTGCTTATTTTGGAAATCAGCTTGCAAATTCTGATACAGCTTCAAGTGATAAAGTGATTTATCAGTCTGTCCAGCGGACAGCAACCGGCGGCAGCACGGACAGTAATGCACTATCCGTTGCAGATGTTGCAAAGCTTGCAGCCGATTCGGTGGTGGAGATCCGAACAGAATCTGTAGTAACGGGCAATTTTATGCAGCAATACGTCTCCGAAGGAGCCGGCAGCGGTGTGATTATCACATCAGACGGCTATATTGTGACCAATAACCATGTGATTGACGGAGCAAGCAAGATCACCGTCAGCCTGAGAGACGGAACATCTTATGATGCAACGTTGATTGGAAAAGATTCCAAAACAGATATTGCGGTTTTAAAAATTGATGCCAGCAATCTGACTGCGGCTGTGTATGGGGATTCTTCCGAACTTGTAGTCGGGGAACCCGCAATTGCGATTGGCAACCCGCTTGGCGAGCTGGGCGGTACTGTAACCAGCGGCATTATCAGCGCGCTGGACCGCAGTATCACAATCGACGGAGAAACGATGACGCTGCTTCAGACAAATGCTGCCATTAATCCCGGCAACTCCGGCGGCGGACTGTTTAATCAATACGGTGAATTGATTGGTATTGTCAATGCAAAATCCTCCGGCAGTGATATTGAAGGACTGGGATTTGCCATTCCCATCAACACTGCAAAGCAAGTGATTGAGGAAATCATGGAAAACGGCTATGTTAGCGGCAGAATCAGCCTGGGACTTGGCATCCTTGATATCTCAGATGCAGAAACTGCAATGACTTACCGGCTATCCAAAACGGGCGTTTATGTTTCACAAGTCAATGATGCGTCGAGTGGTTTTCAGGTAGGTGACCGAATCGTGTCATTTAACGGGGTCAGCATTGACGATGCGGAGACGCTGAAAAATGAAATCAACAACTGCAAGGTGGGACAGACCGTAACGGTTGAAGTGGAACGCCGTGGAGAGCGTTACAGCTTTGAGCTGACATTGCAGGAGGAGAAGCCGGAGTAATTCTATCTATAAAATAAAACCGTTCCAAAAGCAAACGCTTTTGGAACGGTTTTATTTTATTCCTGTGGCGGCTCTGCAGGTGTATCGTCCTGCTCCGGCGGCTTTGTTTCTGACGGCGGAGCATTCAATTTCTCTTCTGCATTGGGTTCCGCAGCAGCAGACAGAATGCGGCAGTTTTCTATCACATTATAGGTGTACGCCTTCTCTGCCTTGATCATATCGACGGCGTTGATATATTTCAGATGTGCATATTTTTGTATGCCGTATTTTTCCGGATGCTTTTTCCGCAGATAACGGAACAGCAGATAATAAGCAAGCAGCAGCAAGAAGGCGATCACAGAAATCAGAATGCCCGCAAACAGCCCCGGCGTGGTGTACTCAAAACGAATGACGTTTTCCTTTCCTGCTTCTACCGGAACCGCCATAAAGCCAACGTTGACCTTTTCCACTTCGACAGGTTTTCCGTTGACAGTAGCACTCCAGCCCTCATCATAAGGCACGCTGAAAAATACAAGGGTATCTTTTGACGGTGTGATTTTAGCGGTAAAGCCCCTGTTGTCTGTGACAAAGCTGGAACAGCATTCTTCCTGCCGTGCTTCACACACTTCTCCCAACTCATCATCACTGAAATACGGGATATCTTCATAAGTAAGCTCCGTATACATATCGCCGTATTTTTCAATTTGCTCCTCGCTTAACAGGATCCCTTCCAGCAGAAGACGGTCGCGCTCTTCGACAGTATTGTCATCAAAGGTCTGCTGGGTAATGTATTGATCATAAGTAAAGCCCATTGGAATATAGTATTTGTTTTCATAAATGTCAAAGCCGTCCTGATGATCGGTCAGTTCAAATCCCGGAATGTATGGAGTATCGCTGGTGTTGTCAGTTAACAGATATTTTACCGAGGTCAGGCCGCGCAGACCGTAAAACTTCAGTTCCGGCCGGGAACCGACGCCGCGCTCCACCCCAATGGAAGGATAAAATTCCAGAACAGAGGCGGGAACAATGCTGTGGAATGCCTGAATGGTAGGATATCCCCAGAACATCGGATAGTTGTCCATGCCGTCATAGACGTCAATGCGGTAAAATTCCCCTTCCTCCTGCGGCAGGTTAATCAATTCGCGTCCTTCAATCCCCTGGGTCACGACGTCATAATAGGTATAGGAATGACTTTTGCCAAAGGCAATGAATACGATCGCATACGCAACAGTGATAAAACAAACACCGAGAGCAGCGGCTTTGAAGAAAATTTCACGCTTTTTTCGGAAGGAAAGGGCAAATACGCCAAGTGCCAAACCAATAATCCCAATGACGATATATGCCCAAAAGCGTTCCGGGAACGGCGGCAGGAAGTGAAAAATGTCAGAGAAGTTGTCATGCTCTTTGGCGTACCATGCGATCGGCAGGATTCCGACTACAGAAAGCACAATGACAAAAAGCGTATAGAGGGAAAGATTGCGTTTTACCTTTTCGTCTTTTTTCCGCAGCCGCAATACCGTGGAAAGCAAAACCGCCATGGCCGCAAAGATCAGCAGTATGCCGCCCCACACCAGCAGGCTGTCGGCTAACGAGGCGTGCACTGCGTTTTCATCCTGTTTAATTGTGGAGGGTATGACGCCGATCACAGAGAAGACTGCGATAAAGACTGCTGTCCATTTGATGCCGCCAAGCAGGTCGATTTTTCGGTTTTCCAACGACAGGACGGTCATCAGGGCCATCAGCAAAAGCGGCATATAAAACCAGCGGGCATAATAATTGTAGTTGAACATGGTGAACATGGCGTTCAGCCCGGGGATAAAGGCAAATACAATACAAATCTTGGTGATACGGGACGCCCAATGCTTTTTTTTCGATTTCAGGAAAGCAATCACACCGGCACAGCTAAACAGTGGCAGATATCCGGCGACCGACGACCATTTTGCGTTGGAGTCGGGGAAAAAATTGGGACGTGCCGGAATGTCGGGCGGAAGGAAAAAGCTTTCAAAGATGAGCGGATACCGCTGCACATCACCATAAAGCAGAAAGTTCCAGCCGGTGAGAATATCTTCCAGCCTGCCGTTCCCCATGATCGCAAGCAGAGACGGAAGCAGCAGAAACATTGCGCAGAGAACACCGATCACGGACTCAAACGCTAGCAGGAAAAATTTGCTGAGTGTGGCTTCAAAGTCTTTATCCAAACAGCGGACAAAGAAATAAATGAATAAAAAGATTACTTCGCCGGCAAAAAAGAAATAGTTTACAACAGCACACAGACAGACCGCAAGAGCGAATACGCCGCGGCGGTTATTGACGACAAATTCTTCCAGGCCGATCAGCAGAAGGGGGAAAAACACGACTGCTTCCTGAAAATGATTGAAGAATATGTTGTAGATATTGAAGCCGCAAAAAGAATAAATGAGCCCGCCCAGCAGAGCCATTTCACTTGTTTTAGTAAACTTTCGGATATAGGCATAGGCGGTGACGGCACTGCAGCCGAATTTGAGCACGAACAGCGGCGCCATGAGATAGGGAACCCACGCATTTGGAAAAGGAATGGTCAGCCAGAAAAAAGGGCTTCCCAGCAGATAAAAGCTGTAGGACCCGATAAAATTCGCACCAAGATCGGTATAATGGCTCCAGAAGATGTTCACGCTTCGAACTGCCTCATGCGCCAGCTTATAAAAGGGAATCTGCTGGACATTGTAGTCCCCGTAGAAGAGAAACAAGCCGTTATCCATGATTAAAAAGGGCAGAAAAAAGAGTGCGGCAGTAATAATTGCAATGAGAAAGACCTGTCCGTAACGTTCTTTGGTTTTAATTCCAGCATAACCGCTGTTCAAATGAAACATGGGATTCTTCCTTTCTGCGGACCTATTCCGAAATGGGATTTTCTGTCGGCGGGAGTATATCGGCAGTATGATCCAAAGCGGCGGGAGACGCCGTTTCGGATGGTTTTTGAAACATAATTTTAAGAGAGAAATATAGAATCAGTGCATATAAAATCAAGTTCACAATTGAAATAATCACAACGATCGTGCTGTAATAAGGCGCCCAAGCCGTCTGCTGATAGGTACAGATGTAATCAAACAGGAAAAATTGATTGAAAAAGCTGACAACGGCAATTCCGAGAAAGCCGCCAAACAGTCTGCCGGAACGATGGCGCGCCGCTGCGATCAGCAGAAAAATCAAAACCGGCACCTGATACCGCTCATGCATTCTGCCGCCGAACATAAAAATGCTGTTCATACATAAAAAGGCAAGCAGCCAGGGACATTTCAACGGAGCTCTCAAAAAGAGGAGTACGATGATAACAACACAGGCAATCAGCAGAATCGTACTGATGACTCCCACCGGAAAGCCCGGGAACAGCTCTGTGCTGTCACTGATATTGTTCCAGCCAAGCGCTGCATAAAAGTTGAAGGCGTTAAAGGTGAGATTAGTCCATTTTCCGAGTCCGCCCAGATAGACTTCAAATGGCAGTGTGACGCCGCTGTAAAACATAAAGGGAAGAAAAATCAAAATACCCGTGCCGATACCCGCGCCGAAGGCCGGCAATGATTTTTTTATATTGCGCTTATAAAAAAGAAATAACAGAAAAACAGGAGCAAAGTACAGGGATTGAAACTTGGTCAGTCCGGCGATTGCAAAAACAACCGTAGCCGCCACCGGTTTGTCCTGCTCCAGCAGCCAGAACGAAAGCAGCAGGAAAAAGATCATCAGCGAATCCGTTTGTCCCCAGACGCCGCAGTTGAAAATCATAGCAGGGTTAAGTGCCCAGACCGAAGCCGCCAGAAGTGCCGGAATTTTGTTCTGCTTCTGCAATACCATGTAAATCAGCGGGATCGCGGCGACGTCAAACGCGATCTGGACCATCTTGAGCGCCAGCATGCGATATGGTTCAAAATCATAGATCGCAGGTGTGTTCATCATCCAGCCCGTAGGATAAAGGAAAAACAGAAAAACAGGCGGATAATCAAGCCTGTCGCCAAGATTTCGGTAGGCAGCAAAAATTCCGTCGTTTACCACACTTTTTGACCAGTCAATATAATAGTCAACATCGAAGTAATGGACCTTGTAATAACCGAACAGCAGGCGGATCAACAGCCCGAATAACATGACGCCGCTCAGAAAAAGAATTATTTTACGTTTATCCAGTTTGATGCGAAAAACTTCCAATTTTACATACCACCTCTTTTTCGGCTTATCCGCTGAATTTTGATTCATCTATGAATAGCATAGGAAAAAAATGGAAATAATATACCGTTGTCGGTTGTTTTATATTGGTAAATACATAGTGCCCTACCAGTATAACACATTTTTCCAGTTTTGAAAACCAAAGATTTTCTTTCAGACGGCAAAATCTATTTGAGCATAAAGGCCGCCCAGCCCCGGGCAGCTTCCAGCGCCGCTTCAGGTCTTTTCTCGCGGGGGTATTTTTCTTGCAGCGCCGCAATTGATTCGGCGGCAAAATCAAGCGCCCATAAGGTCGGCACTCTATGGTCATGCCCCTGAAACAGCCTGACGAAATCCTGTAAAAACTCCGAATTTTTTGCAAACAAAACCTGATTTTTCTTTTTCAGTCTGATTTTGATTTCATCGAGCCAGTACATGTTACACCCCTTGTTTTATATTCGAAGCATCCACAGACGTCCGCAGTGCGAAGCCGCCCGCAGAAATAACGAGCCGTATCCAAATCCTGCAATAAAAAAGCAAGCAGATTTCTGCTTGCAAAAAATACAAATGACGAGGATGACTTGTTTCATCAATCGTACGAAATAAAGAAGAAAAAAGGGAAAACTGTGTTTTTGCACAATAAAAAACGAGGATGCCGGTAGAATCTTGGTATTGACTTTTTTCCATATATATTATATACTAATATAATGTATCAAAATGGGTATTTGTGCCTTACTTTAGTGGTATTATAGCACATCTATTTGCAAAATGCAAGACTGTTTTTAGAAAAAAAGGACGAAACTGCCACTGTATTTTGCAGCCCTGCTTTGTCGTATATTGTTTGTGAATTAGATAGAAATGGAGTGATAAGCCTATGGTGAACGTCAAGCCGGTCCAGCTTGGGAAGAACATCCGTATGAGCTTTGCAAAAATCAATGAGGTTCAGGAAATGCCGAACCTGATCGAGGTGCAGAAGAATTCCTATCAGTGGTTTGTGGAAAAAGGCTTAAAAGAAGTTTTTGATGACATGTCTGCAATCACCGATTACACAGGCAATCTGGTGCTGGATTTCGTGGATTATAAAATCGACGATGAGCCCAAGTATGATGTGGCGGAATGCAAAGAGCGGGATGTGACCTATGCTGCACCTTTGCGGGTAAAAGCCAGGCTTTTCAATAAGGAGACCGGGGAGATCAAAGAGCAGGAAATCTATATGGGAGATTTCCCGCTGATGACCGAAAGCGGTACCTTTGTCATCAATGGCGCGGAGCGTGTCATTGTTTCCCAGCTGGTTCGTTCCCCGGGCGTTTATTTTGACGATTCCTATGATAAAACGGGAAAAAAGCTTTTTACCTCTACCATTATCCCCAACCGTGGCGCATGGCTGGAGTATGAGACCGATTCCAACGATATTTTCTATGTGAGAATCGATAAAAACCGTAAGATCCCGGTTACGGTCCTGATCCGCGCCCTGCTTCGGATCACTGATGAATATATTCTTGACGGCGAAGGAACCTTTACATCCCTGTCCGGCAGCGACAGTGAAATTTATGAGGTGTTCGGTGAGGATCCGCGTATTGTGGAGACCATCACCAACAAAGACAGCACGAAAAACGGGGAAGAAGCGTTGCTGGAAGTCTACCGCAAGCTGCGTCCCGGTGAGCCGC
Organism: uncultured Clostridia bacterium; assembly: GCA_944386455.1. GTDB lineage: Bacteria > Bacillota > Clostridia > Oscillospirales > Ruminococcaceae > HGM13222. The sequence continues at coordinate 59,081 of CALXBC010000001.1, read as the reverse complement.
CGACGGTGGAAAGCGCAGTCACGCACTTAAAGAATCTCTTTTTTGATGACAGACGCTATGATCTTTCCAAGGTTGGACGCTATAAATACAATAAAAAGCTGGGGATTGCTCTGCGGCTGACCGGACAGACCCTTGCCCGGCCGATTGTCAATGAGCTGACCGGTGAGGTCATGGCAGAAGCGGGACAGGTAATAAAGCGCGAACTGGCAAAAGAGATTGAGCGAGCCGGCGTAGACACCGCTTTTGTTATGGTGGAGGATAAAGAAATCAAGATCATGTCCAACGGCATGGTCGATATTGACGACTTTATCCAGATTGATAAGGAAGAAGCCGGAATTCATGAAAAGGTGCGGTTTCGCGTCCTGAAGGAAATCCTGGACACCTGCTCTACCGACGAGGAAGTAGCCGAGCAGGTGAAATCCCGTGTGAACGAGTTGGTTCCCAAGCATATTACCAAGGATGACATTTTTGCGTCCATCAACTATATCAATAATCTGGCTTACGGCATTGGAACCACCGATGATATTGACCATTTGGGGAACCGTCGGATCCGTTCGGTCGGCGAACTGCTGCAGAACCAGTTCCGCATCGGCTTTTCCCGGATGGAACGTGTGATTCGGGAACGGATGAATTTGCAGACGCAGGAGATGGATTCCGTTACCCCGCAGTCGCTGATCAATATCCGTCCGGTGTTTGCGGCGATCAAGGAATTTTTCGGTTCCTCTCCGCTTTCGCAGTTCATGGATCAGACCAATCCGCTTGGCGAGCTGACTCATAAACGGCGTTTGTCCGCTTTGGGACCGGGCGGTCTGTCCCGTGACCGTGCAGGATTTGAAGTCCGTGACGTTCATTACAGCCATTATGGGCGGATGTGCCCGATCGAGACGCCGGAAGGACCGAACATCGGTTTGATCTCTTATCTGGCATCCTTTGCAAAAATTAATGAGTATGGCTTCATCGAGGCTCCTTACCGCAGAGTAGACCGGGAGACCGGTGTTGTGACCAATGAAGTGGTCTATATGACTGCGGATGTGGAAGACGAATATGTGGTGGCACAGGCGAACGAGCCCTTGACCGAAGACGGCCATTTTGCGCGTCCGCGGGTCAACGCGCGTTTCCGGGACGAGATCCTTGAGGTGGAACGGGAACGTGTTGACTTTATGGATGTTTCTCCGAAGATGGTTGTATCTGTTGCGACAGCAATGATCCCGTTTTTGGAAAATGATGACGCGAACCGTGCGCTGATGGGCTCCAACATGCAGAAGCAGGCGGTGCCGCTGCTGAAAACAGAAGCACCGATCGTCGGTACGGGCATGGAATACAAAGCGGCTGTCGATTCCGGCGTTGCTGTTGTTTCCAAACACACCGGCGTGGTGGAGAGCGTCTGTGCAGATAAGATCGTAATCAAGGATCAGGCCGGCGAAAGCCATACCTACAAGCTGATCAAGTTTAAGCGTTCCAATCAGGGAACCTGCGTCAACCAGCGTCCGATCGTCAGCAAGGGTGAGCAAATCCAAACAGGACAGGTTATTGCAGACGGCCCGGCGACGGCGGACGGGGAGATTTCGCTCGGAAAGAATGCATTGGTCGGCTTTATGACCTGGGAAGGCTATAACTACGAGGACGCGGTCCTGCTCAACGAAAAGCTGGTGCGGGACGATGTTTATACGTCGATTCATATTGAGGAATACGAGCTGGAAGCGCGGGATACCAAGCTGGGCTCTGAAGAGATTACCCGTGATATTCCAAACGTTGGTGAAGACGCACTGAAAGATTTGGACGAGCGCGGTATTATCCGCATCGGAGCGGAGGTCCATGCAGGCGATATCCTGGTCGGCAAGGTCACGCCAAAAGGTGAAACCGAGCTGACCGCAGAGGAACGGCTGCTCCGCGCCATTTTCGGGGAAAAGGCGAGAGAAGTCCGCGACACCTCGCTGAAAGTGCCGCACGGTGAATCGGGCATCATTGTGGATGTCAAGGTGTTTACCCGCGAAAACTGTGAAGAACTCAGCCCCGGCGTCAATATGGTAGTTCGCTGCTATATCGCGCAGAAGAGAAAAATCTCTGTCGGCGATAAGATGGCGGGACGTCACGGCAACAAGGGTGTTGTTTCCCGTATCCTGCCGCAGGAGGATATGCCCTTCCTGCCGGACGGAACTCCTCTCGATATCGTACTAAACCCCCTGGGCGTTCCTTCCCGTATGAATATCGGTCAGGTCCTGGAAGTCCATCTTGGCTATGCTGCAAAAGCGCTTGGCTGGAAAATCATGACGCCGGTATTTGACGGTGCGAATGAAAAGGATATTGCAGAATGCCTGAAAGAAGCAGGACTTCGCGAGGACGGAAAAACCATTCTGTATGACGGACGGACGGGAGAGCCGTTTGATAACCCCGTCACGGTCGGATATATGTATTATCTTAAGCTGCATCACCTGGTGGATGATAAGATCCACGCCCGTTCGACCGGCCCTTATTCTCTGGTGACACAGCAGCCTTTGGGCGGTAAGGCACAGTTTGGCGGCCAGCGTTTTGGAGAAATGGAGGTCTGGGCACTGGAAGCCTATGGCGCAGCCTATACGCTTCAGGAAATCCTGACGGTCAAGTCGGATGACGTGGTTGGGCGTGTCAAGACCTATGAAGCGATTGTAAAAGGCCAGAATGTACCGAAGCCGGGCGTTCCGGAATCCTTTAAGGTCCTGATTAAGGAGCTTCAGTCTCTGGGACTGGATGTCAAGGTGCTGGACAAGAACAATGAAGAGATCGATCTGAAGCAGAACTTTGACGATGACGACGATATGGGACTGCGGCACATTGATGATGATGCCTTCTCTGATGTGGAAGTCGAGGATGATATGGACGGCTATGGTGTGGACACACCGGACCTGGACGATTATGATCTGGAGACTGTTGACGATGAGCCTTTGGATTTTAACCTGGACGATACGTTTTCGGATGACGATGACGACGAAGAATTCTAAAGGGATACCGTTTCATGATGCAGACTGAATCTTTATATTTGCTTTGTGCCGGTGACAGAGGCGGCACAGGGAGCGGGAAAGGAATGGTCATTTAGAATGGAATTTAATGTATTTGAATCTATTAAAATCGGTTTGGCATCCCCGGATCAGATCAGGGAATGGTCCTATGGAGAGGTGAAGAAGCCGGAAACGATCAACTACCGGACGTTAAAGCCTGAACGGGACGGTCTGTTCTGCGAACGGATTTTCGGCCCGACCAAGGACTGGGAATGCCACTGTGGTAAATATAAAAGACTGCGTTATAAGGGGAAAATCTGTGATCGCTGCGGCGTCGAGGTAACCCGTGCAAAGGTCCGCCGGGAACGGATGGGACATATCGAGCTTGCAGCTCCGGTTTCCCATATCTGGTACTTTAAAGGGATTCCGTCCCGGATGGGTCTGATCCTCGATATTTCTCCCAGAAGGCTGGAAGAAGTCCTCTATTTTGCAAAATATATTGTAACAGATCCGGGAAATACCGTGCTGGAAAAAGGACAGCTTTTGTCTGAAAAAGAATACGCCGACATGCGGGAAAAATACGAGGATGATTTTAAGGCCGGCATGGGCGCAGAAGCGATCAAAGAGCTCTTGGCGGAACTTGATCTGGAAAAGCTCAGCAAAGAGCTGAAGGATGAACTGGAGAACACTGCCGGTCAGAAACGGGTTCGGATTCTGAAACGGCTGGAAGTCGTGGAATCATTCCGCCTTTCCGGGAACCGTCCCGAGTGGATGATTATGGACGTAGTGCCGGTCATTCCGCCGGATATTCGTCCAATGGTGCAGCTGGACGGCGGGCGCTTCGCAACGTCCGATCTCAATGACCTGTACCGCCGCGTGATCAACCGGAACAACCGTCTGAAACGGCTTTTAGAGTTGAATGCTCCCGATATTATTGTCCGCAATGAAAAGCGGATGCTGCAGGAAGCAGTCGATGCACTGATTGATAACGGACGCCGCGGACGTCCCGTAACGGGACCGAATAACCGTCCGCTCAAGTCTCTTTCCGATATGCTCAAAGGAAAACAGGGACGGTTCCGTCAGAATCTTCTTGGAAAGCGTGTAGACTATTCCGGCCGTTCGGTTATTGTTGTGGGACCGGAACTGAAAATGTATCAGTGCGGTCTGCCGAAAGAAATGGCACTGGAACTGTTTAAGCCCTTTGTCATGAAGCGGCTGGTGGAAACAGGCGTTTCCAACAACATCAAGAGTGCCAGAAAGATGGTAGAACGCGCACGGCCGGAAGTATGGGATGCGCTGGAAACCGTGATTAAGAATCATCCTGTGCTGCTTAACCGTGCTCCTACGCTGCACAGACTCGGTATTCAGGCCTTTGAACCGATTCTGGTTGAAGGGCGTGCACTAAAGCTGCATCCGCTCGTCTGTACCGCATATAACGCCGACTTTGACGGCGACCAGATGGCGGTTCACGTTCCGCTTTCCGCTGAAGCGCAGGCAGAAGCACGCTTTCTGATGCTGGCTGCCAACAACCTGCTGAAGCCGTCCGACGGCCGTCCTGTCACGGTGCCGACACAGGATATGGTATTGGGCTCCTATTACCTGACGCTTGTGAAAGAAGGCGAAAAAGGCGAAGGAAAAGTGTTCCGCGATGTGAACGAGGCACTGATGGCATATCAGGAGGGAGTCGTGTCCCTGCATGCTGCCATTAAGGTGCGTGTTTCCAAAACAATCGGAGATCGGACGATTACCAAGCTGATTGATGCGACAGTCGGACGTTTGATCTTTAATGACCCGATCCCGCAGGATCTGGGATATGTTGACCGCAGCAAACCGGAAAATCTGCTGGATCTGGAAGTTACATTTTTGGTTGGCAAAAAGCAGCTGGGACAGATCATTGACCGCTGCATCAAGGTGCATGGCACAGCCAGAACCGCTGAGGTTCTTGACCGGATTAAGGCACAAGGCTTTAAATATTCGACCAAAGGCGCCATTACGGTTGCGGTCTGCGACGCTGTCATTCCGCCGCAGAAGCAGGAGCTGCTGCAGGAGGCTGAAAATGAAATCAGCGGCATCAATAAACAGTTCCGCCGCGGTTTGATTTCCAACGACGAGCGTCATAACTTGGTAATCAAGACATGGGAGAACACAACAAAAGCAGTATCCGATGCGCTTGCAAATAACCTTGACAAATATAATCCGATCTTTATGATGGCGGATTCCGGTGCGCGCGGCAGCATGAACCAGATCAAACAGCTGGCAGGAATGCGCGGACTGATCGCGAACACCGCCGGTGTTACGATTGAAATCCCGATTAAAGCCAATTACCGCGAAGGTCTTAATATTTTGGAATACTTTATTTCTTCGCGCGGCGCCAGAAAGGGTCTGGCCGACACAGCGCTGAGAACTGCCGACTCCGGTTATCTGACCCGCCGTCTGGTCGATGTATCACAGGATGTGATTATCCGTCAGAACGACTGCGGCACCGATGAGGGGCTGGAAATCTATTCCATCAAGGAAGGCAACGAAATGATCGAGCCGTTGTCTGAACGTGTCTGCGGCCGTTATTTGGTGGAAGACCTGTTGGATCCAAGCACTGGTGAGGTGCTGATTTCTAAGGACAAGATGATGGATGATTCCGATGCGAAAAAGATCCTTGCGGCCGGCATTGAAAAGGTTAAAATCCGTTCGGTGCTGTCCTGCCATGCAAAACAGGGAGTCTGTGCGAAATGCTATGGCTCCAACCTGGCAAACGGCAAGGTCGTTGCAGTCGGTGAAGCGGTTGGTATTATCGCTGCACAGTCAATTGGTGAGCCTGGCACGCAGCTGACGATGAGAACCTTCCATACCGGTGGTATTGCGTCCGCAGAAGACATAACACAGGGTCTTCCGCGTGTTGAGGAGCTGTTTGAAGGACGCCGTCCCAAGAGCTCTGCCATCATCACTGAAATTTCGGGCACCATCCGTTTTGACGAAATCAAACGGATACGCCATGCGATCGTCACGGGAGAAGACGGTGAGGAAAAACAGTACGCGATTCCTTACGGATACCGCTTGAAGGTCGCAGAAGGCGACCATGTAGAAGCCGGTGATCCGCTGACGGAGGGCTCTATCAATCCGCATGATGTTCTTGCGGTCAAAGGCGAACAGGAAGTCCAGAACTATCTGATTTCAGAAGTGCAGAAGGTTTACCGGATGCAGGGCGTTGATATCAACGACAAGCATATTGAGGTTATTGTCCGCCAGATGATGCGGAAGGTGAGAATCGATGAGGCGGGCAGCACAGACCTGCTGCCGGGCTCGTTGGTAGACCGCTCGGAAGTGATTTTCGCAAACAAGGAAATTCAGAGCCGCATTGACGCGGGCGAGCAAGGACTTTCCAAGGCCACCTTTATTCCGGTAATGCTGGGTATCACAAAGGCGTCTCTTGCAACTGACAGCTTCCTCTCTGCTGCTTCGTTCCAGGAAACCACGAGAGTTTTGACCGAGGCTGCGATCAAGGGTAAGGTCGATCCATTGCTCGGATTGAAAGAAAACGTGATTATCGGCAAGCTGATTCCGGCGGGAACCGGAATGACCTGTTATGGAGATGTACAGGTTGTACCAACCAAAGCGGATGCAGTTTCTGCTGTTAAGGAATTATCGACAGATTTTTAGAAAATTCCTGTTGACAGGCAAGAACGCCCTTGACAACGCTGTTGCGCTATGTTAGAATAATAGGGCGTGAGTTTATGAGTCAGAGCGGTTTTGCGTGCAAAACCGCTTGACATAAATTTCATGAAAATATGAAGAAAGGAAAAGGAGGTGCAATATGCCTACATTTAACCAGCTGGTCAGAAAAGGGAGAGCTGTTGTCGAGAAAAAGTCTACTGCTCCGGCTTTGCTTAAGAGCTATAACTCAATGAAAAAGACAACGATCGAACAGAATTCTCCGCAGAAACGCGGTGTTTGTACTGCTGTCAGAACGATGACGCCGAAAAAGCCGAACTCTGCTTTGAGAAAGGTTGCCCGTGTAAAGTTAACCAACGGCACCGAGGTCACTGCATATATTCCGGGAATCGGCCACAATTTGCAGGAGCACAGCGTTGTTTTGATCCGTGGCGGACGTGTGAAGGACCTTCCCGGTACCCGTTACCACATCATCCGTGGTACACTGGATGCACAGGGTGTGGCCAAGAGAATGCAGGCCCGTTCCAAGTATGGAGCAAAACGTCCAAAAGCTGGTGCTGCGAAATAGTGGAAAAATCCCGCATAAGAGTGAAAAAATCTTGCCCTTATTTTGGCAGTTTTATCATAGAACGCCTGAATATTGGCATAATAGCTTCGGACTGGAAACACCGGCCTGAAGCTCACGGGAGTTTGACGCTTTCGAGTACCAATGAATTCATTTTGATGTGAAGGAGGGAAGCGAAGTGCCAAGAAGAGGTAATATTGCAAAACGTGATGTTTTGCCGGACCCGCTGTACAATTCCAAGTTTGTTACCCGGCTGATCAACAATGTGATGCTCGACGGTAAAAAGGGAGTTGCACAGAAGATCGTGTATGGTGCATTCGATATCGTAAGAGAGAAGACTGGAAAAGAACCGTTAGAGGTTTTCCACGACGTTATGGAAAATATCATGCCCGTATTAGAGGTGAAAGCACGCCGTGTCGGCGGTGCTACCTATCAGGTTCCGTTGGAAGTCCGTCAGGACAGAAGAGAGACCCTCGGCTTACGCTGGCTGACATTGTATGCCCGTCAAAGAGGCGAGAAAACAATGAAAGAACGCCTGGCTGCTGAAATGCTGGATGCGCTCAACAACACCGGCGGCGCCGTGAAGAAACGGGAAGAAACCCACAAAATGGCAGAGGCCAACAAGGCTTTTGCACATTACAGATGGTAATGTTCCGATAATCCGTAAAAGCAACAGGTTTTTTGGCTGGACAACCGTCCTGCCAAAAAACTTGCCGTTTATTCTATTAGGAGGTATTTATGCCAAGAGAAATTCCACTTGCGCTGACTCGAAATATTGGCATAATGGCCCACATTGACGCTGGTAAGACGACCACCACTGAGCGTATTCTGTTCTATACCGGAAAAACGCATAAAATTGGTGAAACACACGACGGTACCGCGACAATGGACTGGATGGCACAGGAGCAGGAGAGAGGTATTACCATTACTTCCGCTGCAACAACTGCATTCTGGAAAGGCCATAGAATCAATATCATCGACACTCCGGGACATGTGGACTTTACGGTTGAGGTTGAACGTTCGCTTCGTGTATTGGACGGTTCCGTTACCGTTCTGTGTGCAAAAGGCGGCGTTGAGCCGCAGTCTGAAACCGTTTGGAGACAGGCTGACAATTATCATGTCCCAAGAATGGCGTACGTTAATAAGATGGACATCACCGGCGCTGATTTTTACAACGTCGTTGCCATGATGAAGGATCGTTTGAAATGTAATGCTGTTCCGATTCAGCTGCCGATCGGCGCCGAGGATACCTTTGTTGGTATTATTGATCTGGTGCAGATGGTCGCTGAAATTTATGAAGACGATCTGGGAACAAAAATTGATGTTACTGAGATCCCGGACGATATGAAAGAAAAAGCACAGGAATATCATGATGCTCTGATTGAAGCGGTTGCTGAAACCGATGAAGAGCTGATGATGAAATATCTGGACGGGGAAGAACTCACGGTTGAGGAAGTCAAGGCGGCAATCAGAAAAGCAACGATTGCCAATGAGATGGTTCCTGTAACCTGTGGTACATCCTACCGCAATAAGGGCGTTCAGATGCTGTTGGATGCAATTGTGGATTATATGCCTGCTCCGACTGATGTTCCTGATATCAAGGGCATTGACCCGGAAACGGAGGAAGAGGTCACACGGCCGTCTTCTGATGATGCTCCGTTCTCTGCTCTGGCGTTCAAGATTGCAACTGACCCATATGTCGGAAAGCTTTGCTTCTTCCGTGTATACTCCGGTACGATCAATGCCGGAACGTCAGTTTACAATTCCAGCAAGGATAACAATGAGAGAATCGGACGGATTCTGCAGATGCATGCAAATCACCGCCAGGACATTGAAACCTGTTATGCAGGTGATATTGCTGCTGCGGTTGGTTTAAAGAACACCACCACCGGTGATACGCTTTGCGATCCCAAGCATCCTGTAATTCTGGAAAACATGGTGTTCCCGGAGCCGGTTATCAGTTTGGCGATTGAGCCCAAAACCAAAGCCGGTCAGGAAAAGATGGGTGTTGCGCTGGCAAAATTGGCAGAAGAAGACCCGACCTTCCGCACCTATACCAATGAGGAAACCGGTCAGACTATTATTTCAGGTATGGGTGAGCTGCATCTGGAAATCATTGTTGACCGTCTCCTTCGTGAGTTTAAGGTAGAGGCGAACGTCGGAGCTCCGCAGGTTGCTTATAAGGAAACAATCCGCAAAGCTGCTGATGTTGATCACAAGTATGCGCGTCAGTCCGGCGGTAAAGGTCAGTACGGTCACGTCAAGATCATTGTTGAGCCGAATGAAAGCGGAAAAGGCTATGAGTTCATCAATAAGGTCGTGGGCGGTGCAATTCCGAAGGAATATATTCCTGCTGTTGATGCCGGTATCCGCGGTGCAATGCAGAGCGGCGTGCTTGCCGGGTATCCGGTTGTTGATGTGAAGGTTACGCTGTATGATGGTTCTTATCATGAAGTTGACTCCTCTGAAATGGCATTTAAGATTGCCGGTTCCATGGCTTTCAAGGAAGCGATGAGAAAAGGCGATCCGGTCATACTGGAGCCGATCATGAAGGTAGTTGTTATCGTACCTGAGGATTATATGGGTGATGTCATCGGCGATCTGAATTCCCGCCGCGGACAGATTCAGGGTATGGAAGCGCGCGTCGGTGCACAGCAGATCAACGCTTTTGTTCCGCTGTCTGAGATGTTTGGTTACTCCAATGATCTGCGCTCCAAGACACAGGGCCGCGGACAGTATACCATGGAACCAAGTCACTATATCGAAGTTCCAAAATCCATCGCAGATAAGATCATCAGCGACAGAACCAAGAGCAACGGCTAAACGAATTTTTTGCGTAAAATCGCAAAAAACACTTGCATTTTTTCCATTTTCTTGCTAGAATGGAAATAAATCTGATTATGTATATTTGGGATTTCCAAATGTAGATAAAACAAAATATTATTTTCTATTGAAAAAGGGAGGATATTCCTATGGCCAAGGCTAAATTTGAAAGAACAAAGCCCCATGTTAACATCGGTACCATCGGTCACGTTGACCATGGTAAAACCACTTTGACCGCTGCTATCACCAAAACATTGGCACTGAAGGGTCAGGCAAAATACGAAGCTTACGATATGATCGACAAGGCTCCGGAAGAGAGAGAGCGTGGTATTACAATCAATACCGCTCACGTTGAGTATGAAACTGACAATCGTCACTATGCACACGTTGACTGCCCCGGACATGCTGACTATGTTAAGAACATGATCACCGGTGCTGCTCAGATGGACGGCGCGATTCTGGTTGTTGCTGCTTCCGACGGACCGATGGCACAGACCCGTGAGCACATTCTGCTTGCCCGTCAGGTTGGCGTTCCTTATATCGTTGTTTTCATGAACAAAGCAGACCAGGTTGACGATCCGGAACTGTTGGAACTGGTTGAAATGGAGATCCGCGATCTGTTGTCCAGCTATGATTTCCCGGGTGACGATATTCCGATCATTAAAGGTTCTGCTCTTCAGGCTTTGGAAGCTCCGGATGATCTGAATGATCCTGCTTACAAACCGATTCTTGAGCTCATGGATGCAGTTGACAACTATATCCCAACTCCGGAAAGAAAAGCAGATCTGCCGTTCCTGATGCCTGTTGAGGACGTCTTCACCATCACTGGACGCGGAACCGTTGCAACCGGAAGAGTGGAAAGAGGTCAGCTCAAGACCGGCGACGAAGTTGAGATCGTTGGCTTGAAAGATGAAAAATCCAAGACTGTTGTTACCGGTATCGAAATGTTCCGTAAGGTTCTGGATTATGCAGAAGCTGGTGACAATATCGGCGCTCTGCTTCGTGGTGTTCAGAGAAATGAAATCGAACGTGGACAGGTTCTCTGCAAACCCGGTACGATTCATCCACACACCAAATTTGAAGGTCAGGTTTATATTCTGAAAAAAGAAGAGGGCGGCCGTCATACCCCGTTCTTCAACAACTACCGTCCGCAGTTCTATTTCAGAACAACTGACGTTACCGGCGTTATCAGCCTGCCGGAAGGCGTTGAAATGTGTATGCCTGGCGATAACGTGACCATCAGTGTTGAACTGATTACTCCGATCGCTATTGAGGAAGGTCTGCGTTTCGCTATCCGTGAAGGAGGACGTACCGTTGGTTCTGGTGTTGTTTCCAAGATCAATGCGTAATTTATGATTTGCAGAATACCGTTGCTATTGATTTATAGCAACGGTATTTTTGTATAGAAAAAAGCCAATCGTTTTAGCAACGATTGGCTTTAGTCATCGGATTTTCAACAGGAAGTATGCAACAAATTAAGTCAGCAACTTAGCTGATGCATTTTGTCACAATAATACTGTACCAATTCGAATTTTGCATCAGGCGCAATCCGATGGTCAGGGCAGGGGATATAACCGCCCAGGCTAATCAGTCCTTTGAGCCGTTCTACCTCTTCATCAATTGCTTTACGGTCACGGGCAAAGAGCGTCTTATTCATACCGCCGACGCCGCGCAGCATCTTTCCATACTTTTCACGCCAAGGAGCAATACTGGCATTCCAGGTGCCCACCTCAATCGGGAACATGGTGTTTACGCCGTTTTTCAGCCAGATCGGGACCAGGGTATCGATACAACCGTCGCAGTCAACGGACACAATGTCTATACCGTATTTAGTCAGCAGATCGGTGATTCTTTTGTAATGAGGAGCTACATAATCTTCAAACACAAATGGAGATACCAGCGGACCGTTTTTAAAACAGATGTCCTCCCAAAAATGGGCATAATCAAATTTAGCGCCGGTTTCCAGTGCGGTTTTAACTCCCTGATAGCAAATTCCGGCCAGGGTATCCACGATTTCTGCATAGAGCTCTTCATCATCGGCATACAGATAGCTGAGCTGCTCTACACCCAGTAAATTACGCATATATCCGATTAAAGAGCCGCAGTGCAAACCTATCGGAATCTCACGATTGGTATCGTCTGCCAGGCTTTTTATATACTCGGTATTGACCCGCTCTGCCGTCCATTTCAGCTTTGGCAGGTACAGTTCTTCCCATGCTTCCCTGCCGGTCATCGAGGTACCGATTTCCGCGGGGATCGACACAACTCCGGGCTTCTCCAAAACGATAAGTCCTTGCTCATCGCGGGCAAGAAGCGTTCCGTCCTCTTTTTCTTCCAGGATAGTGTGCCCGAAATTCGGACGCAGTCCGGTATCAAAGCCGATACAAGAGTTCCAGTTGAAGTCAAAGCCAAGCTTTTTCATGATAGAGCGGTCTGCCTCAGAATTGTCCCCATAGGAACAATAGCCGACTGTCTCCTCATGGGTGATATGGCCTTCTTCTTCCCATTTTTGCAGCGTTTCCGCCCAATAGCCAAATGAAACCACAGGAAACTGGTCGGGCTTTTCATAATGGAGTACCGCCATTACATTTTCTCTAAAATTCATTTGAATCCCATCCCCGCATTTTTATTTTGGTGATTTTATTCTACTTGATTTTAAACATCTTTACAACCTCAAAAATAGCAAGAAAATTCTGATATATTGCTTTTTTCAAAAAAAGAGTTATAATAAAACTATCAACAGGAAATTTCGTCGGAAGTTGCTTCAGAATGATATTTTTTAAGGGGAATTATTATGCTCCGGTATTATTTTGGTACGGACAGTGTGATGGAAAGTTACAGTATTATTAACCGTCAGATAACAGCGAAACTCCCGTTTTTTGTTACCGAGTTTGGAAAATATGATTGCCCCTCTGAGTATTTTACAGAACGTGACGGACTTTCAAGCTGTCTGCTTTTTTATACCTTAGATGGTCAAGGGCTTTTGCGGTATGGAAAAGGGGAGTATCTTCTTTCCAGGCATCGAGTTGCGGTCATCAATTGTCGGAATTATCAATACTACTCCACTGCGTCAAATGGCAGATGGCAATTTATATGGATACATTTTGACGGAAAGTGTGCAGAGGATATGGTAGACATTTTAAACGAAGGCGCGCTGTCCGTCCTTGATTTTTCAAACCGTCCGGATTTTTATTATTATTTTGAAAAATTGCAGAAACTGGAACAATCCATGGATAAAAACAGAGAGCTTGTGCTGTCCAATCTGATGAATGATATTCTGTCAGAATTGATTCAGCATCACCAGCACAGCATATCGGAGCAAAGATATGCAGAACATTTTCCAAGGATCGAGTATGCCGCTGCTTATATGATGAAAAATTATAGTCGTAAAATTACAATTGATGAGCTGGCTGGGCTTTGCAATCTCAGCAAATATTATTTCATCCGCATTTTTCAGTGCGTAACCGGAGATACGCCGTATACCTTTTTGACATTATGCAGACTAAAACAGGCCAAAAAGCTGTTGTTGGAATCGAATGCCAGCGTAGGCGAGATCGCTTGTATAGTAGGATATCCGGATGTCAAAAATTTTATTGCAGCTTTTAAAAAACATGTTGGCGTGACTCCGCTGCAGTTTCGAAAAACCCCCAGGCTTTAAAAAGAATTGACTTAAATTTCCTGTTTTGGTATAATAATATATTAAGCAGAACTTGTTTTCAAGGCTTGCCTTGATGATCATTACCAGCTTCATGTGGAAAGGAAATGAAAAAGAATGGCGAAAAAGTTTTATATCACAACAGCGATCGCCTATGCATCCCGAAAGCCCCATACGGGCAACGATTACGAGATTATCCTGACAGATGCGGTCGCACGGTATCATAGACTGATCGGAGACGATGTTTTCATGCTCACCGGAACGGACGAGCATGGGCAGAAGATCCAGGAACTAGCACAAAAAGAAGGAATCAAACCGCAGGAATATGCAGACAGAATCACCGGCAGTATCAAGGAAAATTATCAGAATCTGAATATCAGCAACGATCATTTTATCCGCACGACCGATGATTATCATGAAAAGGTCGTGCAGAAGGTCTTTAAAAAGCTATATGAACAGGGAGATATTTATAAAAGTGAATATGAGGGCTGGTACTGCACGCCCTGTGAATCCTTTTGGACAGAAACACAGGTTGTTGACGGCTGTTGCCCTGACTGCGGACGCCCGGTGAAAAAGACCAGAGAGGAAGCATACTTTTTCCGGATGAGCAAGTATCAGGACCGTTTGCTGGAGTACATTGAAGCGCATCCTGACTTTATCAAGCCGGAGTCCCGTAAAAAAGAGATGATCAACAACTTTCTGAAACCGGGGCTGCAGGATCTCTGTGTTTCCCGTACCACCTTCGACTGGGGCGTTAAGGTTGACTTTGATCCCAAGCATGTCATTTATGTCTGGATCGATGCACTGCTGAATTATATTACTGCGATCGGTTATGACCCGGACGGCAGCAGCGAGATGTTTCAAAAATACTGGCCATGTGATGTACATGTGATTGGCAAGGATATCCTGCGTTTCCACACGATCTATTGGCCGATCATGTTGATGGCGCTGGGATTGGAACTGCCAAAGCATATTTTTGGCCATCCGTGGCTGCTGTTTGGCAATGACAAGATGAGTAAATCCAAGGGAAATGTGATGTATTCCTCGGATCTTGCAAAGCTGTTTACGGTGGACGGTCTCCGCTACTATGTGTTAAGCGAGATGCCATATGCCCAGGACGGAAGCATTACCTATGAAACGCTGATTTCGCGTTATAATTCTGATTTGGCAAATACGCTTGGGAATCTGGTCAACCGTACGATTTCCATGACAAACCAGTATTTTGGCGGGGAAATTCAGCTGCCGGGTGCTGTTACGGAACTGGATGCGAACCTGCGGGAGACATGTCTGAACACAGTAAAGCAGTTCAGCGCGAGCATGGAAGAGTTCCGTCTGGCGGATGCAGCAGACGCTATTTTGTCTCTGGCGCGTGCCAGCAACAAGTATATCGACGATACCGCACCTTGGGTACTGGCAAAGGATGAAGAAAAGAAAGCACGGCTCAATGATGTGCTTTATCATCTGTTGGAAGCGATCCGGTTTATTGGGGTGCTTGTCTCTCCCATCATGCCGGAAACTGCGGACAAGATTTTTGCACAGCTTCATACAGACGTCCGGTCATATGCTTCTCTGTCGTCCTTTGGCGGCTTGAAGCCGGGCGCAGTCGGAAAACCGGAGCCGCTGTTCGCTCGAATCGATGAAAAGAAGATGTTGGCAGAACTGGAAAAAGAAGCGGCGCAGATCAAGGCAGAGGCTGAGAAAGAGAAGCAGGCAGAAGGAACTGCGGTGATCGGTATCGACGACTTTGCCAAGGTTCAGCTGCGGGTCGCACAGGTAACGGCCTGTGAAAAGGTGGAAAAATCCGATAAGCTGCTGAAATTGCAGCTGGATGACGGCTGCGGCGGCAGACAGGTCGTGTCGGGTATCTCCAAATGGTACGCGCCTGAAGACCTGGTTGGCAAAAAAATCATACTGGTGGCGAATCTGAAGCCCGTCAAACTGCGCGGCGTGGAATCAAACGGTATGATTCTTGCGGCAGATTGCAGCAAGGATGAGGTAAAGGTCATGTTTGTGGACGATTCTGTGCCGGTGGGAAGCAAAATCCGATAATCAATGCTGTCAGGAACTTTTTGACGGATATTTTATCGTTTTGGCTCTATATCATGAGTTTTGCAGCTATTGCTTCCGCATGAAGTCAGTCTATGATGAGACCATGTCTTACAGCCGTCCTTTTGGGTGGCTGAAATGTTTCTATTGATTAAGGAGAAAGAACAAGCAGTGGAAATCAACAATATTTTTGACTCGCATGCCCATTATGATGATGAACGGTATGAGGAAGATCGGGATACACTTTTTCAGCAGCTTCATCATAATGGAGTGATCGGGATTTTGGACGTCGGATGCAGTCTGACCGCGGCGGAAAAGGCGGTTTCTCTCGCAAGGCAATATCCGTTTGTTTACGCCAGCGTCGGGCTTCATCCGGAGGAAAGCAGGACGGCCGTGCCGGGATATTTAGAGCGGCTGAAACAGCTGGCTGGCTGTGAAAAGGTAATCGCGATCGGGGAGATCGGACTGGACTATCATTATGATGACACCGATAAACCGTCTCAGAAGCGGATTTTTGAAGAGCAGCTGCTGCTTGCAGAAGAATTGAAGCTGCCGGTTATTATCCATTCGCGGGATGCGGTGGAGGACACCATTGACATCTTGAGCAGGGCACACACACGCGGTGTGGTGCATTGCTTCTCCGGTTCTGCCGAGACGGCGCAGGTTTATTTAAATCTGGGATATTATATTGGGTTCACAGGGCTTGTGACCTTTCCGAATGTCAAAAAGGTACTGGAAGCGATTAAGATCATCCCTTTTGACCGCATTCTGCTGGAAACGGATTGTCCTTATATGGCGCCCGTACCTTACCGCGGAAAACGCTGTACATCGGATATGATCGCCTTTACTGCGGCAAAAATCGCAGAGATCAGGGGAGTGCCGGTCCAGGAGCTGGTAGACGCCGCAACGGAAAACTGCAAAAGACTGTTTGAAATTTGAAAAAGGGATTGAATCGGAAGAAATTACCTGATACAATAAAACTGACAGACAAGAAACTTGCTTTTACAGCGTAAGCTTATTACAGATGATATTCTGCTGAGAAGGTAGACCGATATGAAGAAGCAAGGGAAAAAAGAAACATTTAAGATGGTTTTACGGCTGCTTGCAGCGGCTGCACTGCTTGCAGCGGCGGTTATCCTGATTGTACGTTATGCGCCGCAGCTGAAACATCTGCTGACATCGAGAGAAACGATCCGCAGTCTGGAACGTTTGATTGAATCGTTTGGAATCCTCGGGATCCCTGTTTTGCTTTTTTTACAGGTACTGCAGGTTTTTATTGCTATTATTCCCTCGGAACCGATAGAGGTTACGGCAGGTATCTGCTATGGCGGATTCTGGGGATTTGTGCTTTGTCTGGCCGGCGTCGGACTTGGCAGTCTGCTGGTGTTTTTATTGATCAAACGCTTTGGTACACCGCTTGTGCAAAAGCTGGCCAGTGAGAAAAAACTGAAGGAGTTTCATTTTTTAGAGAATGTCCGACGAATGGAAGGGATAACCTTTTTGCTGTATTTTATTCCCGGTCTGCCGAAGGATGTTTTTACTTACTTTGCGGCACTGACGCCGATGACGACCCGCAGCTTTCTGCTGATCTCTCTGACGGCGCGTATTCCTTCTGTCTTGGTTTCCACGATTGCGGGAGATCAGTATATTCAGGGCAATTACAAAACCACTCTTTGGATTTTTGCTATATTTGCGGCGGTTGGAGTCATTGGCATGATTGGGTATAAGCTGATTTCAGCCAGACTGAATAAGCGGGCGGAGGAAAAACAGGATGACGGGAACAAAAAGGTTTGAGCAGAAAAGCTTTCAGGATTTTGATTTTTCTGAACTGGAAGATGAGGAAGAAATTGTCAGCAAATACGAGTTTATCGACTGCAACTTGACAGGCGCCAGCTTTTCCGGGACGGTACTGCTCAAATGCAGGTTTGAACGCTGTAATCTCGGCGGCTGTAATTTTAACGGTGCAGAGCTCAATATGTGCGCTTTTTTAAATTGCCGGTTTCGCTTTGCTACGTTTTTCGCCTGCAATCTGAGGGAATGCAAAATGACGGGCTCCGATTTTGGGGACGCCGATCTCAATTGTGTGAATATTCAGGGCGGGGACTGGTCATATACCAACTTAAGAGAACTGGATTTCAGCAAGATGGATCTGTGCGATATCAGCTTTGAAGGAGCGGATCTGACCAATTGCCGGATGGAAAAGGGTGTGATCAAAGACTGCCGTTTTTGCGACGCAAATCTTACAAACGTGAGCTTCCGGGGGGCAGATCTGCGTGGAAGTGACTTTGCCGGCGTCGCAGTGCTGGACGTCAACTGGGAAAAGGCTAAGGTCGGACTGGAGCAATGCGTTGCCTTAGCAGAAGGACTGGGCGCGGTCTATACCCCATAAAACAACGAAAAGGAGACACAGCTGTCAGCTGTGTCTCCTTACTTTGTATTACAAGGTTCTGTGTAGAAATCATATTTCTTTATAACTACCAAGATACTTGAACTGAGGCAGACTGGCTGACAAATCGTTTAATAGTGCGGTCACATTTTGCTCTGTCAGATTGCCTGTGAAATCCAGATAAAACATCACATCAAAATTCTTGTTGCCGATGGGCATGGATTCAATCTTTTCCATGTTGATATTGTAAACATAGAATTTTGTCAGCATCCGATAAAGAGAACCGACTGTGTGAGGCAGGGAAAAGGATATGGAGATCAGATCGTCATCCTGACTGTGCCTTGGAGTCTTTGATATCACAATAAAGCGGGTATAATTTTCATCTATATTTGCAATCCCGCGTTTCAGGATGCGCAGTCCGTTGCGCTGGGCTGCCAGCTCGGAGCAGATTACGCCGAGATGCTCATCCGGCCGGGAATGTGCCACCAGCTCTGCAGATGCAGCAGTGTTGGAATAAATACGCGTTTGGAGCTGATGCTCTTTTAAAAAGCTGCTGCACTGCCGCACTGCCTGCTCATGGGAATAGACTTCTTGTATCTCTGAAAAATTGGTGCCGGGCAGAGCGGCAAGGCAATGCTCAACCTTGATTTTGACACGTCTGGCTATATAGATATTATATCGCTTCAATAATTCATAGACGTCCATTACTGAACCTGCATTGGAATTTTCTACCGGAAGGACGCCGAAATCCGCATCTCCCGAGACGACGGCCTGAAACACATCTTCAAAATGAGGGTAAAAGTGAAGACATTCATCCTGAAACAATCTGCGCGCTGCAATATGAGAATATGCTCCGAGGACGCCCTGACAGGCCACCGTATGCGCAGCAGCAGGAACAAAGGGAGAGGATTGCTCCAGATAGGGATTGCTCTTTTGAATCAGCTGCGATTGACTGCATTTGCTGATGTCCATCACTGCGGTAAAGAGCGCGCGGCTGCCGTCCCGATATTCGGGCCGGGAAGCTGCAGCGATTTTGTCCAGCACTTCATTTTCCCGCCCGGCATGCAGCACCGGCAGATCATGCTCCTTTTTATAAGCGGCCACTGCTTTGACAATATCCATTCGTCTTTCAAACAGCTGCTGGATCTGAGTATCCAGCCGGTCGATTTCATTTCTGAGTTCTTTTAAGTCCAATCCAATCTCCTCATTCCCGTATCGTGAAACAGCCTGCACAAAACATTGCAGGCTGTTTCACTGTTCATGGCATTTTATTTTACGATTAAACTCTGGCCGGTCATTTGGGCTGGCTTTTCCAGTCCGAGGATATCCAGCATCGTCGGGGCGAGATCTGCAAGCCGTCCGCCTTCTCTGAGCGTTCCCTCCGCGTTGATCAGAATCAGCGGAACGGGGTTGGTCGTATGAGCGGTGAACGGGGAACCGTCCGGCTCATACATCTGATCGGCGTTTCCGTGATCGGCGGTCACCAATGCCGCACCGCCTTTGGCAAGGATTGCATCAATCGTCCTGCCAAGGCAGGTATCTACTGCTTCAACTGCAGCCTTAGCGGCGTCAAAAACGCCGGTGTGGCCGACCATGTCGCAGTTTGCATAGTTGAGGATAATGACATCATACTTGTCAGAATTGATCCGTGCCACCACTTCATCAGTGACTTCATAAGCGCTCATTTCCGGCTTGAGATCATAGGTGGCTACCTTGGGGGAGTTGATCAGCGCACGGTCTTCTCCTTTAAATGGTGCTTCCACACCGCCGTTAAAGAAAAAGGTCACGTGTGCGTACTTTTCGGTTTCTGCGATTCTGAGCTGGGTCAGACCGCAGTCGCTGATATACTGACCAAAGGTATTGTCAAGGCTTTCAGGCTTAAATGCAACATCCACGTTTGGCATAGTCGCATCGTATTGCGTCATGCAGACAAAGTACAGCGGAAAACGGCCGTTTTTCCGTTCAAAGCCGGTAAAGGCGTCATCCACCAGCGTGCGTGTGATTTCACGGGCACGGTCGGGGCGGAAGTTGAAGAAAACAACACTGTCATTTGCCTTGATCGCCGCATTTTCTGCGCAGACAGTCGGAACGATAAACTCGTCGGTCACGCCGTTTTCATAGGACAGTTCCGCTGTTTTCACGGGATCGCTGTTTTTATTGCCCTCGCCGTACACCATGGCAGCGTAGGCCTTTTCCACACGTTCCCAGCGGTTGTCGCGGTCCATGGCATAATAACGGCCGGATACGGTGGCGATTTTGCCGACGCCGATTTCGTCAAGCTTTGCCTGACACTGGGCGAGATAATCTCTGCCGGAGGTGGGGGGAACATCACGGCCGTCCATGAAGGCGTGGATATAAACTTCATTCAGCCCGTTTTCCCGCGCCATCTCCACCAGTGCATACAGGTGAGAGTTGTGACTGTGTACGCCGCCGTCGGAAAGCAGTCCCATCAGATGCAGCGCAGAATGGTTCTTTTTGCAGTTTTCGACCGCCTTTTTCAGCGCGTCATTTGAGAAAAAGTCACCGTCCTGGATCGACTTGGTGATCCTGGTCAGTTCCTGATAGACAATCCGCCCCGCACCGATGTTGGTGTGGCCAACCTCGGAGTTGCCCATCTGTCCGTCCGGCAGTCCGACATCCATTCCCGACGCGCCAATCAGGGTATGCGGGTATTTTTTCAGCAATGCGTCGATATTTGGGGTGTTTGCAGCGGTGATCGCGTTGCCGTAATTGTCGGGGTTATAGCCAAAGCCGTCAAGAATAATCAGAGCCAAAGGTTTTTTCATAGCATTCAGCCTTTCTGTTTGAAAATGGAACGTACAGCAGTACGGCTATATGCTTCTTAAAAAGCATATAGCCGGCTGTCACAGTTATTTGCTTGCAGCGTTTACAATGATGGAAAAGTCAGGTGCTTTTAAAGAAGCACCGCCGATCAGTCCGCCGTCGACGTCAGGCTGTGCCAGCAGTTCGTCTGCGTTTTTCGCGTTCATGGAACCGCCGTATTGGATGGTCAGTGCATCTGCCGCGGCCTTGTCATACAGCTTGGCAACAGTGGAACGGATCATGGCACAAACCTCGTTTGCCTGCTCCGCGGTTGCAGTTTTTCCGGTGCCGATCGCCCAAACAGGTTCATAAGCGATAATCACTTTTTTCAGCTCGTCCTTGCTGACACCGTTGAGAGCGATCTTGGTCTGCATGGCGACCAGTTCGTCCGTGATGCCCAGTTCGCGGTCCTCCAGCATTTCGCCAACACAGAGAATGACATTCAGACCCGCAGCCAAAGCGGCTTTGACGCGTTTGTTGACCGTAACATCGGTTTCCCCGAAATACTGACGTCTTTCGCTGTGACCGATCACAACATATTCGACACCCATTTCAACCAGCATATCGGCGGAAATTTCACCTGTAAATGCGCCCGATTTTTCAAAGTGGCAGTTTTGAGCGCCGACTTTGATGTTGCTGCCCTTTGCGGCTTCCAGAACGGTTTCCAGATTCGTAAAGGGGACACAGACGACAACACCGCAGGCAGCGTCCTTTACAAGCGGTTTCAGTTCTTCCACCAAAGCCTTGGCTTCGGGACGGGTCTTGTTCATTTTCCAGTTTCCCGCAATGACAGCAGCACGCAAATTTTTATTCATTTTATTTCCTCTTTTCTCTTTCAGTATGTAAATTTGTCCGCCGCCTTTTGGAAGCGACGGACAGCTGACAGTTCCTATTTATCGTTCAAAGCCGCGATTCCCGGGAGCTCCAGCCCTTCCAAGAACTCTAGAGAAGCACCGCCGCCGGTGGAGATATGGGTCATTTTATCTGCAAAGCCGAGCTTTTCGATTGCAGCGGCAGAATCACCGCCGCCGATGATGGAAACGGCGCCGGATTCCGCAACGGCAGTCGCGATCGCACGAGTGCCGCCGGCAAAGTTCTCCCATTCGGAAACGCCCATCGGTCCGTTCCATACGACGGTTCCTGCGCCCTTGATGGCGTCAGCAAACAGTTTTTCCGTTTTGGGGCCGATATCAAGTCCCATATAGTCCGCCGGGATCTTGTCAGAATCCACGACCATAAAATTGCAGTCCGGTTTGAACTCATCGCCGACTCTGTTGTCGACCGGAAGCAGGAATTTTACGCCCTTTTCTTCCGCTTTTTTCATCAGGTCTTTTGCCAGCTCCAGCTTGTCGTCTTCTACCAGCGAAGTACCGATTTGAAAACCTCTTGCCTTGTTAAACGTATAAGCCATACCGCCGCCGATAATCAGGGTGTCGACCTTATCCAGCAGGTTGGTGATGACGCCGATTTTATCGGATACCTTGGCACCGCCGAGGATCGCGACAAACGGACGCTTGGGGTTGGAAAGCGCACCGCCCATAATGGTGATCTCTTTCTGAATCAGATAACCGCAGACGGCAGGGAGATAATCCGCAACGCCCGCTGTGGAAGCATGGGCACGGTGGGAGGTCCCAAATGCATCATTGACATAAATTTCAGCAAGGGAAGCCAGTTCCTTTGCAAACGCGGGATCATTTTTTTCCTCTTCCTTATGGAAACGGACGTTTTCGAGCAGCATCACGTCTCCGTCTTTCAAAGCGGCCGCCTTAGTCTTTGCATCCGGTCCGATCACGTCGGAAGCCATTATAACATCCTTGCCGAGCAGTTCAGAGAGCCGTTTGGCAACCGGAGCAAGGGAATATTTCAAGTTAAATTCGCCCTTCGGACGGCCAAGATGGGAGCAAAGAATCACTTTGGCGTTATGGTCTGCAAGATACCGAATGGTTTTGAGGGATTCGCGGATCCTTTTGTCATCCGTGATGACGCCGTTATCCAGCGGTACGTTGAAATCGCATCTTACCAGAACCTTTTTGCCGGTGACGTCAATATCCTCAATCGTTTTTTTGTTCAATGAGGTCATTTGAACTCATCCTTTCTTATTTTCAGCCGTTTTTACGGCATATCATTACGGAAGCAGACAATATTATCATTTGTCAGCATCCTTATTTTATACCAAAACATGGATTTTTTCAAGTGTTCGATAAATTTTTATCAATTTTCATAATTGGAGGTAACGCTTAGCTCCTTTTTTGTCCTTTTACGATAACCCCGACGACCTTTGGTCCTGCGTTGATGGCAATTGCAGCGCCTACATGGACCGCGCTGACCGCGTCGTATTTCAAAGCGGCGGAAGCTTCTTTTTTCAACTCGTCAAACCGGTCTTCCAGAGAACCGCCGACCAGACAGTATTCGGTCTGCGGAACCATTTGCTTTGCGGCATGGCGGAGCAAAGTCGGGATGATGTTTTTGTCCCCGCGGACTTTTTCGACGATTTCTGTTTTTCCGTCAATGATGCTGATGATAGGGCGCAGTCCGATCAGTTCGCCGACAAAGGCGGCGGCACAGCTGACCCGTCCCGATTTTTTGACAAATTCCAGCGTGTACGGCGCAAAGTAAATCTCAACGGAATCAAACCAGTCCTTCAGATAGGCAATGATATCCTCCGCGCTTGCTCCCTTTGAAGCCTTGATCGCCGCCTGGACGACAGGATAGCCATAGGCGATGGTGTAGGTCTTGGAGTCCACGGGATGAATGTGAAAGCTTTCTTTTGCCTCGGGATGCGCCTGATAGAAGTTATCCCTTGCCATCAACGCATTATTGTAGGTGTTGGAGCCCGTGCTGTTGATCGCAACATAGATCAGATCGGTATAGCCCTCTTTCCAGACCCGTTCATACAACTCCTCAAAACGGATATGGGTGATTTGAGCAGTCGCGGGAATCGAGGTGCAGTTTTCCAGAATACGGTAAAATTCCTCGTTGGTCAGATCCACCCGTTCCATATAATTTTTATCCTCAACTGCGATTGGGAAAGAGAGAACCTCAATCTGATAAGAAGCTTCCTCTTCTTTGGTGATGTCACAGGCGGAATCGGTCACGATTTTAATTTTCGGGATCATGTTATTCTTCCTTTCTTGCTTTTACCAATGATATTTTGTGAGCTGTCCCTTTGTTTTTAAACCGGGATAGTCCCATTGCCGCAGCACTTCATAAGCGGCAACGGCGACTGTGTTGGACAGATTCAGACTTCTGGCGTGTTCGTTGTCGATCATCGGCAGACGGACACAACGCTCAGGGCTTTTGACCAGCAGTTCTTCCTTAAGTCCGGCATCCTCACGGCCGAACACGAGGTAGGCGTTGTCCGGGTAGGAAACATCGGAATAAATCAGGCGGCCCTTTGTTGTAAAGTAAAAAAACGGCCCCTCGTTTTTCTCAAAAAAGTCGTCCGTATTTTCATAATAGGTAATGTCCAGCAGCGGCCAGTAATCCAAGCCGGCGCGCTTGAGCTTTTTGTCATCTACGGTAAAACCCATTGGCTTCACAATGTGCAGCCTGGCTCCGGTCGCCGCGCAGGTACGGGCAATATTCCCCGTGTTCTGGGGGATCTGTGGTTCGACGAGAACAATATTGAGCCGATAGGATGGCTGATGTTCTTCTGTATATATTGACGTATTGTAACCTCCTGTCAGAACCACCGGCGTTTTTGTCAGCGGATTTGTTTCTTTTTCTATTAAACAATATTTCTCTGATAGAATCAATACCTTTTCGTGAATTTCGTAATAACCAAAAAAAATAAGTAACGGTTTTAAGGTCGAGTTGTTAATATTTTTGAAATTCCACTTTACCCCATATCCTTTTTCCCGTTTTTATGTTATAATAAAAACAAAAATAACGCAATACATGTATGGGAGGAAATTATGCTGAAGTTTCGCCGCTTTCAATCAGATGATAAAGAAATCTATCTTGCCTACAGCAAGGATTTTTATGAGAACGGGGCAGCCCTGCATTCAATTCCGCAGAGCCATATGGAAAACACTTTTGACAGCCTGTTAAATGGCAATCCTCATGCAGATGGCTTTATGCTGCTTTCTGACGGAGAACGTGCCGGCTACTGTCTGGTCAGCTTTTTGTGGAGTACCGAGGCAGGCGGCCTTCTGGCTTTGATTGATGAGCTTTATGTCAGCCCTGCGTTTCGCGGCCTGAAGCTGGGAGGCTCTTTTTTAGAGCAGCTGGAGCAATATTACGGAAACCGGATCGTCGGGCTTCGTTTAGAAGTGTGTGACACAAACCAAGGTGCGATCCGTCTGTATCAAAAGCATGGATATGATTTTTTGAATTACCGCCAGATGATAAAACTTTTGAAGTAGAATACCAAAAACGGGGAGGTTTGGCTGTTCACAGCCGGAACGAAATGGAAATCAACAGAACGGATGAAAGCTTTTTAAGCTCAAATGGGAAAACACGGATTCATTATTTTGTATACCGTCCATCCGGTCATGTCAAGGCGGTTGTGCAGATTTCCCACGGAATGTGTGAGCATATCGACCGGTATCAGCATTTTGCACTTTATCTGGCAGAAAACGGATATGCTGTGTACGGCCATGATCATTTGGGACACGGCGCGTCAGTGGAAAGCAAAAATGACCTGGGCTATTTTGGAGACGAATCCGGCTGGGAATATCTGGTTGAGGATGTCTACGAAGTAACTAAAATCGCCATACGGGAATATCCCGGCCGAAAAATATTTCTGCTGGGCCACAGCATGGGATCGTTTATTGCGCGGCTGTATCTGATGAAGTACGGCAAAAAGCTGTCAGGCATTATTTTGAGCGGCACCAGCGGCGGTCATCAGCTGAATAATGTCGGCCTTGCAGTGGTAGACCTTTGGATTCGGGTGCGTGGAAAGCGCTATCGCAGCAACACCCTCAAAAAAATGATGTTTGGAGACTATAACAAACGGTATCCGGTTATACGGACGCCGAACGACTGGATTTCGCGGGATGTGTCGGTCGTAGACGCCTACAACAAGGATGAGCTGAACACCTTTGTGTTTACTGCCGCAGGCTTCAAGGATTTGATGACCATGCTGAAAATGGTATCGGATGCACGCTGGGCAGACTCTGTGCCCAAAGATGTTCCCGTCTTTCTTTTGTCTGGAGATATGGATCCGGTCGGTGATTACGGCAGGGGAGTCAAAAAAGTATATGATCGTCTGCTCGACGCGGGTGTGAAGGATGTGAAAATCAAGCTCTATCCGGGTGGACGCCATGAGATGCTCAATGAAATCAACCGTGACGAGGTTTACCGGGATATTTTGGATTGGCTGGAAGAAAAAAGAAGCTTTGTGCAGAGTTGACGGCACCAATCAAAAGCAGCTGAATGGAAAAATCCTGTCTGTAATTTGTTACAGACAGGATTTTTGCGTTATGCAGTTTCTTTGATAATGGGTTTTGCTTTGTTGACCAGCTGTTTGTCGTTATCATAGGTCAGCACCGAATGAGCCAGATCAATTTCTACCCATTTCACCTGCGCGATTTCGCCGGGCTGGGGCATTGCGTCATAATTTTTTGCCCGGGCGAGAAAATAGATGACATCTTTCATCGTATCCTTTTTCGGAGAGTAGGTCACGACTTCACGAAAGCTGTTGTCGATGATAATGTCGATGTTTGTTTCTTCCTTGACTTCGCGCTCTGCAGTCTGTTCCTCGGTTTCGCCGGATTCGACATGGCCTTTTGGAAAAGACCAGTAGCCGCCGTTGAGATGCTTGATCAGCAGAATTTCAACATTTCCGTGAAACTTCCGGAAAACGACTGCGCCGCAGGATTTTTCATACTCCATGACAGCGTAGAAACTCCTCTCAAATTTAGAATGATTGATAATAGTATAACACAATCATGAAGAAAAGTCTTTACGAAAAAGTGAAATTCCAAAATTATTTTTGCTTCATCAATCTGGCGGCGTTTAATACTGCAATGATGGATACTCCTACGTCTGCGAAAACGGCCATCCACATCTGTCCCAGGCCGAACAGAGCAAGGACAAAAACCGCTAATTTGGCCAGCAGTGCAAAAACAACGTTGAAATAGATGATTCGCATTGCCTTTTTGGCCAGACGGATCCCGCCGGGCAGAGAAGACAGGTTTCCTGAAACCAGCACCATGTCGGCAGCTTCAATCGCAGAGTCGGAGCCAAGTCCCATGGCGATGCCGACATCGGCCGCTGCCAAAACCGGAGCGTCATTGATGCCGTCTCCGACAAAGGCGGTTTTTTTGTGTTCCGTTTTCAGCTGTTCGACGGCTGTGACCTTGTTTTCCGGCAGCAGCTCGGCACGGCATTCGATTTTAAGCTCTTTTGCGCACGCTTCGACTGCTTCTTTCCGGTCGCCTGACAACAGCATGACCGTTTTGATGCCGAGCTGTTTCAGCTGTGCCAGTGTACTTTTGCTTTCCGGCCGGAGCGTGTCTTTGACGGAGATTGCGCCAAGGACTCTCTTTTGCACCGGATCCGCTACATAAATATTGGCTTCGGGGAGCCCGTCCAAAGACAGTCCAGCCTTTTCCATCATTCGTCCCGCACCGCACAGATATTTCACCCCGTTGATGACGGCAGAGGTTCCCATCCCGCGTATTTCTGTGCTGTCTGATATATCCAGTCCGGCGAGCTTTTCTTCCGGGACTGCCTCAAGGACTGCTTTGGCAATGGGATGCGTGGAATACCGTTCGCAGGCTGCTGCCAGCATCAAAAGCGCATCACGGCTGATACTTTCATCAGCCGGCGTGATTTTGTCCACTGTCAGCTGACCGGTGGTCAGAGTCCCGGTCTTGTCAAAGGCAATGGCATCCGACTGCGCGAGCGCTTCCACATATTTTCCGCCTTTGATCAGTACGCCGCGCCTGGAGGCTGCTCCAATACAGGAAAAGAAGGTAAGCGGCACGGAAATGACGATCGCGCAGGGACAGGCGGCAACCAGCAGAACCAAGGCGGTATAAACCCACTGAGAGTAGCTTCCAAGTCCTGCCAAGGGCGGAACAACCGCCAGCAGGAGCGCAATGATAATCACAATGGGCGTATAGATTTTGGCAAAACGTGAGATAAAAGCCTCTGCATTCCCTTTTTTGGCAGCAGAATCCTTGACCATTTCAATGATGCGGCTGGCGGTGGAATCTACAAAGCTGTGCGTCACACGGCAGGTCAGCGCAGAGGAAAGATTGATGCCGCCGGAAGAAAGTGCCGAACCTTCCGCTGCGGGGACAGGTACGCTTTCCCCGGTAATGGCGGCGTTGTCAGTTTGGGAGTTCCCGGACAATACCACGCAGTCAAGTGGAATTCGTTCGCCTGGTTTGACCACGATCGTGTCGCCGATTTGAACATCTT
This sequence comes from uncultured Clostridia bacterium, assembly GCA_944386455.1. Classification (GTDB taxonomy): domain Bacteria; phylum Bacillota; class Clostridia; order Oscillospirales; family Ruminococcaceae; genus HGM13222. Next base: position 30,771 of record CALXBC010000001.1, on the reverse strand, counting down.
CACAGGGAAGCTCGTAAATCTTGCCGTCACGCAGTACACCAGCGGTTTCCGGCCGGATTTGGGTCAACGCTTCGATGCTTTTCTTGGAACGTTCAACCGCATGATCTTCGAGCAGCTCTCCGACTGAAAACAGGATGACAACCAGACAGGCCTCAAAATATTCCCCGATCAGAAAAGCGGCAATAAAGGCGATCAAAAGCAGAATGTTTTCATCCAGCGTCAGGGTACGCAGCTTTTTCAAGCCCTTCCAAAAGACCTGATAGCCTGCTGCGAGACCGGACAGAAAGAACAGGACAGCGGATGCAATGCTTCCCTTTAGCATCAGAGCAGGGATCAAAAGCAGAACAGCAGTTCCGAGCAATAAAAGCGGAAGACGTGGCATCAGTTGGTGTTTTTTGTTTCTTTTTTCCTCGCAGGAATCACTGCAGTCACAGCTGTTATGGCTGTTCCCATGCTGATGCGAAACGAGCTGTTGTGTCCGCAAAACTGCATCCGGCTCCAGCTGCTTTAATATGGTTTGTATCTGTTCAGTCAGCTGCGTGTCATCCAGATTGGACTGGATTCTCAGCTCCCCGGTTGCGAAGTTGAGGGCAGCACCGTTGATTCCGGGCAACGTATTGAGTTTTTCTTCTATTTTCATTGCGCAGTGCGCACAGTCCAGACCATCGACATAAAAAATTTTCATCTGAAAAATCCTTTCTTGCTCAGACTCGTCTGTTATGATTCCTCTCTGATATGACTGAGGGCAATTTCAAACAGCTGCCGAACATGGTCGTCGTCAATGCTGTAAAAAATGCTTTTTCCGTCACGGCGGAACTTCACGATTTTGGAAGCCCGCAGAACACGGAGCTGGTGAGAAACGGCGGACTGCCCCATTCCGATGATTTCGGACAGGTCGCAGACGCACAGTTCATTTTTCAGCAGCGCAGACAGAATTTTGACGCGCGTCATATCGCCCAGTACCTTGAACAGATCGGAAAGGGTAATCAGGGTATCGTCATCCGGGATGTTTTGTTTGCTTTTTGCAAGGAGTTCTGTATGGATGCAGTTTTCCTCGCAAAGCAGTTCTTTTGTGGGCATTGTAACCATCCTCTCTATAGCATATAATATAAACATATGAACACTTATTCATCTGTTTATATTATATGCTGATCGTTCTGATTTGTCAAGTGGGCTGATCTATTTTTTCATTCATATTAGAATATTGAAAAAATACTGCAAAAAACTGCGAAAAAATAGGTAAAAGCAAGAATACATACAAAAATTGAGGCTCATTTTAATAAAATCGGTTTTTATGGGTTGAAAAGTATCTTTTTTGTGCTATAATAAATGCGTATGAGTACAAAACAGGTAATTTTGTCAGGAGGTGGCGTTGTGAATCCAGACCCTGGGAGTACGAAGATCTGTTATGCTGGTTTAAATGGGACTGGCGGCGCCGTCCTTGTTTTTTGCTGCTGCTGAGCATGCGATTCTCCTGTTTTCCGCATAACGGATTTTGAGCCCCAATATCATTATGCGTGAAAGAGAGGAAAAAGGCATGCTGAATTTCTATAAGACAATCGATAACAAAATATGCCGCATTGATTCCCTTCAGGACGGCTGCTGGGTCAATGTGGTCAGCCCCGATGAGGAGGAAATCCGCTATCTGATCGAGGATCTGAAGCTGGATTCCGGATTTGTGCGTTCTTCATTGGATGAAGAGGAGTCTTCCCGTATCGAGAGCGAGGACGATCAGGTGTTGATGATTATCGACACCCCAAAGGCGACAACAGAGTCACAGAACACCATTTTATATACCACGATGCCGTTTGGTATTATCATCAAGGACACGTTTATTGTTACCATCTGTCTGTCTGAGTGCTCTGTACTCAAAGAGGTTGCGGATGGAATGGTCCGTAATATCCAGACTCATTTGAAAAACCGCTTTATTTTTTCGATTCTGCTGCGGATTGCGACCCGTTATCTGCAGTATCTGAAGCAAATTGATAAAATCTCCAACATGGTGGAGGTCCAGCTTCACAAGTCCATGAGAAACAAGGAATTGATCCAGCTTTTGGGGCTGGAGAAGTCGCTGGTCTATTTTTCCACTTCCCTGAAATCGAACGAGGTCACGCTGGAAAAGCTGCTGCGCGGCCGGGTAATCAAGCTGTATGAAGAGGATCAGGACCTGCTGGAGGATGTTTTGATTGAGGTCAAGCAGGCAATCGAAATGTCCAATATTTATTCCAGCATTCTGTCGGGTACGATGGATGCCTTTGCCTCTATCATCTCCAACAATCTCAACATTGTCATGAAGGTGCTTGCGGCGGTCACGATTTTGATGTCTATCCCGACGATTATTTCCAGCTTCTATGGTATGAATGTAGAAGGGATCCCGATCGAACAATTTTGGTTCCCGGTTGTTATTTCGATTGTCGTGGTTGTGATCGTGGCGCTGATCCTGTTTAAAATGAAAATGTTCAGCAAATAAAAGTGATACAGGCGTGACGCATGGGGTGATCCGGCGGCACGCTTGTTTTATATTGGCAAAGGAGAAGGGTATTATGACGCGGGATTTTTCACAAAAACAGTACCTGCTGTTCGATCTGGATGGAACGCTGACGGATTCAAAGGACGGTATCACGCGTTCTGCACAGTATGCGCTGGCACAGCTGGGAATTCAGGTGGAGGATCCGCAGCAGCTGGTCTCATTTGTGGGGCCGCCGCTTCGGGATTCTTTCCTGCAATATGGCCGTCTCAGTGAAGCACAGGCCGATCAGGCTGTTGTTTGGTACCGCGAGCGTTTTCAAAAAACAGGAATGTTTGAAAACAGCGTATATAACGGCATTCCTGCGCTGCTTGCGCAGCTGAGGGGACAGGGCAGAAAGCTGCTGCTGGCGACTTCAAAGCCCGAAATTTTTGCGGTTCGGATTTTAAAGCATTTTGGGCTTTACCGCTTCTTTGACTTTATTGGCGGGAGTACGCTGGACCATAGTCGGGTTCGTAAGGACGACGTTATTTCCTATGTACTCCGGCAATTTCCGGTTCCGGTTTTGGATGACGCCGTCATGATCGGGGACAGGAAGCATGATGTACTGGGAGCACGGGCATGCGGGCTGGAATGCATTGGTGTTTTATATGGCTATGGCAGCCGTGAAGAACTGGACAAGTGTCATCCGGACGGGATTGCAGAAAGTGTACAGGCGCTTGGCCGGATGCTTGGCGCTTTTGGAAAAGCGATATCTGCTGAAGAATAACAACTTTTTTTGACAAATTTTACATTTCCAGTATTTTTTTGGATGAGTTTGTGCTATAATAAAAACAATATGGGTGTCATACAACCAAGCGTGGATTTGGGAACAGTCCGCTGCCGACCGGAGGTGCCGATGTTGATTCGAATTGCGCTTCCTCAAGATGTGGAAGCAATTCTTCTGCACGATCCATGGATCACGAGAGAAACAGCTTGCAGAAAGGCAAATGACAAGCAGCTTTTTGCTGCCATTGAGGACGGGCGGCTGACCGGCTGGCTGCGGTGCGGATTTTTACTGGCACCGGAACCATATGAAATGATATTGGCAAAACAGCTTTGATACAGCAATTACAGAGAGGATGGAAGCACACAGATGGCATTGGAGCGCGAAAAAACGGAACAGATGCAGGTTGTCATCGGGCGAAATCCGGTTTTAGAGGCATTCAAATCAGGCAAGGAGATTGACACGCTTTACATCGCCAAAGGCGAGCGGCAGGGAATCGTCAGTAAGATTGCGGCGCTTGCCCGTTCTGCGGGTGTGGTGATCAAGGAGGTCAGTCCGCAAAAGCTGGATTCGTTAAGCGGCGGGGCTGCTCATCAGGGAGTTGCCGCTCTGCTTTGCTGTGAAGCATATGCAGATGTTTCTGATATCCTTGCCCGAGCGAAAGATAGAAAGGAGCCGCCGTTTCTGGTGATTGCGGATGAGATCGAGGATCCGCACAATCTGGGAGCGCTGATCCGAACAGCGGAGACTGCAGGGGCACATGGCGTTATTATTCCAAAACGGCGGAGTGCATCGCTGACCAGCATTGTGTACAAGACATCTGCCGGAGCGGTCAGTCATATCCCGGTAGCACGGGTTGCCAATCTGCCATCGGTTATGGAAGAACTGAAAAAGAAAAATATTTGGATTTATGCAGCCGATATGGATGGGGAACCCTGGTGCACCCTTGATTACAGCGGCGGGGTAGCATTGGTGATCGGGTCGGAAGGAAACGGTCTTGGCAGACTGGTGCGGGAAAAATGCGATTTCTTTGTCTCGCTGCCGATGCGGGGAAAAATCACCTCACTCAACGCCTCTGTGGCGGGCGGTATTTTGATGTATGAGATCACACGCCAGCGGATGGGACTGGCTGCAAAACAGAACGGAGGTTGTCATGGATCGGTTTGATGATCAATTCTCAGTGGATGATATTTTAAATGAAGTCAGGCAGCATCATACAGGCGGCGGGAGCGACGCGCCAAAAACCGACGCGGATCAGCTCATTGAGGAAATTTTAAAGGAGCAGGCCGCCAAAAAAGAGACGGGCAGTCCCGTTCCGGCCGCGGTTCAGTCAAAGGAAGAACAGCCGTTTCAGATTCAAATTCCTGAGGATCCGCCGGCCGCTCCCTCTGTGAAGCAGCCGGATATGCGTCCCACGGCGCTGCAGAACGAAACGGGTGAGCTCCCGCCAATGATGCGGAAGATGGAACGGCGTTATTTTACCGACCCGGAAGAGGAATCACAGAAGCCACAGGTGCAACCAGACGAACCGACAGAATACACCTATCATCCTTCGGGCAGCACCGGGCCTGTCCCGGATGAGGAAGTCTATCTTAAACTGCGGGAAAACCGAAAAAAGAAAATCAAGGATTTTGTGTTGCTTGGAGAAGAGGAAGAAGTCGACGATGCTGACGCGGACACTGACGATGAAGAAGATGGGGACAAGGTGTCGGATGAGTTTGAATCAATGGCAGACGCTCCGTCCGTTTTGGAGGATTTAAAGGAGCTTTCTGCCAGCATTTCGATCCGGTTTGTTTTGCTTTTGATCCTATTTATCCTAAATCTATATCCTGTTCTAGCCAATGTATTCTCGGTGCTGCCGCTGCCGCATCTTCTGCGGGCCGGTGAAAATCCGATGTTTTATTCCTTGGTTTCCCTGATTATTCTGCTGGTGGCGGCTATTGTTTCCCACACGACCGTGCTGGGCGGGCTTTTGAATTTCTGCAAGCTGAAAGCAGACGGGGACTCCCTGCCTGCGCTGGCTGTTTTGGCATCTGCCGTGGAGTGCGTGGTTTTCCTGCTGTTTCCTGAAGCGATTGGGACCCAGGGCGTTCAGCTGTACTCTTTTGCAGCTGTCACCGGACTGCTGTTCAATTGTATGGGAAAGATGCTGATCGTGAAACGGACTATGCTCAACTTCAAATATGTGACAGCTGACTGTGATAAATATGCTACCGAAGTGATTGCGGATGAGCATTTGGCAAACGATCTGACCAAGGGCGTCCTGACAAATCTTCCTGTTACGGTGACAAACCGAAAGACAGGGTTTTTAACGGGATTTCTGGATATGTCCTTTCAGGAAGATATCTATGATTCCGTCTGCAAGTGGCTGGCACGGTTTGTGTTTCTTGCAGCAGCAGCTTTGGCGGTCGGCGGATATGCTGTGACAAAAAACGCTTATGTCACGTTAACGGCGGTAGTTGGTGTTTTGGCAGTTTCCTCTTCGCTGTTCGGTCTTTTTACTGTCAATCTTCCGGTTCTCAAAGCGGTAAAATCCGTCCATAAACACGGTGGCATGATCATAGGATATCCTGCCGCGGATGAGTTCTGCGATATCAATTCGGCGACTGCAGAGGGAAGCGACCTGTTTCCTGCGGGGTCGGTGGTGCTGCATGGAATCAAAACCTTTAAAAACGGACGGATAGACGACGCGATTCTGGATGCGGCAAGTATTCTGGTCAAGGCAAACAGCATTTTAAGCGATGTTTTCATGCAGGTCATTCAGGGGAAACCTGAACTGTTGAAAGAGGTCGACACGATTGTATATGAGGATTCTATGGGAATCTCAGGCTGGGTCGATAATAAGCGGGTGCTGATCGGGTCGCGTGACCTGATGCTCAATCATGGAATAGACGTTCCTTCAAAGGACTATGAGAAACGGTATTGTGGAGAGCATAATAATAATATCATTTATCTATCTGCATCCGGTGAGCTGACAGCAGTGTTTATCGTCAGTCTGCGGGCGGCGCAGTCGGTTGCGGCAGCTTTGGAGCGGCTGGAGAAAAACGACGTGTTTCTGATTGTCAAAACCGTGGATGCCATATTGACAAAGGAAAAGCTGGCCGAGGTGTTCCAGGTCGAGCCTGCATTGTTCCGGGTCATTCCATCGCGGCTCCATAAGCCGTATGATGAGGCTCATGCTCCCGTGGAGCGGGCGGAGGGCTTTTTGGCCAATAACGGAAAATTTTATTCCTATGTAAGGACGCTGACAGTTGCCAAACGGCTGAAAACCAGAATCATGCTTGGACTGGTTGTAACGCTGGCATCTGTTATCATTGGAGTCGGAATGATTGCGGCTTTGTTTTTCCTGGGTGGAATGGCGAAAATCACGGTGCTGTTTCTGATTGCCTATCAGCTGCTGTGGTTTGCAGTCGCATGGTTGGTGCAAAAGTTTCGCGCTTTATAAAGAGATACAGAGATGCAGGATTTTTTCTGTATCTCTGTTTTCATACAGACAAAAGGGAGAAATGCCAGTGAAACGAACAATTGCTGTTCTGATATTTTCATTGCTGTTTCTTTGTGCTGGCTGTGCCCGGGAAGGACAAATGACCTTTATGGTGCTGTCCAGTTCAGATGCGGCAGTTTCATCTGAACAGTCTGCGATGACCGCATCTATGCAGGAAACACAGACTTCATCCGGCTTGACGGAGCCTCCCCAGTCTGCATCCAGCTCGATCCATGATCCTTCTTCCTCTCACAGGGAAGAGAACCGTCCAGAGACCTCATCCAAGACAGAATCCGCTGCTGCCGGCAATAGTCTGTTATTGAAGGAGAAAAAGGAAGCGTATGCCTCTGTTGAAGCGGAATGGAAAGCCTGTCAGCTGAAATATGATGCAGAATCCCAACAACTGGAGCAAAAAATCAGGGAGTATACAGAAAGTATCAAGCTGATACAGGAACAGATAGAATCGGATGAAGAAGAATTGGCAGAGCTGATTCTGTCTGCTGGAGAGGCTTATCCTGCGGAGATCGACCGGCTGAAGGAAGCGATTGAAAAAGGCAAACAGGAACTGGAACAGCTGGAGAAGGAACGGGACAGCCTGCTTTTGCAGCAGAAGGCGCTGGAGCAGGAGCTTGCGGAAAAGGAAGTACAATACCGTATCGCTCTTCTTGTGCTGGAGCAGGAGATCGAGTCGCTGTCCGGAAAATAAAATGGTTTGACGCTCAAACTTGGACAAACTGCTGAAATTTTCCATATGGCTGTACAGGACAGGGCGTTTTATGATATGATATTTTTTGACAGTCTCATTCTGTCTGTACAAACATCATTGGAGAGATTCATTTGGACGTTTTACAAATATTAGAAGAATATCTGGGTAGTTTTGTAAACTGGATCAATTCTTTTTTATGGGATTTTTTGCTGCTGATTCTGCTTTGCGGGACAGGAATCTATTTTACTTTCCGCCTGAAATTTGTGCAGGTGACCCGCTTTTGGAAAAGCCTTTGCGAGATGTTTAAAAAGTGCCGTTTCAACGGGGAAAAGGCGGGTGCCGGCGGGATGTCATCTTTCCAGTCCTTTACGACGGCGGTCGCAGCCCAGATTGGAACGGGAAATTTGGCGGGTGCTGCAACGGCGATCGTGATGGGCGGCCCTGGCGCAATCTTCTGGATGTGGCTTTCTGCATTTTTGGGCATGGCAACGATCTTTGCAGAGGCAACGCTTGCACAGAAGTTCAAAAAGGAGCAGAACGGCAAAATCACAGGCGGACCTGTTTATTATATCCAGGCAGCGTTCCGCGGCAGATTCGGCAGGGTGTTGGCAGGAATTTTTGCGGTGCTGATTATCATCGCGCTCGGATTTATGGGTAATATGGTGCAGTCAAACTCCATTTCGGCTGCATTTGAGTCTCTGCTTGGAACGCCGGAGAACGGGACGCTTGTTAAGCTGATTACCGGTGTCGTTTTGGCGGCGGTTGCGGGATTTGTCTTTTTGGGGGGAGTAAAGCGGATCGCAGCTTTTACGGAAAAGATCGTTCCCCTTATGGCACTTTTGTACATCGGCGGCTGCGTGGTAGTGCTGGCGTTTCACTGGGATAGGATCGGCAGTGCGTTCTGGATGATATTCAGAGGAGCGTTTCAGCCGCAGGCAGTGCTTGGCGGTGCGGTCGGGTTTGGAATCAAGGAGGCTATCCGTTACGGTGTGGCCCGCGGACTTTTTTCCAATGAGGCCGGTATGGGCTCCACACCGCATGCGCATGCCTTGGCAAAAGTCAAGCATCCCTGTGAACAGGGTTCAATTGCAATGATCAGTGTCTTTCTGGACACTTTTGTGGTACTGACGCTGACGGCACTGGTGATAATCACCAGCGGGCTGTTTGACAACGGGCTCGACGGAATCGAACTCACCCAGGCGGCGTTTTCTCAGGTTTTTGGAGGCTTTGGCGGGATATTCATTGCAGTCTGTCTGTTGTTTTTTGCTTTTTCGACCATTGTTGGCTGGTATTTTTTTGGAGAACAGAATATTCGGTATTTATTTGGGGAAAAGGCAGTAAAAATTTATGCGGCGCTGGTAGTCTGTTTTATAGTGCTTGGTTCTCTGCTGAAGGTAGAATTGGTTTGGAGCATGGCGGATATGTTCAACGGTCTGATGGTGATCCCCAATCTATTGGGAGTGCTGGCGCTGAGCGGTATTGTTTCCAAGCTGTATGCTGATTTCGGCAGCCGCTCAGAAAAAAAACAGAAGAAAACAAAAGAAAAGAGTTGTTAAACTGCCGGATTTCGTGTATAATATATGTTTAAAGAATTTATTTTTGGAGGGACGATCAGTGAAAAGACTGGAGATTGCTGCGCTGTATGCCGATGCAGCACAGTATGCGGGTCAGACGGTAACGGTCTGCGGTTGGGTAAAGACGATTCGAGATTCCAAGGCGCTTGGATTTATTGAGTTGAATGACGGGAGCTGTTTCCGAAATTTACAAGTGGTGCTGGAAGAAAACAAGGTAGCCGAATTCAAGGATGTAGTAAAATACAATGTTGGTTCCGCCGTCATCGTGACCGGAAGCGTGCTGCTGACTCCACAGGCGAAGCAGCCGCTCGAAATCCATGCGGACAGTGTCATTTTAGAAGGGGCGTCCTCGCCGGATTATCCGCTCCAAAAAAAGAAACATTCTTTGGAGTTTTTGCGCAGCATTGCGCATCTCAGACCGCGTACAAATACGTTCAGTGCAGTATTTCGCGTTCGTTCTGCCGCGGCATTTGCGATTCACCAGTTTTTTCATGAAAACGGCTTTATATATGCACACACGCCAATTATCACTGGAAGTGACTGCGAGGGAGCAGGAGAAATGTTTCGGGTCACAACCATTGATCCTGCCGACCCGCCGCGTGCCGAGGACGGAACAATTGATTACAGCCAGGACTTTTTTGGCAAGCCTACCAGTCTTACGGTTTCCGGCCAGTTGGAAGCAGAGTGCATGACCATGGCCTTTGGCAAAACCTACACCTTTGGTCCGACATTTCGTGCAGAAAAGTCCAATACGGCCCGCCACGCCGCAGAGTTCTGGATGATTGAGCCTGAGATTGCATTTGCCGATCTTCAGGATGATATGGAGCTTGCTGCGCGGATGATCAAATATGTCATCTCCTATGTATTGAAGACCTGTCCGGACGATATGCAGTTTTTCAACAGCTTTTTTGACAAAGGATTAATCGAGCGGCTTAACGGTCTTGTTCAGGCAGAATTTGGAAAGGTTACTTACACAGAGGCAATTGAGATTTTGGAGAAGCATAAGGACCGGTTCAGCTACCCGGTATACTGGGGCTGTGATCTGCAGACTGAGCATGAGCGTTTCCTGACAGAACAGGTTTTCCAAAAGCCCTTGTTTGTCATTGACTACCCAAAAGAAATCAAGGCATTTTATATGCGGCTGAACGACGACGGAAAAACAGTTGCTGCTATGGATTTGCTGGTGCCGGGCGTTGGGGAAATCATTGGCGGCAGCCAGCGTGAGGAAAGGCTGGATGTGCTGACCAACCGCATCCATGAGCTGGGTCTGAAGGAAGAAGATTATTCCTGGTATCTTGATCTGCGCAGATTTGGCGGTACCAAGCATGCGGGATACGGCCTTGGTTTTGAACGGCTGATCATGTATATCACGGGAATTTCCAATATCAGGGATGCAATCCCGTTCCCACGCACCACTGGTTCAGCAGAATATTGATTTGATTAAGAACAATAAAATATCCCTTTACAGAAGCAAAGGGATATTTCAGTCTGTCGAAAAAGGGGGACATTTTAGAGAAAATCCCCTTTGAAATGGAGCAACCGAGGACATGCGCATCGGTTGCGACTTCGACAAACCGCGTCGCAACGCGGTTTGTTGGGGGTGATATTATAAGAGGGGGACGCCCCCCTTATAGAGCGTGTCGATTTTTTCGACACGCTCATATCCCTTTGCATTTGCAAAGGGATATTTTTTGTTATGGTTTGGCAGACTGTACGCCGTTGCTGTCAATGGTATAGTTGTCTTTCAATATCAAATCGCTGACCAGCATGTACTGGTATCCGTTTTTATCCAGTTGGGTGAGAATCGCATCCAGCGCGGCGGGCGTATTGGGAACATCATTATGGAACAGCAGGATGCTCCCGGGAGTTACCGCTTTTGTAACGGAAGAAACCATCGTTTCAACAGAAGGGCGCTTCCAGTCTCTGCTGTCTACGTTCCACTGAATGACCTGCATGCCTTCTTTTTCCAGGGCTTCCAGCATTTCATTGCTGTATTCGCCGTATGGTGCGCGGTAAAGAGTGGGACGTTTCCCGGTCAAAGCCTCGATTTTGTCGTCACAGTTTTTGGCATCCTTGATGACATCTTTGGCGCTGATTTTGGCTACATGCGGATGTTTATCCGAATGATTTTGGATATCATGTCCGGCTGCAGCCAGTCTCTTTACATCATCCGGATATTTGTCCACCCATTCCCCTGTAGCAAAAAAGGTGGCTTTGGCATTGTGCTTTTTTAAGATTTCAATCAGGCGGTCTGTATCTGAGTTGCCCCATGCCGCATCAAAGGTCAGTGCGATTTTTTTCTCTTCTGTTTTGACGGAATAGATCGGCACTTTTTTTGGCTGCGCAGATGTGGGAGCTGCCTTTCCCGCAATCAGCAATCCCGCGCCTACGGCCACCAGAACAGCTGCCAGACAGGAAGAAGCGGCAATCAGCAGTTTTTTCCCCGATATGATAAAGGTATGCATAAATTTCCCTCTTTCCACTGTTGAAATAGTTATCTCTATTGAAAATTATGCGGTTTCAGGAAATTTTATGCAGGAGATTTGATTAAAAGTGATAGGTGCGAAATGCAGGCCGTATTTTTTTTTCAGACTCACGGAACAGCAGCTTTCGGACCATTTTACCGACTCCCAGTACAGGATAGGTCAGCAGTCCCCAGAGTACGCTGAACAACAGAGAAATCTGTCCAAACAGATTGAAGGGCAGGTGGGAATAATCCCAAACGTTCATTTTATAATACAGATTGAAAATACAGCCGAAAATAAATTCGATTGTTGTAATAATAGTTGACCCCAAAATACATTTGGAAAAGGTTCCGACGGTTTTTCCGAGACGGACGTCCATAATTTCGATACAGAGAAAGGACAGGCCGCCGGCAAAAAACATCGTGATATGGGAATAACCTCTCCAAATATTTTCGATTAGAATATAGCCGGCTCCCCCAATTAAAAACAGAGACAGTCCCTTTGAAAAATACTTGACTGCTTTTGCCATGATGAACAAGACCTCCAAACATAAGCTCCGGCCCATCACGGGATTTCCGGGCAATAAAAAATGCTTTTCATGTGTTATCACATGAAAAGCATTCAGACAAGTTCCCAAAAGGCAGAGCATTCAAGAAAATCCTCTTTTAAATGGAGCAACCGAGGACATGTGCATCGGTTGCGACCTCGACAAACCGCTTTACAGCGGTTTGTTGGGGTGATATTATAAGAGGGGGACGCCCCCTCTTATAGAATGTGTCGAAAAATCGACACATTCAAATGCTTTTCATGTGTTATCACATGAAAAGCATTCCCTTGTGCATTGGAAGTATTCTGCTGTTTTTCTGCTATTTTATGACAGTATCGCTTTTTTCGCTTTCAGAGGTAATGCAGACCCAGCTGTTGCCGGGATTTACCAGAAGTTCAGTCCCATCTGCCTTGGTAAAGCGGAAAGGATTGGCATAATTGCTCTTGCTCCAGGTGAAATCTGTTTTTGTGCCGCCGGAAATATAATATCCGCTTCCTCCCTTGGAAAAGTCGATATCCGTCCAGTTAGATGTGTTGACAAACTGAGGGTCATCGTATTTATGCACATCTGCATAAAGAACAAAAACATTGGTCACGGCGATTTGCTGATTATTGTTCTGGTCGATCTGTTTTTGTTTGGAGGAACCGGAGCCAAGCTTTTCGCTCTTCAGATACTTTCCGCTGGCCTCATCATAGTCAAAATATGCGGTTGCATAGCCGGAAAAGGGAACAGTCACGTTGATTGCCGTATCGCTGCCCTTGACCTCACCATTGGTGCTAAAGGAAAATCCGGGGTCGCTTTTTCCGTCGGTTTTGATTCCTTTTTTTTCAATTGCTTTTGCAACCAGCTCGCCGCTTGTGAAATTGCTGTGCTCCTGTCCTTTTTGCTTTTTGATTTGCTCATCCCGCATAAAAGCAGAAAAATAATTGATGCCGTCAATATGGGTGACATCACGGTCTTCCAGTGCCGCATAGCCCGGTTTGCTACCACCGATGTGGACAAAGATGGTATCAAGCGGAATGCTGCAGTCCGTAAACTGATGACGCGCGGAACGAACAGACCCTACCTTTGGCATGGACTGATAATCGGCAAAAACGGCTAAAATCCGGGTGATGCCGCCTTCCGTTACCATTTCATAGCAAAGATCGGCAGATGTCAGACCATACTGCGGCCAGGCTTGTTTGATATTGTTAACAACAACAGAAACCGGACGTTTTCCGACCGCTCTGTCTTTGAGGTTGTATTCACCTGTCAGGGGATTGAGATTACTGTCCGGCTTTGGTGCTTCGGATGAGACGTTACTGCCGGCAGAACCGTTTGAAGCAGTACTTTCGCCGCCGTCCGGAACAGGGGATTCATCGCCGCAGCCGGACAGGAGGGCAGATAAAAGGATAGCTGACATCAAAAGGGAAATGACGCGTTTCATTGGAATCAGTCTTCTTTCTTTGAAATAAGTTTTTTAAAACCGGGCGAGCTTTTTAATGTTGGTGTCCCCGGTCATGCTGGCAAAACTGTAAACAAACAGGACCTGATCATAATCATCGATATCGATATACTGATCCAGACTGGTAAAATACCGCAGGTCAATCATGGCGATTTCGCTGTAATGATGCATATAAAACTGAATCATGGAATGGGCGTAGGAATCCTTGACAATCAACAGCTTTTTCCCGTTGCCCGCCTTTGTTTTGACCGATACAAACGGTTCGTTCTGCCCCATATAAGTGCAGTATTTATCTTTTTTATCCAGATAGTCACGGAAAAAGATACTGCTGTATTCGGTTTGCTTGCTGCCCGATTTTACGGTAACGGTTACAGAAGGATCATTTGTGGACAAATGATAAAGGTCGATGGTGTCAGGCTCTATGCCATTATATAAGGTTTTGGAATAAAGCGTTCCCTGAAAGGAATGGCTTGCATGTTCCACATTGAACTTATCGAGGCCAAGCGCAGAAAAGCCGAGCGCTGACGCCGACGAAAAATAGCCATTATACGCGCCCAGACTGGTCCAATGATGATCCGTATTGTAGTAGATATATTGCTTTTTAGCAGAAAGAAGCGGGGTAAAGACGTCAATGCAGCTGACTTCCTTTGCTGCTTTGGCGTAAATCTGTTCAATGATCGCTTTTTGGTTAAGATGCGGGGCGTTTGCAGGCAAATCATCAGTATAAATCCCCTCAGCGGACGGAACGATCATCAGGGAGCTGGACAGACCGTATTTTTTAGTGAAGGCATTGATTGCTTCCATGTTTTCCACGGCCAGCCCGTTGTCGCTGATCGTTTGATGCTCGATCAAACGATCCTTGGTCAAATAGACGCCATTGATTTCTTTTTTATTGATAGCCAGCTCCATTTGATTTTTGAGTTGGATCCATCCTTCCCGAAAAACAAAATGATCGGAAAAAAAGGATTCAAAATTGCTCATAAAGCTTTTATCCTTGATGGAAGAAAGCGTTGGTTTGGGAAATTCTTCTAAATACCTATTTTCATTTTCAGAAAATTCTTTTTTGGGAAGGATGATTGTAACGATCGGCAGGAGAAGCAGCAGGACGAAAAAAATGATAATGTTAGCTTTGGGTTTGTTGGGTTTCATTTTACTGTTTCCTCCTTATTAGAATCTGAAATACAAAAACGGATTATAAGTTGCAAATACTAAATAAGCGGTCGAAGCGACCATCAATGCAAGCTGATAGATCGGCGAAATCCCGCCTACCAGTTTGGGATGGCGGTTGTGCAGGCGCTCCGCCAGCTTTTTGGGATAGTCCGTTGAGGCAATGATGCAGATAAGAAACATAATCCCATAGGATGCCAGAAAATACAGGGACTGAGAATCCGCCAAACCGGCAGATGCGCCAAAAAACATGGCCTTCAGATAAGAGAAGATACGGGGGATGCTTTCTGTTTCAAAGATGACCCAGCCAATCACAACCAGCAGAAAGGAATAGGCGGTGCTAAGAACTGCGGGAAGCTTTTCCAGATATTTTCCCAGGAAAACACGCTCGATAATAATGATGATGCCGAAATACAGTCCCCAGATGATAAAGTTCCAGCTGGCACCATGCCAGAGTCCGGTGAGGAACCAGACAATCAGCAGGTTGCGCAGGGTTTTGAGCTTTCCATGGCGGTTGCCGCCAAGCGGGATATAAACATAGCAGCGGAACCATGTCCCCAGTGTAATATGCCAGCGCCGCCAAAACTCGCTGATACTTCGTGACAGATAGGGATAGTTGAAGTTTTGGGGAAATTCAAAGCCGAGCATTTTTCCCAATCCGACCGCCATGTCAGAATAGCCCGAAAAGTCAAAATAAATCTGAAAAGTAAAGGCAAGAATCCCGAGCCATGCGGTCAGTGTTGAAATTTCAGACATTTCCATACCTTTAACGGTCGTCCACAGCATCCCGATGTTATTGGCCAGCAGGACTTTTTTTCCAAGACCCAGCAGGAAAATACCAATTCCCTGAGAGACCTTTGACGTTGTGATGGTACGGCTGTCGATTTCGTTTGCGATATCCTGGTAGCGGACAATAGGCCCGGCCACAATTTGGGGGAACAGCGAAACATAGGAGATATAACTGACGATATTTCGCTGAACCTTAATATTGCGCATATAAAGATCGATGGTATAGGACATGCTTTGAAAAGTATAAAACGAGATTCCGATCGGCAGCGGCAGCTGTGGGTCATAAATTTGCGTGCCGAACAGATTGTTAATGTTCTGTATGAGAAAGGAACTGTATTTGAATACAGCAAGCAACCCCAGATTGATGCAGACCGCAAGGATCATAAATAGCGTTCTCATTTTTGGTTTGTCATCAAATTTGGTAATCAGCATGCCGGCCGTATAATCAACCACCGTGGTAAACAACATAAGCAGAACATAGACCGGTTCACCCCACGCGAAAAATACGATGCCCGATATCAGGATAATGATATTTTTTCCCTTCATCGGGGCGATATAATAAAACACTAATACAATTGGTAAAAAAACGTATAAAAACGTCAAACTGGAAAATACCATAACCGGGTCATTGCTTTTCCTCGAATGAAAAGCGCTCCTTTCTCAAAATGAATCGATATTAGCGGTGATTTCTTTTGTAAGGGTCTCAAAGCTGTCAAAGTCCATGGCTGAGTTGATGACTTCCAGCAGGGCATTGGCTGTCATATAAGAGGGAACCCCCAGCCTTTTTAACAGGACTTGTCTGTATTTGGCACTGTTTTGGCTGCCGCTGAAGCCCTTTTCATAAAGATCGAGCTTTGTCACTTTTCTTCGTCCGGCCGAATCAGCAGCACCTGCAGCAACTCCGGCTCTGTGAAGCGCATCCAGCAATACAGCGTCATCCATTCCCTCCACGCCAAGCAGTCCTTCTTTAGATGGAACGGTTTTTCGTTTTTCCTTTCCAATAAGCTGAGGAATATAGACGTTAGTGATAAGTGAGGCAGGGACAAAGCTTTTAATATGATTCCGGATGATAAAGCCGGCACTGTCGGAATCGGTTAGAATCAGCAGACCGTTCTTTTCTGCCAATGACCGGATCAGCAGCCGTTTTTCCCTGTCTTTAAAAATACGAAAGCCGTCTGTTTGGATGATGACCGCATCAACCAGCTGTTCCAGCCGCTGCTTGTCGTATTTTCCTTCCACAATGACACATTGTTTCAGTGAGATCACGAATGTTCGGTTCCTTTCACTTACTTTTATTTGAGAGCCATCATCTGCGTCAGTGTAAATTCCAGCAGAGTTTGCTGATCAATGCGGGAAGACTTCAGCTTTCTGTCAGCTTCGGCAAGAATCGCAATGCACTGCCTGATTTGTCTGATGGAAAAGGAAGAGCAGTCCCGAAATGCATTCCTGATCTGGAATTCCCGTCCTTTATATCCAAAGTCTGCAATGACCGTACTCATCTGCACCTGCTCTGTTCGAGCAGCAGCCGACTTATAGATCGCGGCAAAGGACACATTCAGCGCACCCAGGATCGCCAGCGGCTCCAGCTGTTGGTCGAACAGCTCCGACAAAATATGGAATGCTCGGCCGTATTCCTGCTTTAAGATGGCCTTCGACAGGTCAAAAGCAGATGCATCCATGGATTTTGCAGTCAGTGCATCGACCGCTTCTTTTGAAATTTCCCCGCCGTCATCCGTGAAACAGCAAAGCTTTTCAATTTCTGTCATCAGAACCGCCAGGCTGTCTCCACACCGGTCAATGAGGTAGCCGGCCAGGTATCCGGAAAGCGTGCAGCCCGACTTGGCTGCGGTCTCAACCAGCAGCTTTTCCAGCTGTGCGTGGGTAAGAAAATCAAAATTTCCAACACAGCCGCTTTTTTCGATCAGGCCGATCAGGGTCTTATATTTATTTGATTTTTTGGGATTGATTTCCAGTGAGAAATGATACAGCACAAGCACAGTCGTTTCCGGCGGATCCTTTATCAATTCCTTGAGCAGGTTATAATCCTTGTCTGCCAGCTTTTCGATATTCAAGTCGCCGACCGTGACGCATTTTTTGTTTGCCATGACGGGATAGGCCTCCGCCGCATCCAGAATTTCAGCAATTGATGCGCGGCTGCCATCGAACTGCTGAAGGTTGAAGCAGGAGCTGTCTCGTCCAACTGTTTTTTTGATGATAGCGGCAAGGCACTTTTCCATCTGCCAGGTCTCTTCTCCATATAGAAAATAGACGGGGAAAAGCTCTCCCTGACGCAGACTTTTGGACAATTCTGCATTGCTCAGTACAGCCATTGACCTGCTCCTTTGCTTTTGATACTGCCGTTCGGACGGACTCTGACCGGTGTTATGCCCTGCCGGCTTCCGTCTATAAAAGTGACACCGGGGTTGTTCTGTTTGATTTTGGTTTGGGCACTGCTCAACATTATAACATATTTTACCGGTTTTTCAAATACCGAATTGCAATCCTTTACTAAAATGTAAATATTTTCTTTGCATTCCTCATACATTGACTCCAGTGTATCATCATAGCTGCCGTAAATCAGGTTGACGTTTCCGTAAGAGACAGCGCAATAGACATTTCCGTCCCTGACTTTCATCCGCATCCGTAGGGGCATGGTAAAGGAGAATTCTGCATCCGACGGTTCACACACCTGGCGGCAGGAGATTGTGCCATCCGGAACGATGCTGTCGGTGCAAACCGTGTCAATCTGACAATAGTCTGCGTATTCGGCCAGTTCGGCAAGATTTTCGCCCGTGAGAACAAACGGGATTTTATGCAGCATGGTTTCTTCGGTCAGCTGAAGCGCCAGACTGTTGCAGTCCAAAATCAACATCTTGTCCCGATAGGCGAATACAACTGCGGTATCCTCTCCCTGGGTACAGGATGCGACGGTCAGAATATCCCGGTTTGCCAGCATGTGGGTCAGAACAGCGCCGCCCAGTGTCAGCAGACTGAGAAGCAGCGCAATGGGGTACCGATGGCGGAAGCTGCATTTGACCGCGACAAATACTAATAAAAGAATGGACGCAAGTATCCAGAAATATACAAACCGATAGCCAAGCGGCAGATAGGAATAGGGAATTTTGGCGCCGGCATCTACCAGCCATGACACGCCTTCGATTAAAACAGAGAGAACAGCGGACAGCACCTGCGCCGCCACGGACAGAAACGGGAGAAACGCGAAGATGGATGCACACAGTCCCAAGACAAGAATCAGGGTAAAAACGGGGGACAAAATCAGATTGAATATCAGAGACAGAAGGGAAATGCCTTTGAAATAAAAAGCGGTGACCGGCAGAGTAAACAGAAGGGCTGAAAGTGTGACACATCCCATGTCCAGCACCCAAAGCAGCAGCTTGTTCTGGCACTTTAGCCGATGTGCCGCAGCATCCGCCATTCTGCGGGACAGCAGAATGATGCCGAGGGTGGACAGATAGGTGAGCTGAAAACTCAGATCAGTAACCAGAAACGGAGAAAACAGCGTCATCAGCAGTCCGGTCAGACCAATCGTTGTCAGAGAATCCGACTCCCTGTCAAAAAGCTTGGCAGAATAGCAAAGCAGCAGCATGATACCCGCCCGGTTGATCGAGGGTGTGAATCCGGTGACTGCCATCAGAAAGAGAACCGCGGCCATCCCGATCAGATAGCGTGCTTTCCGCCGGACACGCAGAAGCTTCAGCGTGCGCATGACGGACTGGGTCAGCAGTACGAGATGAAACCCTGATACAACCATAACATGCAAAATTCCAGTGCGGACGAAATTACGATAATCCCTGCTGTTGATTCCGCTGTTGTCTCCCAGCACCATCCCCCGAAAAATTGCAGCCTCATCCTTGTCTTGAAACAGCGCGTCCGCTTTTTCATACAGGGAATTGCGCAGATTGTGAAAAAAGAGAGACAGATGAAAGCCGTCAGTTCTGGTGACTGTAAGACCGGTGGTGACTGCGCTGCCATAAAGATAAATGCCATCTGCTTTTGTGCTTTGGACAGGTGATGAAGTGCCGTATTCTTCCGACGGCAGATAAAAGGATACCATGCCGCTGATACGGTCGGCAGGCAGAATATCGCCGGGTTCATCCAAATAGATGTTGGCCTTGACGGGGATGGGAGTTTGTACAATGCTCCGGTCGAGCCGAACGGTCAGAACAGATTTTCCCGAGCGGGACGTACCGATGTCCGTCACAGTTGCGCTGACGGAAATTTTTTCGCCGTCCAGCTTCAGCGCGGGAAGATAGTTAAAACGGGTATACAAAAAGAAACAGCCAAAGGCAAGCCCCGACGTCACCAGAATCAGGAGCAGTCTCTGGCTGCGCAGCGGCTTGACCGCTGCGGCGATGATTGTAAAAATCAGACAGGCAATAAAGAAAACGGCGGAAAAAAGGACAGGAAGATAGTTGGCTGTCAGCAGAACCAGCATGAAAGTGAATCCGATCGCGGCGACCGGACGAGTCAGCCGCTTGGAGCCGATGTTCGCCATGATTGGTCCCTGTCCTTTCCCAATAAAATTATACGCGTTGCTCAGTTTATTTTGGGAAGACGGGCAGACGCTCTAAAAAGATGATGTCGTCGCGGTCGGCCGCGTCTCCTTCTGCGAGGACGGCACACTGTCCGACGATACTGCCGCCGGATTCTTTCACCAGCTTGTCCAGCGCGTTCAGAGATTCTCCTGTACTAATGACATCGTCTGCGATCAGCACGTTTTTCCCTTTCAGATATTCCGCCTCATTGCTGTCTAAATAAAGAGTCTGAAGCGCTGTAGTGGTGATGGATTTGACATTAACAGCAATGGGGTTTTTCATATACAGCTTTGTCGATTTTCTGGCCACAATATACCGGATACCCAGCTGACGCGCCATTTCATAAGCCAGCGGAATGCCCTTGGACTCCGCTGTTACAATGACCTCGGGCTTTGGGCATTTTTTGATCAGCTCCGCCGCACATGCGATGGTCAGCTCCACGTCTGAAAACATGACAAATGCAGCGATATCCAGATGCTTATTCACGGGGCAGAGCGGCAAATGCCGTTCAAGACCCGCGATCGTCATCGTATAGCAGTCATTCATGATAATTATCGTTCCTTTCTGTGTTTGCTTAACCGAACACGACATTGAGTTTGCCGCCGCCCAGTACATGAAAATGCAGATGACGCACGCTTTGTCCGCCGTCCTCCAGCACATTGGTGACCACACGGTATCCATTGGTCATTCCTGCCTCTTTTGCAAGAGCGGGGATCTTTGAAAAGATATAGCTTACGATTTCAGCATTTGCTTGGGTGATGCAGTCTGCTCCGTCCAGATGCTCTTTGGGAATTACGAGAAAATGAATGGGAGCCTGCGGCTGGATATCATAAAATGCCAGAATCTTATCGTCTTCATATAGTTTTTTGCTCGGGATTTTCCCTTCAATAATACTGCAAAACAGACAATCCATCAGAAATCCGTCCTTTCTCTATCAGATAGTTTGAAAAATGAAAATAAAGCGGTAGAATGTCCATACTGTCATGCCCTGACATTTTTTTCGGTGAGCTTCTGGACGACCGAAGGCAGCTGCGCCAGTGCTTCGTCAATCTTAAAAATTTCGGGTATGCCGGCCATTGCGCTGTCAGGCCGTCCGCCTCCTTTGCCGCCGGCTAAAGCCGCAATTTCACGGATAATGGTTCCGGCGTTTGCTCCCTTGGCAACAGCCTCTTTCCCGCAGACAGCAAGCATGGTGCCCTTTCCGTCCGTAATGCTGGCGATAACCGCCACCATTCTGGGCGCTTTTTCTTTGATCTTGTCGCCCATGGCGCGGAGGGTGTCCGGCTTGATGGCATTGAAGGTAACAGAGACTACTCGTACATCATTGACCCAGATGGAAGATTCATCTAAAAGTCTGAGCTGCATTTCTGCGATTTCTGTGTTCAGTGCGTTCAGCTCCTGCTCCTTGGCTTTCAGCTCATGCTGGACTGCTTCGCCTTTGGAAATCAGCTCGGTTGGGTTTGTAACCTTGAACACGCCGGAGAGACGGTTGAGCAGAGCATTTGTCTCATTCATCAGCTCCAGTACCCCTGTGCCGGTCACAGCCTCGATCCGGCGGACGCCGGATGCGACAGAGGCTTCGCTGATAATCTTAAACAGGCCGATCTTGGCAGTGTTGTCCACATGGGTTCCGCCGCAGAGCTCCAGCGAATATCCGCCGATATCCACCACACGGACGACGTCGCCGTATTTTTCCCCAAACAGGGCCATTGCACCGAGTGACTTGGCTTCATCAATGCTTTTTTCGGCAATGGATACAGGCAGCGCGGCAAGAATTTTCTGGTTGACAATCTGTTCTACCTTGGTCAGTTCTTCGGGTGTCATGGCGTTGAAGTGAGAAAAGTCAAACCGAAGACGGACAGCATCCACCTGCTGGCCGGCCTGATGAACATGGTCGCCCAGCGTGTCCCGCAGCGCTTTTTGCAACAGATGCGCACAGGTGTGATTGCGCATGGTCGCTTCCCGCTGTTCGCGGTTGACTATGGCGGTGACGGTCTGGCCTTGTGCAATGGAACCGCTGATGACCTTTCCGAGATGGATGAACTGTCCAGTATTTGTTTTTTTGCAGTCATAAATTTCGATTTCGCAGAATTTGTTTTTCATCGTTCCCGAATCACCGAGCTGTCCGCCGCTTTCTGCGTAAAACGGTGTCCGGTCAAGAGAAATCGCAATTTCGTCTCCCTCGGACGCTTCCTCAACCCGTTCGCCGCCGATGCCGAGCGCTACGACCTCGCCTTCTGCCTCCAGCGTATCATAGCCTACAAATGTAAAATCCGCGTCAGTGAGCATATATTCGTTGTCATCAGACCAGCCCACCTTGGAACGCGCTGCGCGTGCCCGTTCTTTTTGCTGCTCCATCAGCTCAGAGAAACCGCTTTCATCCAGTTCAATGTTACGCTCGGCGAGAATCTCTTTGGTCAAATCGACCGGGAAGCCAAAGGTGTCATAGAGCTTGAATACCTGATCGCCGGGCAGGAGACCATGGCCGGACTCGCTGCCTTCAATCTTGTCGATCAGCTGGTTAAGCAGTTCCATTCCTTTGCCGATCGTGTTGTTGAAGTTTTCCTCTTCTGTTTTGATGACACGTTTAATAAATTCTTTTTTCTGCAAAAGTTCAGGATAAGCGGTCTCGTTCTCCTTGACGACCGTATCGACCACCTGGTACAGGAAAGCATCGGTCACGCCGAGCAGGCGTCCGTGACGGGCAGCGCGGCGGAGCAGACGGCGTAGAACATAGCCGCGGCCCTCGTTGGACGGGGTTACGCCGTCCGCTATCATAAAGGTGGTGCTGCGGATATGGTCGGTGATGACCCGCAGAGAAACATCTGCTTTTGCGTCCTTTTTATATGCAACACCGGCGATTTTGCTGATATGCTTCATGATATTCTGCACAGTGTCCACTTCAAAAAGGTTATCCACCTGCTGCATAATACAGGCGAGCCGTTCCAGCCCCATTCCGGTGTCGATGTTCGGATGCTCCATTGGCTCGTAGTGTCCGTTTCCGTCAGAATTATACTGAGAAAATACCAGATTCCAGAATTCAACAAACCGGTCGCATTCACATCCGACGCCGCAGTCCGGTCTGCCGCAGCCATATTCTTCACCGCGGTCAAAATAAATCTCGGAGCAGGGACCGCAGGGACCGGAGCCGATTTCCCAAAAGTTGTCTTCCTTGCCCAGACGGACGATCCGTTCCGGTGCAACGCCAACCTCTTTGGTCCAGATGTCAAAGGCCTCATCATCGTCCTGATAAATGGAAACCCACAGACGGTCAACCGGCAGCTCCAGCACCTTTGTAATGAACTCCCATGCCCAGGCAGTTGCTTCATGCTTAAAGTAGTCGCCGAACGAAAAGTTGCCCAGCATCTCGAAATAAGTGCCGTGGCGGGCTGTTTTGCCGACCCGTTCAATATCAGGGGTGCGAATGCATTTCTGGCAGGTGGTCACCCGTTTGCGGGGCGGCGTTTCCTGTCCCAGAAAGAACTTTTTCATCGGTGCCATGCCTGAATTGATCAGCAGAAGGCTTTTGTCTCCCTGTGGGATCAGCGGATAGCTTGGCAGACGCAGATGCCCTTTGGATTCATAAAAGCGCAGGAATGTTTCCCGCAGCTCGTTTAATCCAGTCCATTTCATATTTCTTATCATCCTCTCCAAAAATTGACAAAATAAAAAGTCTTCCTCCCACACATCCCAAAAAGGGAGAGCAGGGACGAAGACGAATGTTTCCGCGGTACCACCCAACTTGCACGTTGCCGTGCCTCTTTTGCAGCCTTTAACGCAGGCGTTGCGTCGGATTTGTTTCATCCGCGGCTCAAAGACGGCTTCCGCGGTCGGACTCAGCGCCTTGCAGCCGATGAGCGCATTCTCTGAAAAGTCCGTTGACAGGCGGTTGATCTTCTCACAGCCATTTTGTGTAATTACATTTATTATAGTAAAAAAATTCACAATTGTCAACTCTTTTTGACATGCAAACAAAGAAAAATTGTAGGATTACAATAGAAGTGTTACAGAAATAAAAAAAAGGCGAATAGAAGAACCTGTGTTACAGTTAAGTTGTTGATACCAACTGACAGGAGGCTCAGCTATTCGTCATGAATACTGTAACACAAACCATGCTGTATCGTCAGGCAATCATTAAATATTCCAAGAAATATGGAGTAACCAAAGCGGCAATAAGATACAAAGCCAACCGTCGGTATGTTTATCGCTGGAAAAAAAGATACGGCGGACCCCTGTAATCGCTGGCCGACCGCTCGCACAGTATTTACTGCGAAACAGCTTGTCGTTTTCTGCCGAAAGCGGTATAATAAAAGCAAACCAGCCGCAGGAGGACAACCCTTATGTATATTGCTGACCTTCACATCCATTCCCGGTATTCCCGAGCCACCAGCAAAGACTGTATTCCTGAACAGCTGGATTTGTGGGCGCGCAGAAAGGGGATCCGTTTGATTGGAACAGGAGACTTTACCCATCCCGCCTGGCGGGAAGAATTGACGCAAAAGCTCGTTCCAGACGGCAGCGGTCTGTATCTCCTGCGTGAAGACTGCCGCAGTACGCAAGCACCGGGCGAGCCGGCCCGCTTTGTACTTTCCGGAGAGATCAGCTGTATCTATAAGAAAAACGACAAGGTACGCAAAGTACATAATTTGATTCTCCTGCCCGATCTGGAGGCGGCAGAAATACTCTCCCGCAAACTGGAAGCCATCGGCAACATTCATTCCGACGGGCGTCCGATCCTGGGGCTTGACAGCCGCGATCTGCTGGAAATCACAATGGAGAGTTGTCCAAAAGCCATTTTTATTCCCGCCCATATCTGGACACCGCATTTTTCCATGTTCGGCGCTTTTTCCAATTTTAGCAGCGTGGAGGAATGCTTTGAAGATCTGACGCCCTATATTCACGCCATGGAAACCGGGCTTTCCTCTGACCCGCCCATGAACTGGCGTGTTTCCCAGCTCGACCGATATCAGCTTGTCTCCAACTCCGACGCGCACTCTCCTGCCAAGCTGGGCAGAGAAGCCAATCTGCTGGACACGGAGCTGTCCTATTCCGGGCTGTATTATGCCATTCAAGAGGGCACCGGTCTCGCCGGGACGATCGAATTTTTCCCCGAAGAAGGAAAATATCACTATGACGGGCATCGCAGCTGCAATCTGTGTCTGAAACCCGCCGAAGCAATTGCCTGCGGCGGAATCTGTCCTGTCTGCGGCAAAAAGCTGACAATCGGAGTGGAACACCGCGTGGAAGAGCTTGCAGACCGCGCGGATGGCTTCCGCCCGAAAAATGCCAGGCCATATGAAAGCCTGGTCCCGCTCCCTGAAGTCATTGCCGCGTCTACGGGGCTGTCGGAAAGCAGCAAAAAAACAGCCGCAATCTATGAGGAATTGCTCCGTCAGCTGGGAAATGAATTTGATATCCTGCGGCAAATCCCGACAAATGAGATCGAACTGGCCGCAGGGCCTTGTATTGCGGAGGGAATCCGCCGCCTGCGGGCCGGAAAGGTGGAGCGCGCCCCGGGCTATGACGGAGAATACGGTACGATTAATCTGTTGAGCCAGAGCGAGATCGACAGCTTAAACGGCCAGTTCAGCCTGTTCACCGGACTTGCATCGGCCGGGAAGTCATCCGAGCGGGTTGTGAAGTCTCCTGCATCCGTTTCGGAAGAAAAATCTCAGGATACAGACGTCCCGATCGCGCTGAACGCGGAGCAGGAGGCCGCTGCCACTGCTGTTGATCCTTTTATAGCCGTAACAGCAGGCCCAGGGACGGGAAAGACACGGACTCTGATCTCCCGTATCCTCCACTTGATCAAGAACCGAGGGGTAAAGCCCGGGCAAATTACAGCCGTTACGTTCACCAATAGAGCCGCAGATGAAATCAGAGCCCGCCTGGAACAGGCACTCGGCAGTAAATCTGCTGCTCGCGGCATTACAACAGGGACCTTCCATTCCATCAGCTATGAGCTGCTCTGCCGGGCGCAGCCCGAAACCGCCCTGCCTGACGAATTCCTGCTGCAGGAAATTGCGGCATCGGTATTGCGGGAATGCGGGCTGAAGCTCAAAACCAGTCAGTTTTTGAGAAGAGTTTCCGCCAAAAAGAACGGACTGCCTGCCGAGCGGGATGATCTGTTTGAAGATGCCTTTCAAAAATATGCCGCCAGATTGTCGGAACGGCGGCTGATCGACTTTGACGATCTTCTGCTGCGCGCATTGGAGCTTTGCCGTGCTTCCGCCAAACAGGAGCGCCGCTTTTCCTATTTGCTGGTTGATGAATTTCAAGACATCAACCAGCTGCAGTATGAACTGATCCGCATCTGGAGCCAACATGGAAAAAGCCTTTTTGTCATCGGGGATCCCGATCAGTCGATCTACGGCTTCCGCGGCGCGGATGCCCGCTGCTTTGAGCGGCTGAAAAACGATCATCCTGATTTACGGCAGATCCGCCTGTCAGAAAATTATCGTTCCACCCCCGAAATCCTTGCCTGCGCGCTTCCTGTCATTTCCCAAAATCCCGGCGGAACACGGCTTCTGCATCCGCATCGTTCAAAAGGAGCGTCGGTCGATCTGCTGACAGCCCAAACACCGCTTTCCGAAGGGATTTTTATCGCCAAGGAAATCAACCGCATGGTCGGGGGACTCGATATGCTGGACGCGGAGAACCGCCTGCTTCAAAAACGGGATACGGTTTCCTGCGGCTTTTCGGACATCGCGGTTTTATATCGCACTCACCATCAGGCAGCGCTGATTGAAAAGTGCCTGAAAAAAGAAAATATACCATATGTGACAGCCGGCAGGGACGATTACCTCGCGGATCCGGCTGTGCGTGGCTGTATTGGCTTTTTCCGATTTCTTCGCAATCCCGGCGACATGGCCGCGCTGGAAACCGCGCTCAAAACTCTGTGGAACTGTCCCGACGACCTTGTTTCCGGCTTCAGCCTAAGCTGGAATACGGCCTGTGAAAATAAAACGGCCGCAGAAGCCTTTTCAGAGTTGTCTGCCGCATACGGCCAGGTCGGACATCTGGAACCGTTTTTCCGGCTCGCACCGCAGTTTGTTTCCGGAAAAGGCAAACCGCACAAGCTCCTGGAGCGCTTTTTTCAAAAAGCAGGTCTTTCTGAAACAGAGCCGCTCCAGAAGCTGCGGAACACAGCGGTCTTTTATTCGGACATGCCCGCTTTACTGACAGCGCTGTCCTGTGGCGAGGAAGCCGACCTTGTATGTGGACACGGAAAAAGCTATACATCCGGTGCCGTGACTCTGATGACGCTTCATGGTGCGAAGGGTCTGGAATTTCCCGTTGTGTTTCTCTGCGGCGTCAGCAAGGGGATTCTGCCCCTCGAATCTGAACGGCATCCTTCTGACACGGAAGAGGAGCGCCGTCTGTTTTATGTGGGGATGACCCGCGCGAAAGACAAGCTGCTGCTTCTGGCTTCTCCTGAGCCATCCCCGTTTCTCGCCGACATTCCCGAAGCCAAGCTGGTACAGGCACCCGTTGCCGTTCCAAAACCAAGGCCTGACGGCGTACAGCTCAGCCTGTTCTGACACGCTATATTTTTCTCTTATAGCATTGCCCCCAGCAAACCGCATCATAACACGGTTTGCCGGGGGCATACTCTTTGCCGCTTGGTTTGAAAGAAAATGATTTCTAGAATCGATCCTTTTTTGTAAATTTTACTCCACGATGATTTTAATCTTCTCCTCATATTGATAGTTTTCACCTTGATCCTTATGAGAAATCGTAAAGTTCGCAGCCGCTGTGAGATAATATGTGCCCGGCTGCTCCGGCTGAAAGGTTTGCTGAGCGACGATATCCTGACTGCTCCAGATTGTCTCTCCGACATAAAGAGCAGGATAGGCAATCTCCGTTTCATCCCCTTCCAGCCGAAAGTCGAAATAAATGGCTTTTCCTGTGTGTGATGCAGCATATGTATGATGATTACGGTTATTCAGGATTGCTTTTATCGTAATGCTGTCATTAACACGATAGACCCTGTCTGCATCACATTCAACCGTTAAATCAAAACTGTTCTTATCTGGAAAGTCGGCCAAAAGGAAATTGACAGGAAAGTAGAAATTGGCAATCAATACTGCAATGACAATAAATATCGTCGCCAATAATAATGAAATTACCACTTTTTTTCGTTTCATAGGAAGCCCCTCCTTACAGTCAATCATTTAACAATAATCAGGGTCACGCCTATCATTTTATTAACGAAGACAGCAGCTTTAAAAATACAGAAACAGCTGACAGCGAATCATCCCGTTATACAGCTTGCGTCGTTTGGTTGCCGGGCGGCCGAAGATCCGTTCAAAGTTTTCATGCGGCGAAATAATATAATAATTTGCCCTGCCTTTGACAAACCGTTCTCCCATCACATGGTACAGCTCCTCCGCCTGTTTGACATCCAGCAGACGTTCTCCATAAGGCGGATTGCAGACCACAATACCGCCTTCGGACTGCAAAGAGAATTCTTTGATATCTGCTCTTTTAAGCCTGATGCGGGAACCGACCCCCGCTTTCCTGGCATTTTCTTCAGTCAAGGAAACGCACGCGGGATCTATATCACTGCCATAAGCAATAAATGAAGCATCCCGCCGCACCTGATCAAAACAGCGGGTGCGTTCCTCCTGCCAGATTTCCGGGGGAATCAGCGGCCATTTTTCCGCTGCAAACCTGCGATTGATCCCCGGCGCAATATTCAGGGCTTTCGCAGCCGCCTCAATCAAAAAGGTACCGGAGCCACAGAATGGGTCATAAAAAATGCTGTCCGGCCTGACCCGCGCCAGGTCGATAATCCCCGCCGCCAAAGTTTCCTTGATCGGCGCCTCGTTGGAATCCCGGCGGTAACCCCGCTTATGAAGCCCTGCGCCGGTCGTATCCAGCATGACCGTGGCCTCGTTTTTCAGGATAGAAAACTGGATTTGAAACAAGCTGCCGGATTCCTCAAACCACGAGATTCCATATTTTTCTTTCAGACGCTCCACTGCAGCTTTTTTTATAATTGCCTGGCAGTCAGGAACACTTGCAAGCTTCGAATTGAGCGACCAGCCCTTGACCGGGAAACGATCTTTTTCTCCGATAAAATTTTCCAGCGGCAGAGCTTTTACCCCCTGAAACAGGTCTTCAAAGCTCTGAACCGCAAAATGCCCCAGTACCACCAGAACCCGCTCAGCGGTTCGAAGATTGAGATTTGCCCGGGCAAGCAATGAAAAATCACCATAAAATGTGACCTTTCCATCACTCACCTGAACGTCCTCTCCGCCCAGTCTCTTGATTTCCCCGCTTAAAACACTTTCCAGCCCAAACAGACAAGGGCACAGATATTTCAGCTTGTTCATAAAAATAGACGCAGTCCTTTCCGCAGCGCTGATACTTGCGCTACGCAAGGCGCTGTTCGTTGATCACCCAAGTTGCGTTTAGATTTCCGGCTCCAGTACGGCATAGTCACCGTCTTTTCGGCGGTATACCACATTGATTCCGTCCGTCTGGGCATCCCGATACATAAAAAACGTATGTCCCAGCAGATTCATCTGTAAAATCGCCTCTTCTACCGTCATTGGCTTGAGTACAAATTTTTTATATTTTACAACCTCAAAGTTTTCTTCCTCTTCAGGCGGGAATTCTGCGATTCCCTGGGTCAGTCGTTTTTCCAGCCGCGTCTTGTTCTTGCGAATCTGGCGGATGATGGTGTCAACGCCTTCTTCCAGGGCGTCCATTTTATCCAGTGCGGTCTTCTCCGCGCGAAACATAAAGCCGCCGCTCTTTATCGTAAGTTCGACTGTAGCCTGCTCTCTGACTGTGGAAACCACAATGTTTACGGCAGGCTCCTGAATCAGTTTTTCAATTTTCTGAAGCTTCTTTTCTGCTTTCTGTTTAAAGTCTTCTGTCAAAGTGACTTTTTTCCCCACAAAAACGACGTTCATAATGACCATCCTTTCAGAAAATTTGTGGATTTTCCCTCTTAAAAGGGAATTCCACAGCCAGAAACCAGATCGGTTTCTAATAGTTAGTATACCACAATCATGCCAAAAACACAAGTGCGCCTTGCTGTCTGACACCGTCTTGCATGTATTGTAATCCTACAAAACTTTTACGGCGGGGCTGAGAAAGGGGATTGATTTTTTTCATGCAATGTTGTATAATAAACAGGCGTCTTTTTGTCAGCTGACGCTTGGCAGGATGATGAGAGCGGCAATAATTATGTTACCGTAGCTCAGCTGGACAGAGTGACCGCTTCCTAAGCGGTAGATCGTTCGTATCCATTTAGCGGAGGAAATGCATAAAAACTTAATATTTATTCATATGTCCCAGTAGCTCAGCTGGATAGAGCACCGCCCTCCTAAGGTCTTGGTCTATCCGCTTGATATGCGAGGGAACACGCGAAAACGCGAGGAAAATGCCGATTTCGCGACCTTGTATCGAGACTTCCGGCAATATGGCACCCTGTTTGGTACCCTTTGGTGCCTTTTCGGGAAAATGTAAGGGATAAGCCCTCGAAGCCTAATTTACCTAAATTTCATAATATGCGCCCGTAGCTCAGCAGGATAGAGCGTTCGCCTCCTAAGAATATGTTATAACGACCGCCTTTCGGGCAAAGGCGATTGACATTGAGTAAGTTTAAGACTAAAATTGAATAGATTTTAAAGATGTTTCCGTAGCTCAGCTGGATAGAGCGACCGCCTCCTAAGCGGTAGGTCGGGTGTTCGAATCACCTCGGGAACGCCAAAAACTCCGCCGGAAAACCCAGTAAAATCAAGGGTTTCCGGCGTTTTTTCATTTTTACGGAAAAAGTGAAAAATCGTAAAA